>DASTSC010000185.1:0-2126 GCA_035760905.1 Candidatus Limnocylindrales bacterium | reverse complement strand
TCGGCACCCCGAAGTCCGGCATCACCTTCTGGGTCTGGGCGAGGATCGAGTAGTCGCCGCAGCCGGGGCACCAGCGAGGGTCCTGGTCGGAGACGAAGTCCTTGCGGGTGAGGACGGGAAGTTCGGTCGGGGTGGTCATCTCTACAGCTCGTTCAGCAGGCGATTGGCCTCGGCCTCGATGTCGGCGATCCGGAAGGGCTTGCCGCGGACGAGGTTGAAGCCGGCGATGTCGATGAGGTCGCGGCCGCGGAGCAGGAGCCGGAGCTGGCCGAGGTTGATCTCGGGCAGGAGGACCCGGCGATAGCTCCGGAGGACCGTCTCGGTGTTGCGCGGCAGCGGGTTGACGTGCCGGAGGTGGGCGTGGGCGACGCTTCGGCCGGCGGCCTGGAGCCGCTCGACGGCGCTCCGGATCGCCCCGTACGTCGAGCCCCAGCCGAGGATGAGAAGATCGCCCTCGGCGGGGCCGAAGACCTGGAGGTCCGGGATGTCGTCGGCGATCCGGGCGACCTTCTCGGCCCGGAGCGTCTGCATGAGGTGGTGGTTCTCCGGGTCGTAGCTGACGTTGCCCGTGATGTCGGCCTTCTCCAGGCCGCCGATCCGGTGCTCGAGGCCGGCGGTCCCGGGCACGGCCCACGGCCGCGCCAGCGTCTCGGGGTCGCGCGCGTAGGGCATGAACGGACCGTCGTCGCGGCTGGCGGTATCGCGGCCGATCGACGGCAGATCGGCGACCTCCGGGATCCGCCACGGCTCGGCGCCGGTGGCGAGGAACGCGTCCGACAGGTAGACGACCGGGGTCATGTACTTGAGGGCGATCCGCCACGCCTCGATCGCGTAATCGAAGCACTCGGCGGGCGTGGCCGGGGCGACGATCGGCAGCGGCGAATCCGCGTTCCGGCCGAACATCGCCTGGAGGAGATCCGACTGCTCGGTCTTCGTCGGCATGCCCGTCGACGGCCCGGCCCGCTGGACGTCGATGACGACGAGCGGCAGCTCGACCATCACCGCGAGGTTGAGGGCCTCGCTCTTGAGGGCCATGCCGGGCCCGGACGTGCCGGTCATCCCGAGCGCGCCGCCATAGCTCGCCCCGATCGCGGACCCGATCGCCGCGATCTCGTCCTCGGCCTGGAACGTCTTCACCCCGAAGCTCTTGTAACCCGAGAGCTGGTGGAGGATGTCGGAGGCCGGCGTGATCGGGTACGAGCCGTAGAAGAGGTCCCGCCGGGCGAGCTTCGAGGCGGCGAGGAAGCCGAGCGCGGTCGCCTCGTTGCCGGTGATGTTGCGATACCTCCCGGGCGGCAGGTGGGCGGGCTTGACTCGGTAATGGGTGTGGAAGATCTCGGTCGTCTCGCCGAACGCGTAGCCGGCCTTGAGCGCCCGCTTGTTTGCCTCGGCGATCACCGGCCGGCCGCCGAACTTCTGGTCGATCCAGGTGAGCGTCGGGTCCATCGACCGCTCGTAGAGCCAGAACATGATCCCGAGGGCGAAGAAGTTCTTCGTCAGGTCCTTCTGCTTCGAGGTCATGTCGAGCCCGTCGAGGGCCCGCTCGTTGAGGGTCGTGATCGGGATCTCGAAGACCGTGTACTGCTTGAGCGAGCCGTCCGTCAGCGGGTTCGAGGTGTAGGCGGCCTTGTTGAGGTTCTGCTGGCTGAAGGCGTCCGTGTTGACGATGAGGGCGCCGCCCGCCGGCAGGTCGCCGACGTTCGTCTTGAGCGCGGCCGGGTTCATCGCGACGAGGACGTCGGGTGCGTCGCCGGGAGTGTGGATGTCGGTCGACGAGAAGCTGATCTGGAAGCCCGAGACCCCCGGCAGCGAGCCGGCCGGCGCGCGGATCTCGGCCGGGAAGTCCGGGAACGTGCTGATGTCGTTGCCGTAGACGGCGGCGGTCCGGGTGAACTGGGTGCCGGTCAGCTGCATCCCATCGCCGGAATCGCCGGCGAAGCGGATCGTGACCCGCTCGAGCTCGCGGATGGGCGCCTCGTGCGCCGGTTCGGTGGTCGTCACGCCCCTTCGGTCTCCTCGAGGGTCTGGTGCGGTCGGGGTGGCAGGTTGAGCAGCTCCTCGGGGAACGACTCGGCCACGTATCTGAGCAGGTCCTGCTGGCGCACGACGCCCGCGACCCGCCCGTC
>DASTSC010000184.1:0-22868 GCA_035760905.1 Candidatus Limnocylindrales bacterium | reverse complement strand
CCGCATCGGGTCGTCATCGTCGGCGGCGGCTTCGGCGGTCTCTACGTGACGCGCGGTCTCGGCGGTGACGACCGCGTCGACGTGACGCTCGTCGATCGCCGCAACTTCCACCTCTTCCAGCCGCTCCTCTACCAGGTCGCGACCGGCGCGCTCAGCCCGGGCGAGATCGCCCAGCCGCTGCGGGCGATCTTCCGCAAGCAGGCGAACATCACCGTCCTCCTCGGCGAGGCGGTCGGGATCGACCCGGAGCGCCGCTGCGTCCTCCTCTCCGACGGCGGCCCGATCGACTACGACACGCTCGTCGTGGCGACCGGCGCCCGGCACGCCTACTTCGGCCACGACGAATGGGCGTCGCAGGCGCCCGGGCTCAAGACCGTCGAGGACGCGATCGAGATCCGGCGGCGAATCCTCATCGCCTTCGAGGCCGCCGAGCGGGAGGCGACCCCCGACCTCCGGGCCGAGTGGATGACCTTCGTCGTCGTCGGCGGCGGGCCGACCGGCGTCGAGCTCGCCGGCGCGCTCGGCGAAATCGCCAACGACACGCTCCGGAACGACTTCCGGGCGATCCGGCCGCCGGACGCCCGGATCGTCCTCGTCGAGGCCCTCGACCGGATCCTGCCGACGTATCCCGAACGCCTGTCACGCGCCGCCCAGCGCCAGCTCGAGCGCCTCGGCGTCACCGTCCGGACCTCGAACCCGGTGCGGGCGATCGACGACCGGGCGGTCACCGTCCGCGTCGGCGGCGACGGGCCGGACGGCCACGACGAGCGGATCCCGAGTCGAACCGTCCTCTGGGCGGCCGGCGTCCAGGCCGCGTCGTTCGGGCGGAAGGTCGCCGAGGCCGTCGCCGTCGAGACCGACCGGGCCGGGCGGATCGGGGTCGGGCCGGACCTCACGATCCCCGGCCATCCCGAGATCTTCGTGGTCGGCGACCTGGCGATCGCGAACCGCGCCGACGGCAAGCCCGTGCCCGGGGTCGCGCCGGCCGCGATCCAGGAGGGGAGCTACGTCGCCCGTGAGATCCGACGCCGCGTCGCAGGCGAGCCGACGGCAACGTTCCGCTACACCGACAAGGGCGACGTCGCCACGATCGGTCGGCTGGCGGGGGTGGCCGACATCCGCTGGCTCGGGCCGTTCGGGCGGCTGTCGGGCAAGCTCGCCTGGCTCATGTGGCTCGTGATCCACATCTTCTACCTGATCGGGTTCGCCAACCGGATCGTGGTCACCGTCCGCTGGGCCTGGTCGTTCTTCACGAAGGGTCGGAGCAGCCGCCTCATCATCGAGGGCCAGCTGCTTCCCCCGATCGAGGAACCGGAGCCGCCGGCCTGACGCCGAGGCGCCGAACCGATCAGAAGAGGCCGGCCTCGAACGGCTGGTAGCCGGCGGCCACGAGCGGCCACGGCCGGGCGGCCTCCCAGGCCGCCGCGAACCAGAGGAGGAGGTCGTCGCGGTGCCGCGGCGCGATCACCTGGAGGCCGAACGGGACGCCGTTGTCGAACCGACCGGCCGGCAGCGAGACCGCCGGATGGCCGCCGAAGTTCGCCACCTCGACGGCATAGACCCACGACGGCGGTCCCGGCTCGTCCTCGCCCGGCAGCCGTCCGTCGGCGGACCAGCCCTCGACGGTGAGCGTCGGCGTGAGCAGGATCGTGTCCTCGCCGAGGGCCTCGTCGAGGTGGCGGGTGTACGCGTAGCGGCGACGCCGGGCGGCGTGGTAGTCCGACGGCGCGACCTCGAGGGCCGCCTCGAACGTGCCCCGCGCGGATGGCGAGAGCAGCGCGCCATCGCGCCCGAGCCGCTCCCGCCCGCCGAGCGCCTCCAGCTGCTCGATCGCGACGATCCGGAACCAGTCCTCGGGGTCGACACCGTCCGGCAGAATCGCGGCGGGCGCGATCCGCTCCACGGCCAGCCCGCCGGCGACGTCCCGCTCGACGGCCTCGAGGGCGGTCGCGAACCGCGACTCGACGGCATCGGGCAGCGCCCGGGCCATGTCTGCGGGCCAACCGGTGAGGCGATGCGTCGCGAGCACCCGGCTCGGCGGCCCGCCCGGGCCGATCGGTCGAAGCGGCGGCGCGAACGGGTCGCCGGGTGTCGGCCCGGCCAGGACCCCGAGGAGGAGCCGGGCGTCGGCCGCGCTCGTCGCGAGTGGCCCGTGGTTGTTGAGGTCGAGCGTCGGCAGGTCCGGGTCGCGGCCGATGAGCCCGCCGGTGGGCTTGAGGCCGACGAGCCCGCACAGCGAGGCCGGGATCCGGATCGATCCGCCGACGTCCGTCGCCGTCGCGAGCGGGGCGAGGCCGGCCGCGACCGCGGCGCCTGAGCCACCCGACGAGCCGCCCGGCGACCACTCGGGCGCCCACGGGTTGCGGGTGACCCCGAAGAGGTCGTTCGCCGTGTAGCCCTCGAGGGCGAACTCGGGCACGTTCGTCTTGCCGACGGCGATCGCGCCGGTCGCGACGAGCCGGCCCGGCACGAGGCCCCATCGATCCGCCGCCCGGGCATCCGCGAACAGCCGCGAGCCGTAGGTCGTCGGCAGCCCGAGGCAGTGCTCGGTCTCCTTCACGAGGAGCGGCAGGCCCGCCAGCGGGAGGTCGACCTCGGTCCCGTTCGATCGGGCCTCGGCGAGCCGCCGATCGAGTGCCGCCGCCTCGTCGAGGGCGACCTCCGCCCGGAGCGCGATGACGGCGTTGAGCGCCCTCGCCGCCTCGATCCGCTCGAGGGATCGGCGAACGAGCGCGACTGCGGAGACGCGGCCATCTCGGACCGCCGCCGCGAGCGCGGCCAGGCTGCCGGCCGGTCCGCCGCTCATGCCGCGAACTCCGTCACGACCTGCCGGGCGTAGCGGCCCCGGCGCATCTGCTCGAACGCGTCCTCCACCTCGCCCAGCCCGATCCGCCGCTCGACGAGCCGTTCGATCGGCAGCCGGCCGTCGAGGTGGAGCTCCGCGTAGCGCGGGAAGTCGATCGCGGCGACCGCCGAGCCGTAGTTCGAGCCGAGCAGCCGGCGGGCGCCGTCGACGAACGGGAAGGCCTCGAAGGTCGCACGTGCGCCGAACGGCGTCAGCCCGACGAGGACGGCGGTCCCGCCGCGCGGCAGGACCGCGATCGCCTGCTCGATCGTCGCCGGGAGCCCGACGGCCTCGAACGCGAAGTCGGGCCCGCCCCGGCTCGTCTCGTGAACGGCGGCGATCGTCGCCTCGGGTTCCGTCGCCCGGATCGTGTCGGTCGCGCCGAGCTCGCGGGCGAGATCGAGCTTCGCCGGGACGCGGTCGATCGCGATGATTCGGGTGGCGCCGGCGACGACGGCCCCCATGACCACGGACAACCCGACGCCGCCGAGCCCGAACACCGCAACGCTCGCGCCGGCCGGCACCTCGGCGGTCTTGAGGACGGCCCCGACGCCGGTCGTCACGCAGCAGCCGATGAGCGCGGCGACCTCCGGGGCGACGATCGAGGGGATCGGGATCGCCGCCGACGTCGGAACGATCGTTCGCTCGGCGAGCGTGCCGATCGCGAGATAGGCGAGCACCTCCTGGCCGTCGGGGCGGCGGATGCGCGACGAGCCGTCGGGGAGCCGATGGTCGAGGGCCCGCGTCGACTCGCACAGCCACTGGCGGCCGGACTGGCAGGCCCGGCAGGCGAGGCAGGGGTAGTACCAGGAGAGCGCGACCCGCTGGCCGACCGCCCGGTCCGTCACGCCCGGACCGACCGCCTCGATGATGCCGGCGCCCTCGTGGCCGAGGACGATCGGGCCGGGTCGCTCCCACTCGCCGTCGCGGACGTGGAGGTCGGAGTGGCAGATCCCGCTCGCCTCGAGCCGGACGAGCACCTCGCCGGCGCGTGGCGGATCGAGCTCGAGCTCCTCGAGCCGCGTCGGATGCCCGGTCTGTTCGAGGACGATCGCGCGCACGAACCCTCCGTCTTGCCCCTCGACGGCAGTCTAGGCGAGCCGTTTTCGCAACGACGGCATTGACGTGCAGGCCGCGGCGACCGCTAATAGCGCCTTACAGCGCCGTTATGGCCAGCAGCGCCGCATCGGGGGGTCGGGCGCGACCACGGAGGGTGACCGATGGCGGGTGGTGAGACGGCAGGCGCACGGGAGTTCCAGGGACGGGGCATGGCCACCGTCCTCGGCGCCCCGATCTCGTGGGTGGCCCTGTTCGGGGCGCTCGTCGGCGCGCTGAGCATCGTCCCGATGCTCTTCTATCTGTCGGGCGGTGGCTACGTCTCGGCCGGGATGATCATCTTCGCCCCGCTGGCGGGGATCGTCCTCGGGCCGTGGGCGGGCTTCGTCGCGGCGCTCATCGGCGGCCTGATCGGGATGTTCCTGTCGCCCGCCTCGTATCCGCTGTTCATCATCGACGCGAACCTGTCGGGCAGCTTCATCGCGCTCTACTGGGGCCTCGCCGCAGACCGCAAGTACACGAAGTTCTTCATCCCCTGGGCGGTCTTCTGGATCGCGTTCGTCCTCATCGTCCCGTACCGCAACGCGCTCGGCGTCGATGCCCAATTCGGGACCCCCACGGAGCCGACGTACACGCTCGGCTGGCTGTGGGCCTACGCCGGCCTCGCCCTGCTCATCGTCAACTACGTCGCCGGCGGCTTCCTCTGGCGCTGGGTCCGCGATCCGGCTTCGGACCGGGTCCGGATGTTCCTCGGCGTCCTCGGGGTGTCGTTCATCGGCTGCACGAGCTGGATGGTGCCCTGGATCGGCGTCTACAACTGGCGGCTCGGCTTCCCGATCGAGACCGCGGTGACCGTCAACTACGGCGCCTGGATCGGCTACGTCGTCCCGATCTCGATCGCGAGCGCCGTCGTGATCACGCTCAGCATCGTCGCCCTGCGCCGCTCCGGGCTGCGGCGGATGCAGAACACGCTCGTCGAGGAGGACCCGTCATGAGCCGCGACATCGGACTCTGGGTGCTGGCGCTGGGTGGGATCCTCGCCGCCTTCGGCGCCCTGCGCGTCTACAGCGTCGTCTTCGCCGACGCGAGCGCGAAGGCCGACATCACCTCGAGCGACGGTGGGCTCGGCCTCATCGTCCTCGTGGTCGGCCTCGTCCTGGTCGCGGCGGGCTGGTTCCTGCGCCGATCCGGCCGAACCGCCTGACGCGCGCCGCATCGTGACCGCCGCGCCCATCGGCGCCACGTCCGCGGGCGCGGCTGCGCCGGCGATCCGGATCGACGGCGTCACCTTCGCCTACCCCGGGAGCCCGCCCGCGCTCCGCGACGTCGATCTCGAGATCGCCGCCGGCGAGTTCGTCGCCGTCCTCGGCGCGAACGGCGCCGGCAAGACGACGCTCTGCCTGATGCTCAACGGGGTCATCCCGAACGTCATCGGCGGGACGCTCTCGGGCCAGGTCGAGATCGAGGGGCTGGTGACCTCCGAGCACCACGTCTACGAGCTCGCCGAGCACGTCGGCGTCGTCCTCCAGGACCCCGACGCCCAGATCCTCGCGACGACGGTCCGCTCGGAGGTGGCCTTCGCGGCGGAGAACCTCGGGATCCCCCGGGCGGACCTCGTCGAACGCGTCGACGGCGCGCTCGCGACGGTCCGGCTGGCCGGCTTCGACGAGGCGGCCCCGGAGGAGCTGTCGGGCGGCCAGAAGCAGCGACTCGCGATCGCGGCCGGCCTCGTCGTCCGGCCGGCGATCTTCGTCCTCGACGAGCCGACCGCCCAGCTCGACCCGGTCGGGACCGACGAGACGTTCGAGGTCCTCGCCCGGCTCAACGCAGACGACGGCGCGACGATCGTCGTCGCCACGCACGCCAGCGAGGCGGTGGCCGACCACGCCCGGCGGGTGATCGTCCTTGACGCCGGCCGGGTCGTCGCCGACGGACCGCCCGAGGAGGTCTTCTCGCGGATCGATCTGCTCGATCGCGTCGGGGTGGCGGTCCCGGAGGTCGTCCGCATCCAGGCGGCGCTCAGCCCGCCCCTCGCCCCACCGCCGGCCCTTACCGTCACGGCGACCGCCGACGCGATCCGCCCGATCCTCGGAGCCGTCCCCCGAGCCGACGCCCTCGACCCGGGCTCGAGCGCGCCGCCCACGGCGCCCGGCCCGCCCCTCATCGACGTCCGGGACCTGCGCTTCTCCTACCCGAGCACCCAGTCGAGCGCGCTCGACGGGATCGACGTCTCGATCGGGCGCGGCGAGTTCGTGGCCCTCATCGGCCAGAACGGCTCGGGCAAGTCGACGCTCGTGAAGTGCCTGGCGGGTCTCCTCCGGCCGGCCTCCGGCGAGATCCGGATCGACGACGAGCTCGTGACGCCGAAGACGGCCCGGGCCCTGCCGAGGCGAATCGGCGTCGTCCTCCAGAACCCCGACACGCAGCTCTTCCGGATGTCGGTTCGCGAGGAGGTCGCGTTCGGGCTCCAGAACATCGGCGTGCCGGAGAGCGAGCAGCAGGAGCGGATCCAGGCCGCCCTCGACCTGACCGGTCTGACCGCCGCGGCCGACGTCTACCCGTTCAAGCTGAGCTTCGGGGACCGGCGCAAGGTCGCGGTCGCCTCGATCGTGGCGATGCGCCCGCTCGTCCTCGTCTTCGACGAGCCGACGACCGGCCAGGACTACGCCGGCCGCTACCGCCTGTGCGAGATCGCGCGCGACCTCAACGGCCTCGGCACGACCGTGATCATGATCACCCACGACATGGACCTCGTGGCCCGCTACGCGCCACGGACGGTGGTCCTGGGGCTCGGTCGGGTCATCCTCGACGGACCGACCCGCGACGCCTTCGCCCGACCCGACGTGCTCCGCGAGACGTATCTCGAGCCGCCGCAGGCGGCCAGGCTGGCCCAGGAGCTCGCCCCCTCGATCGGACCGACGAGCGCGCTCTCGGTCGACGAGCTGCTCGCGGCACTCCGTCCCGGCACGGCCGTGGAACCCCGGCCGCCGGTCGCCGGGACGCCGGCGTGACCGTCCTCGCCCTCCGCCACGCGCGGCGTCAGACGCCGATCCACGCCCTCAACCCGCTGACGAAGCTGCTCCTCGTGACGGTCTTCTGGCTCGTCAGCCTCGGCTCGTTCAACCCCGTCGTCCTCATCGCCCTCACGATCGTGGCCCTCGTCCTGTGGCGGATCGCGAACATCCCGCTCGGCTACTTCGTCCGCCTGCTTGCCCTCCTCTCGATCGTCTTCACGGTCCTCACGATCATCAACGGCTTCATGTACTACAACGGCAAGACGCCCCTGCTGCCGATCGTCATCCTCGGCCGCCCGTTCACCGTCGAGGGCGTGCTCTTCGGGATCACGATCAGCCTCAAGATCCTCGCGGTCGTCTCGTTCATCCCGGTCCTCACCTTCACGACGCCGATGCCGCGGCTCATGGCCGCCCTGGCGAAGCTCCGCCTGCCGTACAAGTTCATCTTCACGTTCGGCGTCGCGATGCGGTTCACGCCCCTCGTCGGCCAGACGTTCCGCGACATCGTCTCCGCCCAGCGGCTCCGCGGCTACGACGTCGAGGCGATGCCGTTCCTGACCCGCGTCTTCCGCGGCTACGTGCCGGTCTTCATCCCGCTCGTCCTGACCCTCCTGCGGCGCGCCTCGGACCTCGACGTCGCGATCGAGTCGCGCGGCTTCGGCGCCCCCGTCGAGCGGACGTATCTCGACGAGCTGACGTTCGGATGGCTCGACGGCCTCGTCGTCGTCCTCGCGATCGTCGCCCTCGTCGCCGTCTTCGCCTTCGGCGGCGCCATCCCGTCGGTGTATGACATCAACCATGTCTGAGTCACAGCCGCCCGCCCGCGGACCCCGCTACGCCCAGGCCGACTCGATGCAGTCGCCCCGGTTCACGGGTCCCTCCACGTTCTTCCGCCTGCCCCTCGTCCGCGACCTCGTCGACGTCGATCTCGCCGTCGTCGGCGTCCCGTTCGACACCGGGGTCACCTACCGGGTCGGCGGCCGCTTCGGGCCGAACGCGGTCCGGGCGGCGAGCGTCATGCTCCGGCCCTACAACCCGAACCTCGACGTGAAGCCCTTCGACGTCCTCTCGTGCGTCGACTACGGCGACGTCGCGATCGTCCCGGGCTTCACCGAGCGGAGCTACGAGGCGATCACCCGCGAGGTGGCGCCGATCGTCGACGCCGGCGTCGTCCCGCTCCTCGTCGGCGGCGACCACGCCTGCACGCTGCCGCACCTGCGGGCGACGCGTTCCCGCGGTCCCGTCGCGGTCGTCGACTTCGACTCCCACACCGACGCCTGGGACAGCTACTTCGGCGAGAAGTACAACCACGGGACGTGGATGCGCCGGGCGATCGAGGAGGGCCTCGTCGACGTCGGCCATTCGATCGAGGTCGGCCTCCGCGGCCCGCTCTACGAGGCCGACGACTGGACGTCGCTCCGGACCGAGCTCGGGCTCGACTACCTGACGACCGAGGACGTCCTCCGGATCGGACCGGAGGAGACCGCTCGCAGGATTCGCGAGCGGGTCGGGCAGGCGACGGCGTTCATCAGCTTCGACATCGACGTCGTCGATCCCGCCTTCGCCCCCGGGACCGGCACGCCCGAGCCCGGCGGGCTGTCGGCGCACGACGCGCTCCAGATCGTGCGTGCCCTCGGCGGCATCGAGTTCGTCGGCTTCGACGTCGTCGAGGTGATCCCGGCCTACGACCCTGCGGCGCAGACGGCGTTTCTGGCCGCGAACCTCGCCTACGAGATGACGTCGCTCGTCGCGGTCCACCGGGCGGCCGGCTCCGGGAAGGGGAGTGACGGATGACGAACGAACCGAGCCTCGACGGGGCGAAGGCCGCGACGAGCGATCGTCCGGACCTGATCGCGGGACCGATGGCGACTGTCCTCCAGTCGACACGGCCGTCGACGTTCCTCGGCGCGCCCCACGTCGCGCCCGAGTCCGCCGCGATCCGCGCCCACGGCGCGCTGGCGGCGATCCTCGGCGTGCCGTTCGACCAGGCCACGGTCTACCGGTCCGGCTCGTCCCACGGGCCGCGCGGCCTGCGCGATGCGTCGGAGCAGTACCTGCCCTACCTCGGCGAATACGACGTCGACCTGTTCGAGGCCTTCCGGCTCGTCGACTGCGGCGACGTGGCGGTCGTGCCCGGGGACGCCGCCCGAAGCCGTGCCGCGATCGCGGCGGCCGTGGCCGGAATCCTCGGCGGCGGCGCGTTCCCGATCCTCGTCGGCGGCGACCACTCGATCCCGATCCCGGCGATGGACGCCGTGGCTGGGCACGTCCGCGGCAAGGTCGGCTACCTCCACTTCGACGCCCACCTCGACTGCCAGCCGGACGTCGCGGGCGAGCGGTTCACGAACTGGTCGGGCGTGGCGCGCGCCGTCGAGCGAGACAACGTCGACGCCCGGAACGTCGCGCTCGTCGGGATCCGCGGCGCGCTCAACCCGCCCGAGCAGTACCGGTTCGCCCGCGACCACGATCTCGCGGTGTTCACGATGCGCGAAGTCACCCGCCGCGGGATCGACGCGGTGGTGGCGGACGCGCTCGACCGGGTGACCGACGGGAGCGACGCGTTCTACGTGACCTGGGACACCGACGTGATCGACGCATCGGCGATGCCGGGTACGGACGGACCGGAGCCCGGCGGCCTCACGTCGGCCCAGGCGCTCCGAGCGATCGAGCTCGTCGGCGGGCGTCGGCCCGTGGCGATGGACATCGTCGAGCTGACGCCGGCCTACGACCCGGCCGGCATCAGCACCCGGCTCGCCTGCTACCTCGTCTTCAACGTGCTCGGCGGCTGGGCGACCGGCGGCGAGCCCGTCCGGACCTGACCGACGCCCGTGGCCGCCAAATCCAGCATCTACGTCGTCGGGGACCTCCACGGCTCCGAGGTCTGCTGGCGGAAGTTCCTCAACGCAGCCCGCTTCTACGGCGTGGACACGATCGTCGTCGCCGGCGACGTCACGGGCAAGGCGCTCGTGCCGCTCGTGCGCCGGCGGGACGGTCGCGTCGAGGCCCGGATCGGCGGTCGGGTGCAGGTGGGCCGGACCGACGAGGAGATCGCGGCGCTCGAGGACCGGGCCCGGTTCAACGGCTTCTATCCCTACCGCTGCGAGGAGGCCGACTACGAGCGCCTCGCGGCCGACGACGCGCACCGGGACGAGGTCTTCACCGGGATCATGGCCGACACGCTCCGCTCCTGGCTCCGGCTCGCCGACGAGCGGCTCGCAGGGACCGGGATCACGGCGCTCGTCATCCCCGGCAACGACGACGGCTGGTACGTCGACGACGTCCTTCGCGAGTCGTCGACGATCGTGAATCCCGACGGGAAGGTCCTCGATCTCGGCGCCTACCAGGTCCTCGGCTTCGGCCCGTCGAACCGGACCCCCTGGAACACGCATCGCGAGCTCGACGAGGCTGACATCGAACGATGCCTCCGTGATCTCGAGTCGTCGATCGACCCGGGCAAGCCCCTGGTCGCGGTGATCCACGTCCCGCCGTACAACTCGCGGCTCGACGTCGCCCCCAAGCTCCGCCCTGACCTCTCGGTCGTCGTCGAGGGCGGCGAGACCGTCATGGTCCCCGTCGGCAGCACCGCCGTGCGCGCCTTCCTCGAGCGCGTCCAACCGCTCGTCTCGCTTCACGGCCACATCCACGAGTCGAGGGGCTTCGTGAAGATCGGCCGGACGCTGGCTGTCAACCCAGGCAGCGCGTACTCCACCGGGGCGCTCAACGGGGCGATCGTCACGCTCCGCGACGGCAAGGTCCAGTCGCAGCAGCTCGTGGTCGGCTGACCGCGAGGGAAGGAGGGCACATGGCGGCCGGCGGCGAGGTTCGCGTCTTCACCCGTCAGGCGACGGGGCTGACGAAGGAGATCGGAAGGACCGACACCTTCGTCTACAACGTGAACAACCAGAACATCGGGATCGGCGTCGCGTTCATCCTCCTGTTCGTGCCGGGGTTCTACGCCGGCGCGGACCTGTTCCAGTCGATGGTCATCGCGGCGCTCCTCGCGATCCCGATGGCGCTCGTCTACGCGTTCTTCTCGGCGGCGATCCCACGATCCGGCGGGGACTACGTCTACATCAGCCGAACCCTCCACCCGCTTCTCGGGTTCGTCGCCTCGTGGAACTGGGTCGCCTGGATGACGGTGTACATCGGCGTCCCGGCCGCGTACCTCGCCCAATACGGGCTGTCGGGGCTGTTCCGGATGACGGGCGTCGCCGCCGGCAGCCAGGGCTTGATCGAACTCGGCAACGCGTTCGTCAACCCGGACGTCACGCTGGTGGTCGGCACGATCCTCATCGTCCTGTTCGCGATCATCTTCGCGACCGGGACGCGGGTCTACTTCCGGCTCCAGAACACCGTCTTCGTCATCGGGATCATCGGGATCCTGGCTGCGATCGTGCTCGCGTTCCTCGCGAGCCCGGGCGCCTTCGCCGGCAACTTCGACGCGTACGTGGCGGCCGCGGGCGGCATCCAGAACGCGAGCTCGCTCGCGCAGCCGGCCGCTCCCTACGACTCGCTCCAGACGATCTACTCGTCGACCTGGCCGCAGTTCATCGTGCTGTTCGCGATCACCTCGAGCTTCCTCGGCGGCGAGGTGCGCCAGGCACGCGTGAGCCAGATGCTCGGGATGCCGGGCGGGGTCGTCTTCGTGACCGTGTTCATGTTCATCCTCGTCGGCGCTGTCGTGAACCTGGTCGGGCTGCCGCTCCTCGGCGCGATCAGCGCGAACTACTTCTCGCCGGACGCGCTCGGGCTGTCGTTCGTCCCGGCCTTCAACGAGGTCGTCGCCGCGGCGTTCCCCGGCAACCTGCTCGTCGCGCTCGTGCTCGGCTTCACGTTCGTCTTCTGGACGTACGTCTGGCTGCCGATCAACTTCCTCGCGTCGACGCGGGCACTGCTCGCCTGGTCGCTCGACGGGCTGATGCCGGCTCGGGTGAGCGAGGTCAACGAGACGCGCCACACACCCACGGCCGCGATCGTGATCGTCGCGATCCTCGGCTGGCTCTCGCTCTTCCTCTACACCCGCGGCGTGATCAACACGCTCTACGGGATCTTCGGCTGGATCCTGTCGTTCGTCCTCTGCTCGATCGCCGCGATCGTCTTCCCGTACCGGCTCAAGGCGGTCTTCGACTCGTCGCCGGTCAACTGGCGGGTCGCCGGGATCCCGCTCATGTCGATCGTGGGCGTCGTCGCGACCGTCTGCCTGCTGATCGTCGAGTGGATCTGGTGGGCCGATCCGATCAACGGCCTCGAGCACACGCCGGACGTCCTGACGACGTTCGTGCTCGGACCGTACGGGATGTGGATCGTGACGGCCGGCGTCCTCATCACGGGCGTGCTCTGGTACCTCGGGGCGCGGGCGATCCAGGCCAGCCGCGGCGTCCGGATCGAGCGGGCGTTCGCCGAGATCCCGCCCGAGTGAGGCCCGGGACCGATCGCCGCGATGCCCCGGACCGGGCGGTCGCGATCCGGGGAGGGGCGCCGATGACCGCCTGAGCGTGGTCTCGACGTCGGTTCGAAGGGAGGAGACAGATGGCAGCAGTCGACACCGGCCCCCGCCTCTTCACCCGCCAGGCGACCGGCCTCGTTCGCGAGGCGGGCGTCTGGAGCACCCTGGTCTACAACATCAACTTCGTCAGCATCGGGCTGATGATGATGTTCGTCATCCAGCTCGAGCCGAGCTTCTATCCCGGCGGGAACATGATCGGGAGCTACCTGCTCGCGCTCCTGATCGTGCTCCCGACGAGCCTCGCGTTCTCGATGCTCGCCGCGGCGATGCCGCGCTCCGGCGGCGACTACGTCTACGTCAGCCGGATCCTCGGGCCGCGGCTCGGGATGATGAGCAGCTGGATCAACACGATCTGGTGGTTCATCTACGGCGGCGTCCCGTCGGCGTTCTTCGCCCGCTTCGGACTCGGGCCGCTCTGCCGGAGCGTGGGCCTCACGACCGGTTCGACCGGCCTCGTCGATCTCGGCAACTGGTTCGTCACGCCCGAGGGGACGTTCATCACCGGCGCGCTCCTCATCGCCGCGCTCGTGGCGGTGTTCAGCCTCGGCCTGGGGGCGTACTTCCGGATCCAGAACGTCCTCTTCGTGATCGCGATCGCCGGCCTCGCGCTCACCGCGATCGTCCTGCTCACGACCTCGCCCGACTCGTTCGCCGCGAACTTCAACGCGATCTGGAACCCGGTCACGGGCCAGCCGGACACGCACAAGGCGATCGTCGACGCCGCCACGTCGGGCGGCTTCGTCGAGGCGCCGTTCGATCTCTACTGGACGCTCATCCCGATCACCTGGATCTACCTCGAGCTCGTGTTCAACCAGAGCTCGGCCTACATCGGCGGGGAGATCCGGCAGGCGTCGCGGATCCAGCTCTGGTCGATGCCGATCGCGGCGATCGTCTCCGTGGTCGTCGCGATCGTCCTCACCGCGCTCCTCCAGAACGCCGTCGGGACGACGTTCCTCGGCGCGATCGGCTGGGACCCCTACCTCGCCGACGGCTCCGTCCTCAAGCTGCCGTACGCCGTCCCGTTCACCGAGCTCGTCGCATACGCCGCGAACAGCGGGCTGCTCGCGTTCCTTCTCGGTCTCGGGTTCCTGTTCTGGAGCTACACCTGGCTGCCGGGCCAGATCCTCAACGCCTCGCGGAACCTGCTCGCGTACAGCCTCGACGGCGTCCTGCCGGCCCGGATCGGGGACGTGAACGAGCGGACGCATACGCCGGTGATCTCGCTCGTCATCGTCGGCATCGGCAGCGCGATCGCCCTCTGGGTCTACGCGACGAACCCGGACTTCACCACGCTGACCGGCATCTCGGTCTTCATCGTGAGCTTCATCCTCGTCTCGATCGCCGCGATCCTCTTTCCGAGTCGGCGGCGGGCGCTGTGGGAGAGCTCGCCGGTCGCCGGGCGGATCGGCGGCGTTCCCACGATCACGATCGTCGGGGTCCTCAGCCTCGTCGCCTGCCTCGTGGCCGAGTGGGCATACCTCTCGGATCCCCTGTCGGGCATCGGGATCCTGACGAACGGGCTGTTCGGCGAGGACGGCGCGCCGACGAAGGACTTCGTCCGGTTCCTCATCGCGGCCGCGACGGCGGTCTCGGGCCTCGTGATCTTCGAGGTGAGCCGGGTCGTCCGGGCCCGCTCCGGCGTCCGGCTCGAGGCGACCTACCAGGAGATCCCCGTGGAGTAGGCAGCCGCGAGCCGGTGCGGCGTCCCGAGACGGCGGCGCGGAGCCTCCCGAGGCCCCCGCCGCCGTCACCCGGCTCCACCGAACGTACCGGCCCACCCTCCACGTTCGTGGACGAGCGGCGGCCTGCGCCTGACCCGACAATCATGGGGATGCCCGAAGCGAAGCAGGCCGGCGATGCCCCGGCCGAGGACTCGACCGCGGAGCGGTCGCCGCACGCGCTCGAACAGCACAACGAACGCGTCCTCCGCCGCGATTCGCTCGCGGTCGGCGTCACGAACGCGGCCACGCCGTTCCTGCCGGTGATCGTCGCGCGGCTCGGCGGGTCGAGCCTCGACGTCGGCCTCATCACGGTCGTGCCGGCGGTCGCCGCGCTCCTCCTGGCGATCCCGATCGGGTCGTACCTCGAGGGCCGCGCCGACCTCATCCGCTGGTTCAGCCTCTCGCGGCTCGTCGCCTGGCTCGGCTATCTCGCGATGGCGGTCCTCGTCGCGACGGCGCCGGCCTCGCTGGCCGTCCCGGCCATCCTCGCCGTGTGGGTCGTCGTCGCCGCCCCGGCGACGATCGGTCAGGTCGCGTTCACGATCGTCATGAACGACGCCGCCAGTGCCCGTGGTCGATACGAGCTGCTCGGCCGGCGCTGGGGAACGATGGCCCTGTCCGGGGCCGTGTCGGTCGCGATCATCGGCTGGCTGCTCGACGCGCTGCCGGCGCCCGCCAACTACGCCGCCGCGCTCTCGACGTTCGCCGCCGCCGGCATCGTCGCGGCCCGCGCCGAGTCCCGGATCCAGCTGCTGTCGCGCTCGGCGTCCGACGTCGCCCGGCTGTCGTTCCGCCGGGTCGCCCAGGTCCGCTGGCGGGAGCTCGCCGACCGCCACCGCGCGTTCGCCCGCTATCTCGTCGCGCACGTCCTCGTCGCCGGGTCGGTCCGGCTCGTCACTCCCATCGTCACGCTCGTCTACGTCCGCGGCGTCCACGCGAGCGACGCGGAGATCGGCCTGATCGTGACCGCCGGCTCCGTCGCCACGTTCGTCGCGTACCACGGCTGGCGGCGCGTCGCACGGCGCCGGGGCGGGCACGCCGTCCTGCTGGCGTCGACGCTGGCCACCGCCGCGTATCCCGTGCTCCTCGGCCTCGCCCCGAACCCGTTCCTCGCCGGCGTCGCGACCGCCGTGGGATCGGCCGCGAACGCGGGCCTCAGCCTCGCCCTCTTCGACGAGCTCATGAAGCGCGTCCCGGCCCACCGGGCGATGGTCTTCACCTCGACCGACTACGCGGCGGCCAACGCCGTGGGCATCGTCGCGCCGGTTGCCGGGGCGATCCTCGCCGACGCGGTCGGGCTCGCGCCCGCGCTCGTCGTCGGCGGCGCGATCGGACTCGCCGGGGCCGCCCTGTTCGCGGTCGAGGGGCGCATGCTCCGCGTCGCGACCCCCGCGCACGAACCCGCCGTCGCCGGCTGACCCGACGGGGCCGCCGTCGATGCGGCCGTCGCGTGCGACGATGACCAGGTGGGAGCAGGCCTGACGGTCGACGGTCGCGACGCGCGCGTCACCCTCCTCTTCGCGGCGACGATCGCGCTCTCGGCCCTCCTCCTGTTCACCGTCGAGCCGCTCGTCGGGCGGCTCGCGCTGCCGGTCTTCGGCGGCACGCCCGGCGTGTGGGCGACGACCCTCGCGTTCTTCCAGGGGATCCTGCTCGTCGGCTACGCCTACGCCCACGTCCTGCTGCGGGTGGGTTCGCGGCGCGCGGCGGCGGTTCATGTGCCCGTCGTCGCGATCTCGTTTGCCGCGGGCGCGGCCGCGCTCGCGGTTCGGGCGGCCGACCTCCGCGCCGACGCCCTGCCGGATGTCCTCAACGTCGTCGTCCTGCTCGCGGTTCTCGTCGGCCTGCCCGCGTTCGCCCTGTCGGCGACGACGCCGCTCCTGTCCGACTGGTACACGCGGACGACCGGCCGCGACCCGTACTGGCTCTACGCGGTGAGCAACGCGGCCTCGCTCGTCGGGCTGCTGGCATACCCGGTCGCGATCGAGCCGGCGCTCGGCCTCGCGTCGCAGCGGATCGCCTGGGCCGGCGGCCTCGCAGTCCTCGGCGCGCTCCTCGTCGCGACCGCGATCGCCGTCGGGCGTGCGGGTCGGAACGACGAGCGGTCGTTCGCGCCTCGCGCCCGGCAGCCCCTCGATGGGGGCGCCCTCCGGCGCGTTCGTTGGGGCCTCCTCGCGGCCGTCCCGGCCGGGCTCCTCGCCGCGGTGACGAACGTGATCGCCACGGACGTCGTCTCGGCGCCGCTGCTCTGGGTCGTGCCGCTCGCGATCTACCTCGCCACGCTCGTGGTTGCGTTCTCGGCTCGAGCGCCACGCGTTCGCCGGGCGGCCGTCGTCCTCGCCCCGGCAGCGGTGACCCTGCTGTGGGTACCGACCGGCAGCGTCGGCGCCTGGCCGATCGCGCCGCTCGTCGCGCTCGAGTGGCTCAGCTTCGCGGTCGTCGCCCTGGCCCTCCACGTTCGCCTCGCCGACGACCGCCCGCCGTCCGACCGCCTGACCGACTTCTACCTCGTCCTGTCCGCCGGCGGCGTGGTCGGCGGAGCGTTCGTCGGGATCGTCGCGCCGAGCGTCTTCCCCGGCATCTGGGAGCTGCCGATCCTGCTCGTCCTCGGGCTCGTCGCGGTCGCGTGGAGCGGCGGCCCGCTCGTGCCGGCGCCACCCGACGGGGAAGACGCGGGTGGCACGGCCGGCATCTCGTTCGACCCCCGGCCGTTCCTGCGCGGCGCTCCCGCCCGGCTGGGACCGTATCTCGCCGCGACCGCGGTCGTCGCGATCACCCTGCTCGCCGAGCGCTCGCTCGCGACGATCGCCGCGTTCCGCTCGCTGCTCGTGGGCGCGCTCGTCCTGCTCGCCGGCGGCGAGGCCTGGTTCCTCGCGCTCGCCACCGCCATCGTCCTCGTCCTCGCGACGTTCGTCCTGCCCGACCCCGCGCTCCTCCGCGCGCGGAGCTACTTCGGGGTGACCGAGGTCGTCCAGCCGCCCGGCGAGGGCCGGACCGTCCTCTACAACGGGACGACGGTTCATGGCTCGCAGTGGATCGACCCGGCACGGCGCGACGAGCCGGTCGGCTACTACGTTCGGACGGGTCCGCTGGGCGAGGTGTTCGCGGCCCTCGACGCCGTCCGACCGGGGCCGCGAACGGTCGGCGTCGTCGGCCTCGGCGCCGGCGGGATCAGCCCGTACGCTCGGGCCGGGGACGACCTCACGTTCTTCGAGATCGACCCGGTCGTCGTCGACGTCGCGAGCGACGGCCGCTACTTCACCTACCTCGCGGACGCCGCGACGCGGCCGCACGTCGTGCTCGGCGACGGCCGTCTGTCGCTGTCCCGGATCGCCTCGGGCACGTTCGACGTGCTGATCCTCGATGCGTTCTCGTCCGACTCCGTGCCGGCCCACCTGCTCACGGTCGAGGCGATCGCCGACGACGCGCGGACGCTCCGGCCGGGCGGTCTCCTGCTGGCCCAGATCTCGACCCGCTACTACGACCTCGAGCCGGCGGTCGCGGCGGCCGCGATCCCGGCCGGGCTGGCGCCGCTCCACCGGAACTTCGAGCCGTCGGTCGAGGCGGTTGCCGCGGGCGCGACGGCCTCCGAATGGGTCGCGGCGACGACCGACGCCGGGCTCTCGGACCGCCTCCGCGCGGCCGGCTGGGCGACCGCCCGCGTCGCCGCGGCGCCGCTCACCGACGATCACCCCGACGTCCTCCGGTTCCTGCGGCCGTAACGCAAGGAGGGGGGCTGCAAGGCCGGCGACGCGCGGACCGGCGCGACGCCCCTTCCGTCGCCGGCGATTTCGCGCGATGCTCTGCGGGTGGAGGATCCGACCGGGACGGTCCGGCGCCCCGTGATGCCCGACGACGGCGCCGCTGGAGCGCACGACCGCGGCCTTGCGCCCGATCTGCCGAGCCTCGTGGAGCGGCTCGCGGACCTCGCCGGTGAGCGCCTGTCGACGCCACCCGTCGGCGACGCCGCTCGGACGCGGGCCGAACGACTCCGGGACCACGTCGTCGGCCATCTCCGGGTCCGCGCTCGGAGCCTCGATGCGCCGCTCGTCGTGCTCCTGCTCGGCCCGACCGGGGCGGGCAAGAGCTCGCTCTTCAACACGCTCGCCGGCCGTCCGACGAGCCCGACGGGAGTCCTCCGGCCGACGACGCGCGAGGCGATCGTGCTCGTCCATCCCGACGATCGGGACGCGCTCCTCGACGGCTCGCTCGCGTCGATCGATCCGGCCCGGATCCGTCTCGTCGACGACGGCCGGATCGCGCCCGGCGTCGCCCTCGTCGATGCGCCCGACGTCGATTCGGTCGAGCATGCCAACCGCGAGCTCGCCGATCGCCTGGTCGAGGCGGCCGACCTGTGTCTGTTCGTGACGACCGCCAGCCGCTACGCCGACCGCGTTCCGTGGACCGTGCTCGGCCGGGTCCGCGAACGCGGGCTGCCGCTCATCGTCGTCGTGAACCGGATGCCGCCCGACCCGCGGGAACGACGCGAGGTCGAGGACGACCTCGTCCGGCTGCTCGGAACGGCCGGCCTCCGGCTCCGGCCGGCGGGCGGGCCCGCCGATCGTGATCCCGACGCCGTCCCGCTCGTGGCGGTCGCGGAGGGCGACCTCGACGCCGACGCCGAGGCGATCAGGCGGGAGCCCGTCTCGTCGGTCCTCGAGCGGATCGCCGGGCTTCGCGCGAACCGGGGGGAGCGGCGTGCCGTCGCGGCGCGGGCCCTGACCGGGTCGATCGCGGGTCTCGGTCCGCTGCTCGACGCGGTCGCGGACGACGCCGAGCACGAGGCGATCGACGCCGACGCGCTCCGGCGGACCGCGGCGACCCGCTACGAGTCGGAGCTCGTGGCGCTCCGGGAAGGGCTGACCCGCGGCACGTTCCTGCGCGAGGAGGCGGTCCGCCAGTGGCACGACTTCGTGGGCGCCGACGAGGTCACCCGCTTCTTCTCGAGCGGGATCGGCCGGGTCCGGGGCGCGCTCGCCGCGATCTTCCGGCGAACGCCGCCGCCGGTCGAACCGGTCCGTCGGGCGACGCTCGACGACCTCGTCGGGCTCGCCCGCCTCCATGCCGCCGAGGCCGCGCGGCGGACGGCATCGGCCTGGGCAGACGATCCGGCCGCCGCCGCGATGATCGCCGACCGCCCCGACCTGTGGGGTACGGCACCGGGCTTCGACGACGGGCTCCGAGTGCGGCTCGAGGGCTGGCTCGCCGCCATCGGCGAGGAGGTCCGTGCCACCGGCCCGGTCAAGCGGCGGCTTGCCCAGGGAGCGTCGGTCGGCGTCAACGCCCTCGGCACCGGGGTCATGCTCGGGACGTTCCTCCACACGGGCGGCCTCACCGGTGCCGAGATCGGCGTCGCTGCCGGCACCGCGTTCCTCAACCAGAAGCTCCTCGGCGCGCTCTTCGGCGAGGCCGCGATGGTCGAGCTGCTGAGGCACGCGCGCGAGAACCTCGACGCGCTCCTCGCGGCGACGTTCGGCGAGGAGCGCGCCCGGTACGACGAGCTCGTGCCGGCGGGCGAGCGGCTGCGTGACCTGGCCGACGCGCTCCGGACGGCCGCGGCGGACGTCCGTTCGCTGCCGCCGGCCCTGCCGCCGCTCGTCCGGGCCGTCCTCGACGCGCCGACCGTGCGGACCCTCACGGAGCCCGAGGCGCCGGCGATCGGGCGACCGTCGGCGCCCTGACGCGTGCCGACCTCAGCACTCGAGGGCTGTCTCGAGCAGCTCGCTGCCGCGATCGACGCGGCCCGCCGTCTCGGTCTGCCGACCGCGGACGCCGAGGCGATCCTCGCCGATGCCCGCGGTCGTCTCGGGTTCCCGTCCGACGCGTACGTGCTCGCGCTCGTCGGCGGCACGGGGGTCGGCAAGTCCACGCTCCTCAACGGGCTCGCCGGCGAGGCCGTCAGCACCGCATCCGTGCGACGACCGACGACCGGCCGGCCGGTGGCCTGGATCCCGACCGGCAGCCGCGACGCGCTCGACGGGTTGCTCGACTGGCTCGGCGTCGGCGAGGTCGTCGAGCATGCCGGCCTCGACGGCGACGGGACAGGTGCAGGCGACGACCCGCTCCCGTCGGTGGCGGTTCTCGACCTGCCCGACATCGATTCGCTCGAGCCCGCCCATCGCGCCCGGGTCGAGGAGATCCTGCCCCGCGTCGACGCGGTCGCCTGGGTGACCGACCCCGAGAAGTACGCCGACGCGGTCCTCCACGACGAGTTCCTTCGGAGCTGGCTGGGTCGCCTCGGCCGGCAGGTCGTCATCCTCAACAAGACCGACCGGCTCGTCGACCACGACGCGGACCGGGTGGTCGCCGACCTCCGCCGCGACACGGCCCGGATCGCCGGCCGGTCGTCGACGCCCGACGTCCTCGTCACCGCCGCCCGGGACGGCCGCGTCGACGCGGTTCGGCGCTGGCTCGCGGCCGGGACCGAGGCGAAGCGCGTCGTCCGGGCACGCCTCGCCGCGTCGGTCGTCGCGGCCGCCGAGGCGCTGGCCGTGGCCGGCGGCGTCGACCAGACCGCCCGGGCCCAGCCGATCCTCGACCCGGCCGCGAGGCGATCCGCGATCGCCTGGGCGACCGAGAGCGTGCTGCGGGTCGTCGACCTCGATACGGCCCGATCTCAGGCGGTCGCTGCGACCCGGGCGCGGGCCCGCCGCCGCGGCACCGGCCCGATCGGCTGGCTGACCGCGACGATCTATCGGCTGTCGGGGGCCGAGCGCCGCTCGGCGGACCCGCGCCGGTACCTCGCGCGATGGCGCGATCGTGGATCGCTCGCACCGGCCGTGGAGCCGATCCGCGATGCCCTCGGCGAGCCGCTCCGGACGGCAGCGCCCGGGACCCGCGCGGTCCTCGCCGACGCCGTCGAGCCAAGGCGACTCGACGCGGCTCTCGCCGGCGCGCTCGACCGCGTGATCGCGGCGACCCCCGCCACCCCGCCCTCGTCACGGCTCTGGCCACTCATCGGCGGACTCCAGTCGGCGGTCACGATGGTGCTCGTCGCCGCGGTCGCCTGGCTCGTGTTCGTCGTCGTCGTCAGGCCGCCGACCGACGTCGTGGAGGTCCCGGTCCTGGGCCCGGTGCCGGTCCCGCTCGTCCTGCTCGTCGGCGCCCTCGTGGCGGGCTACCTCCTCGCCCGGCTCCTCGGCCTCCACGCCGGCTGGCTCGGCCGGCGGTGGGCGCGCCGGCTCGCGGATCGCCTCCACGGCGCGATCGACGAGGCCGTCGGGACGACCGCCTTCGCGGCGCTCGAGCCGGTGGAGGCGGCTCGCCGCTCGCTGTGGGCCGCGGTCCGGTCGATCGACGAGCATTGCCGCTAGGGACTGGCGCCGTCCTGACGACGTCGCCCGGCCCGGTGCCTCGGCGCACCGCCGATCCCGTGGCGTGACGCGCCTGTCACGCCGGCCCGGCCCCCGTCACCGATCCGTTGCGAGCGGCCACCTACCGTCGATGCGATGGCCCTGCCGCTCCTCTCGCCTCGCGATCCCGACTGGCGCCTCGGTCCCGTCGCCTCGCGGCGGCTCCTCTTCGCGGTCACGCGCTCGCTCGCCGGCCAGCCGTCCGAGGAAACGCGCCGGGCCGGCGCGTTCGCCGCCGCCGGGCACGGCGCGGTCGTGGCCCGGCCGGCGAGGCGCGGTCGGTGCCTGGAGCTCGTCTGCGCGGGCGATGCCGGGTTCGACGTCGTCGCCGCACTCGCGCCCGTCGTCGGGCGGTTCGGGGCCGAGCTCGTCGTCCGATCCGTGCCGGACACGGACGACCCCGCCGTGACTGCCGCGCTGCGCCGGGGCGGGGTCGTCGTCTGGGGTTCGCTCGGTCCGACGCCTCGGTCGGGCCTCGTCCAGGTCCCCGTCTAGGCGATCTCGAACACGACCGTCACGGTCGCCGTCACGTCCTGGGTGCCCGGCTGGACGGGCGTCGTTGCGTCGCGCGCCGCGGCCGCGCCGCCGGCGTAGGGGTAGGGGTAGGGGATCGCGACCGGCGTCTCGCTGATCGACAGGACGCGCCCGAGCGTCACGCCCGCGGCCTCGGCCATCGCCCCGGCCTTCGCCTTCGCGGCCCCGATCGCGGCGACCTCGGCGTCGCTCGCGGCCTTGTCGGGGTCGTCGACGACGAACGAGATCCCGTTCACGTTCGTCGCGCCGGCGGCCGTCGCGGCGTCGACGATCGAGCCCGCCGCGTCGAGGTTCCGGACGGTGATGTCCACCTGCTCGTTCATCGTGTAGCCGGTGATCCGGTTCGGCTTCGCGCAGGCGCTGCCATCGGGCGCGTAGGTGCACTCCGGCGCGTACTGCGGGCTGAGGTAGATGCTCGTCGTGCGGATGTCGCGCTCGGCGACACCCTTGCCCTTCGCCGCGGCGATGATCGCGTTCATCACCCTCGCCGCTTCCGCCCGAGCCGCTTCGACCGTCGGTTTCGTCGCGGTGATCCCGAGCCCGACGTGGGCGACGTCCGGCACGAGCGTGACGTGCGACGACGCGGAGACCGTGATCGTCCGCGCCGGCGGCTGGCTCGGATCGGCTGTCGGAGCGCCGAGCGCCGACGCGGGCCGGAGCACGAACGTGGTTGCGGCGACGGCGAACGCCGCGACACCGGCCGCGGCGAGGGTTCGGACGTTGCTGGACATCGGGTTTGATCCCCTTGGGTCTGCGGCTGGTCCGTCGGCCGGCGGCCGGCGTCACCCGGGAGACGGAGGGGACGAGCGCCCGGTTCCGAGCGGTGCGCCTCGGCACCGG
>DASTSC010000183.1:0-3220 GCA_035760905.1 Candidatus Limnocylindrales bacterium | reverse complement strand
GTTGGGCTGCCCGAGCGGCAGGGCCGGGTCGGTGAAGCCGCCCCAGTACGAGGCGCCCCACGCGATCTGGCCGTTCACGCCGAGGCGGTCGCTGATGAAGTCGGTGTAGACCGAGTTCATGAAGACGCCGATCGCGAGCGCGCCGAGGAGGGCGACGATGATCCCCCGCCGGACGTTGCCCCGGATCTCGCCCGAGATGTAGGCGCTGTACTGGAAGCCGATGAAGTTCAGAAAGACGATCGCGGCCACGAACGAGAAGACCGACGGGTCGAGGTTGACCCCGTCGGTGATGAACGTGTCGCCGGCGGCCGCGGTCAGCTGGTCGACGGTCAGCCCGTTCGCGTACTGGGGCAGGTTCGCCGCGAACTTCTCGGGCGTGATGACGACGAGGCCCAGGACGAACATGACGATCCCGGCGGCGAGGCCGATCACGGCGAGCGACGTGACGATCCGGTGGAACCGCCGCGTCGGCTGGAAGACGATCGCGGCGATCAGGGCCAGGACGATGAGCGAGGCGATGAACCCGGGCAATCCGGTCACGTATCCCGGCTGCTCGGTGAACCAGCCGTTTGCGTCGCTGAAGAACGAGCTGCCGGTCCCGATCCCGACGATCCGGCCCGTGATCTGGAGGTTGCGGACGAAGATCGGGACCTCGAAGGCGATGATCGCCAGCGAGGCGAAGGCGAGCGTCCAGCTCTCGAGCCAGCCGAGGAACGGCCCGATCCGGGGCACGATCCGACTCGTGAAGACGTAGTCGCCGCCGGACCGCGGCATGACCGTCGTCAGCGAGGCGAAGATCAGCGCGAGCAGGACGCAGAAGAGGCCGACGATGATCGCGGCCACGCCGTAGGTGGTGAACCCGAAGGCGGTCCCGATCGGGACGAAGGCGAGGGCGTAGAAGACCGGGTACCAACCCAGACCGCCGCCGATGAACGCGGCCGTGTTGAAGAAGAGCGCGTTGACGACGCTGACCTCGCGCACGAGTCCGGAGGACTGGCGCGTGAACAGGGCGCGACCACCCGCGGCCATCCGACCACCTCCTCGCCCCGGACCCATCGTCCGGGACCCCGACGCCGGCATCGGACCTGCCCTTCGTCCCCCCGGCGGTGCCGGTCGCGAAGTGGCGCGAGTATATTCGCGGCCACCCGTGGAATCGACCTCTCCCGACACCGTTCCCGGCCCGTCCGGCGCTGCGTCTCGGACGCAGCGCGATCCGCTCGCCGAGGCGCTCCGGATCATCGAGCTCGGGGACCGCCGCGGGCTCGAGGTCCGGCTCATGGGCGGCCTCGCGTTCCACGCGCTCTGCCGCGACTGGACGGCCCGGATCGACCGCGACGGGCGGGACATGGACCTCGCCACGCGAAGCCGCGACCGCAAGGCGTTGACCGAGCTCCTCGCCGCCGAGGGCTACGTCGGAGACAAGCAGTACAACGCCCTCTACGGGCACAAGCAGCTCTACTTCGTCGACCCGGAGTGGAACCGGCCCGTCGATGTCCTCATCGACCGCCTCGAGATGTGCCACACGTTCGAGTTCGCCGATCGCCTCGCGATCTCGGACCCGACGCTGCCGCCCGCTGACCTGCTGCTCTCGAAGCTCCAGGTCGTGAAGATCAACCGCAAGGACGTGCTCGATTCCCTGGCGGTCCTGTCCGAGTACCCGCTCGCGGGGGACGACGTCGGCGGCGAGGCGATCTCGCTGTCGCGGATCACCGGCCTCACCTCGAGCGACTGGGGCTGGTGGCGGACCGTGACCGGGAACCTCGCCAACCTCGGCGCATTCCTCGCGACCGAGCTCCGGCCGGGCGACCTGGACTTCGGGCGCGAGACGCGCTTCGATCCGGCAGCACAGGTGACCGAGCTCCGCGCGGCGATCGACGCCGCTCCGAAGTCGACCCGCTGGAAGCTGCGCGCGCGGGTCGGTGAGCGGGTGCCCTGGTACGAGCTGCCCGAGGAGGTCGGGCACGGCCGGTAGCCGGTAGGCAAGGGCCGGTCCGGCGTCAGACGACCGGCGACCTCGTCTCCGGCAGCCGCTCGATGAGGTCGGCCGCCCGGACGGTACCGGGCGAGGCCTGGAGGCGGGCCGACAGGCGGTCGAGGCGGGCCCGGAGCCGGCCGTCTGCCAGCAGCCGGTCGATCGCGCCGGTGAGCTCGGCGTCTTCGAACCGATACGTGTCGAGCCGCACGCCGAGCCCGAGCTCGTCGACCCGCTGGGCGTTGTCGTACTGATCCCAGAAGAGCGGCAGCACGACCATCGGCCGACCGAAGTAGAGCGCCTCGGTCGTCGTGTTGTTGCCGCCGTGGCTGATCACCACGTCGACCCGGGGCAGGATCGCCGGCTGCGGCAGGAGCTCGGCGCCGATCATGTTCGGGGCGAGGCGCAGCAGCTCGTGCTGCGGACCCATCGAGACGATCACCCGGTACCTCGTCGCGCCGAGGACGTCGATGAGCCGCTGCATGAGGCCGACGTCGGCCGAGCCGAGCGAGCCGAGCGAGAGGTAGACGAGCGGGCCGTCGCCGGACGCGAGCGGCTCCGGAAGCTCCCACTCCCCATCGGTCGCCCGGACGCACGAGTCGAGCCGGTGCCAGGTCGGCCCGAGCGGGCGGGCCCGCTCGTAGTCCGCCTCGGCCGGGTAGAGGTAGAGGTTCAGCCATGGCGATTCGTTGATGAACCGGGGCCCGAGGGCGTCGCGGAGGAGGCCCGGCGCGCCCGCCGACCGGACGAACGCGTCGAAGTCCGACCACATCTCGCCGTGCGTCCGGTCGTACTCCTCGCGGAAGGCCTCCCAGTCGTCGCGCTCGGCCGCGCCGTAGCCGGAGAAGACCGGCGGGATCGCCGGATCGAGCATCTCCAGCGGGTTGCAGCTCACGATCCGGACCCAGGGCCGGTCGAACGCCTCGATCGCCGGGAACTCCACGACGTTGTCCTCGACGATCACGTCCGGGCCGACCTCGTCGAAGATCTCGCGGAGGCGGGCGTCGACGTACCTGGAACCGTCGATCAGGGCCTGCCAGGTCGGCGCGATGAAGGAGCCGAGCTGCTCGATCGTCGGCTTCCGGAACTCCGGCGCGGTGTCCCGAATGAAGTCCTTCCAGAACTGGCCCGGCACCTCGGGCTCCTCGGGCGGCGGCGCGAGCCGCATCAGCCGCTCCTCGAAGCCGTAGGCCTCGAGCCGCCCGGCGAACGACTCCTCGACGACGAAGACGACGCGGTGACCCCGCC
>DASTSC010000182.1:0-22563 GCA_035760905.1 Candidatus Limnocylindrales bacterium | reverse complement strand
GTCGATCTGGATGAAGTCCTGGTGCGGGTGCTTGCGGCCGCCCTGGGGCGGGACGTTGGCGACCGTGCCCTCGAGGATCTTGAGGAGCGCCTGCTGGACGCCCTCGCCGGACACGTCGCGGGTTATCGACGGGTTGTCCGCCTTGCGCGCGATCTTGTCGATCTCGTCGATGTAGATGATGCCCCGCTGGGCACGCGCGACATCGAAGTCGGCCGCCTGGATGAGCCGCAGCAGGATGTTCTCCACGTCCTCGCCGACGTACCCGGCCTCGGTCAGCGAGGTCGCGTCCGCGATGCAGAACGGGACGTCGAGGACCCGCGCGAGGGTCTGGGCGAGGAGCGTCTTGCCCGAGCCGGTCGGGCCGACGAGCAGGACGTTCGACTTCTGGAGCTCCACCTCGTCGACCTGGTGGCCCGCGTTGACCCGCTTGTAGTGGTTGTAGACGGCGACCGAGAGGACCTTCTTGGCCCGCTCCTGGCTGATGACGTACTGGTCGAGGGCGAACTTGATCTGGCGGGGGTTCGGGAGCTTGGCCGCCTGCGGCTTCGACCGCGGGGCCTCGAGCATCTCCTCCTCGATGATCTCCTGGCAGAGGTTGATGCACTCGTCGCAGATGTAGACGCCCTGCCCGGCGATCAGCTTCCGGACCTGCTCCTGGCTCTTGCCGCAGAAGCTGCAGCGATAGGGAACCTTCGGCCCCTTGCTGCCGCCACCCGTCGTCACCGTCCGGCCCCCTGGTCCTTGGTCCGCTTCGGCGACGGGCCGGCATCATCGCCGACGGGCGTCCCCGACGTGTCCCCCGGCTGCTCGGAGTCGTGGTGCTGCGCCGTCAGCGAGTCCCACGTCACCGAGTAGACGGCATCGATGATGCCATAGTCCTTCGCCTCATCGGGAGACATGAAAAGGTCCCGATCGGTGTCCTTGAGGACCTTGTCGAGCGGCTGGCTCGTGTGGTGGGCGAGGATCTCGTTGTTGCGCTGGACGAGGAACTCCCATTCCTTCATCTGGATCTTGGCGTCCGGCGCGTTGCCCCGGAACCCGCCCGAGCCCTGGTGGATCATCACCCGGCTGTTCGGCAGCGCGAAGCGCTTGCCCTTCGCGCCCGAGGCGAGCAGGACCGCGGCCATCGAGGCCGCCATCCCGATGCAGATCGTGCTCACGGGCGCCCGGACGTACTGCATCGTGTCGTAGATTGCGAGGCCGCTGTTGACGACGCCGCCCGGCGAGTTGATGTAGAGGTAGATGTCCTTCTCCGGGTCCTCGGAATCGAGGAACAGGAGCTGGGCGATGATCAGGTTCGCGACGTGGTCCTCGATCGCGTCGCCGAGGAAGATGATCCGTTCCCGGAGCAGCCGCGAGTAGATGTCGTAGGCGCGTTCGCCGCGGCTGGTGGATTCGATGACCATCGGGACGAGCATGAACGGCTCCTTCGGGGGCGGGTGACGGCGGGCGGCGAGCGGCGGCTAGGCCCGGCGGGCCTCGGCGGCCTCCGGCTCGCGCTCCATCTCGGGTGAGGTTCCATGGTCATGGCCGGCGGCCTCCGGCCGCGAATCCGGGTCGGTGCCCATGACCGAGCCGGGGTCGGTGGCGCCGATCGAGGCGGCCGAGCGGACGGCGTCGGCGTCGACGGCCGATGGACGGTCGTCCTCGAGGTGCGGGATCGGGGTCTGCTCCGGATGGGCCGCGAGCCACTCGTCGATGAGCTTCTCGACGACGCGCGTCCGACGGAGCGTGCTCCGGATGAAGCTGCGGCCCCGGTCGCTCTCGAAGTAGCGCACGAGCCGCGGGCTCTGCTCGTAGCGCTCGCGGGCGCGGTTGATCTCCGCCTCGACGTCGGCGTCGGGCACGTCGACGCCCTCGACGTCGGCGATCCGGGACAGGACGAGCAGGACCTTGACCCGCTTCTCGGCCTGGGGCCGGAAGTCGGCGTGGAGGTCTGCGTCGGTCTTGCCGGTGACCTTGAGGTAGGCCTCCTCGGCGATCCCCTGTCGGGCGAGCGAGGCGCGGAACTCGTCGTGCATCACCTCGACCTCCTGGTCGATGAGCACGTCGGGCAGCTCCATCGTCGCGTTCGCGACGGCGTACTCGATGATCCGATCGGCGAAGTCGTGCCGGGCCCGGTCGAGGGCGTTGCGCTCGAGCCGCTTGCGGATCTCGTCGCGCATCTCGGCGATGTCGGCGAAGTCGCCGACCGACGTGACGAAGTCCGCGTCGACCTCCGGCAGGACCTTCTCCCGCAGCTCCCGCAGCTCCGCCGCGAAGTGGGCGACCGCACCCCGGAGCGACTCCTCGGGGTAGTCCTCCGGGAAGGTGACGTCGAAGTCGACGGCGTCGCCCGGCCGGAGCCCGACGAGGTGCTCCTCGAAGCCCGGGATGAGCCGCTCCTCGCCGATGACGAGCGGCATCCGGGGGCTCGAGCCGCCCTCGAACGGCTGGCCGTCCCGGGTCCCCTCGTAGGAGATGACGGCGTAGTCACCGTTCTGCGCGCCACGGTCCTCGACCGCGACGAGGCTCGCCCCCTGGTCGCGCAGCTCGTCGACGACCTTGTCGACGCGCGCGTCGTCGATCGTCTCGATCTCGGGCCGGAAATTGAAGTTCGCATAGTCGCCGAGCTTGACGTCCGGTCGAACCGGCACGGTCGCCTTGAAGATGAGCGGCTTGCCCTCCTCGGCCTGGACGATCTCCACGTCGCCCTTCGCGAGCGGCAGGATCGACTGCTCGACGAGGGCGTCCCGATAGGCATCCTGGACGAGGTGGTCCACGGCGTCCTCGAGGACGACGCCCGGCCCGAGCACGCGCTCGAGCATCGCCCGCGGCGCCTTGCCCGGCCGGAAGCCGGCCACCTTCGTCCGCCGGCCGAGGCGCTGGACGGCCTGGTCGACGGCGCGGCTCAGCCGCTCCGGCGGGACCTCGATCTCGAGAAGGACCGAGCTCTTCGGAGCCGGCGTGGTGGTGACGTTCATCGGACGGTGGAGTGTACCGTCGGGGCTCGGCCGGCGGCTCCGCGCGGGCCCCCAAGGCGGCCTCGCGTCGCGACGATCAGGTCGTCGGCAGGACGAGGACGTAGCCCGGTGGGACGCCGTAGTCGATCCGGCCGAAGAGGCGGGGCACGAACTGGCGGCCGAGCCGCCCCGGTGCGATGAGCGCGTCCGGCCGCGGCGACCGACCCCAGATCCGGCTCCCGTGGGGATAGAGCGGATCGAGGACGCGGACGCCCGTGACCTCGAAGTCCTCCGTGTGGCGCGGGTCGCCCCGTGACTCGAACCCCGTCATCACCCAGGCGTGCCGCCCGCTCCACATGACGAGCCCGACGGGGCGCCGGGTCCGGCGGATGGCGGCCGCGGCCGTCTCGAGCGCCCCGTCGAGGGTCGGCCGCGACACGAGCTCGTACGGCCCGATCCCGAGGCGATCGAGGGTCGCCGTCCAGCCGATCGGATTCGCGCCGCCGAACGGGCTGTCGGAGGCGTCGCGCGCCGCCCGCCAGAGGCCGGCCTGAAATGCCCGGCTTCGGTCGTTCGTCCGGTCGGTGACGAGCAGCGCCATCTGGAGGCTCGCGCCGACGCACCACTCGAACGTGTACTGGCCGACGAAGTCGTCGGGCTCGAAGAGGTCCATCGCGAACCGGGGGCGATGCGGCGTCGCCGATGGCCGGGAAGCCGTGGACTCCCAGTCGGTCTCGCGGGTCGGTGCCGCTCCAGTGGCCGGCACGCGCCCGGGTCCGGGATCGCGCGGTGTTCCCGCCGCCGCGGCGGCGGCGGCGCTCGATGCCGACGGGGCGGCCGACGCCGGCACCGAATCGGCGATGGCGACGTCGCCGGCACATCCCACGAGGAGCGCGCTCGCGACCGCGAGGGCCAGGGCCCGGGCCGCGACGCTCCGTGCGGGCGCGATCATCCGCAGACGATAGCCGGGCAGGCCGTGGTAGGCGAGGTCGGGGTCGAACCGACACGTCCCTCACGGGACACCGGCTCCTAAGGCCGGCGCGTCTGCCATTCCGCCACTCGCCCGGACGAATCCTACGAGAAGGACCAGGGGCGAGGATCAGGGTCGGTCAGGCCGCGGCGAGGGCTCGGTCGGTGGGGCTGCCGAGGCCGGCGGTGTCGGGCGCGCCCCGCTGCGTCCGCGAACCCCGGCGAGCGTGTCGCGGAAGAGCGTCGAGTCGGGCGCGAACAGGCGCTGGGCCAGCTGCCGCCCCGCGCGCTGGGTCAGCGGGCCGAGAACGCTTCCGGCGAGCAACGATGCGGTGGCGCCGAGGTCGCGCTTCTGGCGCTCCTCGCGATGCTCCTCGAGGTAGTCGGCGAACTCACGCTCGAGGACCCGGCGGACCGTGTCGCCGTCGGAGCCGAGGTGCGACAGGACACGGTCGACCTCCTTCGGGAGGACGCGCGGCGGGAGGTCGGCCTCGGGACCGCGGACCGCCCGCTTGCCGCGCCGCCACAGCCGCTTCGGGCCGCCGGCGAGGAGGAACGCGGCCCCGGCGGCGAGCCCGGCCGTCTGGGCCGGCGCCTTTCGAACCTTCGCCGGGATGTCGACGGCGGCCCGGCCGGCGCTCTCGAGCCGCTCGACCTCGTTGAGCAGCTCGGCGCGGGCGGCTACGACCTCCGTCCGAGCGGCGTCCGTTCGCGCACCCACTCGATCGTCTCCTTCGTGGTGTCGATCGTCTCGTTCGGGACGAACCGATCCTTGAGCTCCGATGCCGAGATCCGGCGGGCCTCCGCCGCCCCGAGGGCGAGCCAGACGCCGAGCCCGACGGCGACACCGATCGCCGCGGCGACCTCGGGGCTGAACGTGATCGCCGACAGCGCGCCGAGGATCGTCCCGAGGATCGCCCCGAGGACGAGCAGCCCGACCGCGCCGGCGCCGGCGCGGGTAAGCAGGCCGGCGACGAGCCCGAGCACACCGAGGACGATCGCCGGGATCGGCACGGCGAGGACGAGGATGCGCCACTCCGGCCTGACCGCCGGCTGCAGCGCGTCAGCGAGCGCCGTCCAGGCGCGGTTCGGAAGGTTGAGGCCGAGGAGGACGGCGAGGACGACGCCGACGATCGCGCCGATCACGAACGCCCGGCCCTGGCCGGCGACCCCCGTGCCGATTCCGATCATCGCCAGCGACACCGCGAGCGCGAGGAGGAGCTCCGTTCCGAGCAGGACGCCCCAGCCCATCGACCCGAACCACCACTCGCCGAGCCAGAGGATCGATCCGATCGAGACCAGCATGCCGGCGAAGAGCACGAGCCCGAGGGCGAGGCCGGCGAACGCCGCCAGCCGCTTCGCGTTGTCGACGATGTCGCCGAGCTCGGCGCGAGCGAGGTCGACATGGGCCCGGGCGAGCCCGAGCGCCGCCTCGCGGGTCCGGCCGACCTGCTCACGCAACCCGGGCGCGGATTCGTCGCCCACGACGCCGGGACCCGACGGCGGCGGCGAGGGCGGCGGCATCGAGCCGGGCGCGGGCCGGCGCGCCCCGGCCGTCGCATCCGTCGGCGCGGGGCCTGTCGCGGGCGTGGAGGCGTCGGTCACGCCGCCTGTCCGACTGGGCTGCTCGTCCAGGGCTGGGCTCCGGGGGCTCGTGAGGGCCGGGTGGGGGCGGGCCGATGATACCGCCGGCCCGGAATCAGGCCTCGCGGCCCACCACCGACGTGCCGCCGCGTCACGCGGCCATGAACGCGCGCCAGCCGAGACGGTCGGCGGCGTCGAAGAAGCCGTAGGTGCGCCGAACAGCCGGATCGTGTGTCGGCAGGCGACGCCGCGTCGCGACCTGCCAGAGCAGGCGTTCGAGCTCGATGAGCCGCTCGAGGAGCTCGGCCGGTCCGCGCGGCACGGAGATGTCGGCGTACGTCCGCAGCGGCGACGGGTAGCGGACCTCGTTGCCGGGCAGGCGCGGCAGGAACGCGAGGACGACCCGAGCGTGGGCGAGCCGGACGAGATCGACCGCACGCGCGTTCCGGAGCAGCGGGTGCTGCACCGGCCAGAGCTCGCGGACGCGTTCGTCCAGGCGCCGCTCGACGGCCGCCGCGGAAGCGTCGGCAGGCGACGCCGGATCGGCGGAGCGGACGCCGGCGGTCAGGCCGATCAGGTACTGGAGCTCGGCGCGCGCGACTCCCTCGGAGCGGAGCCACCCGCGGAAGCCGGCCTGGATTCCCTCGACGTGCGGCAGCGTGGCGTCGGCGAGGAACTCGACGCCGTCGTCGGGCAGCTCGCCCTCGGCGATCGCCGCGTCGAGCAGCTCGCGTGTCCGCCGAACGAGCGCGAGAAGCTCGTCCAGCTCGGCGAACCCGGTCCCGTCGATGTCGGCCATACGCGCCTCCGCCCGTCGGTTCGCGTCGAGACTCCGTCAGTGCGACACCGCCTGGGAGCCGCGCGATCGTCGTGCTCGCTGCGGACGATCGTACGACCGGACCGTCGCCGCGATCTCGCCAACCCGGCATCCGGGCTATCGATCGGCCTGCAGGCGCGCCGCCGCCCGGCTGGGTTACGCGGCGCCGCCGGCTGGGTTACGCTCCGCGGTCGATGGAGGCGATCGGGAGCCGTTCGGGGGCGATCGGCGCGGGCCGGGAGGACCGCGGAGGGGGCGACGGCGGGCGGCCGATCCGGAGTGCACGGATCCTCGCCGTCGGGAGCGAGCTCACGACCGGTGACACCCGCGACACGAACGCCTCCGAGCTCGCCGCGGACCTCTCCACGCGTGGCGTCGTCGTGACCGGCATCGTGCTGCTGCCGGACGACCGCGCGGCGATCGCGGCCGCCCTCCGATCCGCCCTCGCCGAGGTCGATCTCGTCGTCGCCACGGGCGGCCTCGGCCCCACCCCCGACGACCTGACCCGCGAGGGGCTGGCCGACGCGATCGACGAGACGCCTGCGGTCGACGCGGCGCTCGAGGCCTGGGTCCGTGAGCTCTGGGCCCGCCGCCGGATCCCCTTCCCCGAGTCGAATCTCAAGCAGGCCTGGCTCGTGCCTTCCGCCTCACCGCTCGCGAACGGCCACGGCACGGCTCCGGGCTGGTGGGTCGACCGCCCGGACGGTCGGATCGCCGTCCTCCTGCCCGGCCCGCCGCGGGAGATGCGGGCGATGTGGGCCGAGGCCGCCCTGCCCCGGCTGGCCACCCGCTCGCTCGGGCGAGCGAGCGTCGTCCGGCTCTTTCGCCTCGCCGGGATCGGCGAATCACATGCCGCCGACCGCCTGGGTCGCGAGCTCCTTGAGGCCGCGAACCCGGACGTCGCGACGTTCGCGCGGTCCGATGGTGTCGACGTCCGGATCGTCGCGCTCGGCGACTCACGGGAGGAGGCAGCCGCGCTCGCGGACGAGGCGACGCATGCGGTTCGGGCTGCGCTCGGCGGCCATGTCTGGGCCGAGGGTCCAGCCACCTGGGCCCAGGTCGTCGACGGCGCGCTCCGGGCGGCCGACCGCCGCCTCGTCATCCACGAGCGGGGCACGAACGGCGCGCTCGTCACCCTCCTCGGCCGGTGTGAGCGACTCGTCGCCGCATCCGTCCTGGGCGCGGCCGCGGCCGGGAACGAGGCGGGCGCCGGCCCGACGTCGGACGAAGCGCTCGTGCGGCTGTCGCTGGCCGTCGAGCTCGTGCCCGGCGGGCGCGACCTCGTGGCCGAGACCGACGTCGCGGGCGGGCTGCGACCGATCCACGAGCGGGCCACGGCATTTCTGTCCGACGACCAGGGGCGAATGCGGGCGGCGGTCGCCGCGGCGTGGGCCCTCCTCCGCGCGCTCCGCGGCGAGGTGGAGGAACGATGACCGTCACGGCGCGCGACCTCTCCGCGGTCCCCCTGCTCGCCGCGCTTGACGCCGCCGATCTCGAGCGGCTCGCCGAGGCGGCGACGCGACGGACGCTCCGGGACGGCGAGGCGCTGTTCGAGTCCGGCGAGCCGGCGACGGCCGTCTTCGCGCTCCTGCGCGGACGGCTCGTGCTCCGGGCGACGAGTGACGCCCGGTCGACGATCGTCATGACCGCCGAGGAGCGCGAGCTGCTCGGCTGGACTGCCCTCGCTGAACGTGCCCGCTGGCTCACGACGGGCCGCGCCGCTGGCGGGGTCGAGGTGATCGTGATCCCGGTCGAGGCAGTGCTCGACGTCGTCGCGGCCGGCGGCCCCGAGGCGAGCGCCCTGGTCCAGCGACTCTTCGCGCTCGCGGCGAGCCACCTCGCGGCGACCCAATCGCAGCTCCTCGGGCGCGGCGGCGAAGGCGTCATCACGGGCGGCTGACGCCGCCGGTCAGCGCCGGCCGGCGTAGAGGGCGAGCAGCCGGTCGGGCGCGCGCTCGTCGGTCCGGACGAGCGCGAGGAAGGCGTCGCGATCGAGCCGGACGAGCGAACCGGCCTCGTCGGCCGTCACGGTCGCGCTCCGCGGCCGCGCGAGGAGCAGCCCTCGCTCGCCGAACAGGTCGCCGGCACCGAGCCGACGCCGTCGCCGGCCGCCGATCGTGACGCTGAACGTCCCCGATTCGATCACGAACGCGGCGTCCGCCGGATCGCCCTGGGCGACCACGACCTCGCCCGGCCGCACCTCGACCGTCGTCGCCCGCGCGGCCGCCGCCGCAAGATGCGAGACGGGCAGCGAGCCGAGGGCCGAGGCCTCGAGAACCCGCAGCGCCACGCGGGCCGTGGGCGATTCGGCCGGCAGCGCGACGAGGGCGATCCCGCCGAGCACGAAGAGCGCGCCGACGGCCACGACCGCGACGAGCGCGGCACCGATGCCGACGCCGGCCGCGGCGATCGGCAGGGCCGTCGACGAAGCCGCGAACGCGAGCGATCCCACCGTGTGGAAGATCCCGCTCGCCCGACCCCTCGTCTCGTCGGCGACGACCCGCTGGAGGTAGGTCGAGTTGGCAACGTCGATGACGAGCAGGCCGCTCGAGGCGATCGCGACGAGGACGACGGCCAGCCCGAGCTGACCCGCCCCGCCGAGGGCGACGAGCCCGATCGCCGCCACGAGACCACCGAGCCCGAGCACGCGCCGTGGCGGCGCGTCGATGAACCGGCCCGCGACAATCCCGCCGACGACCCCGCCGACCCCGGTCGCCGCGTTGAGCCAGCCCGTGCCGGCCTCGCCGGAGTTGAGCTGTCCGGTCGCGATGACGACGGTCGCGATACCGAGCGCCCCGCCGACGGAGCTGACGCCGAGGTCGACGAGCAGCGGCGACGCGATCTGCCGAGTCAGCGCCCGCAGGCCGTTCGCGGCGCCACCCGTCTCCACCTCGCCGGAGGCCGAAGCCGCCGCGATCGCCTCTGTCGTCTCCGTCGATCGCGCCCGTGGCAGCGTCGCGAGGACGAGCGCGACGACGCCGAAGCTGACCGCGTTGAGGAGCATCGCCCCGCTCGCCCCGCCCAGCGCGGTGAGGACTCCGGCGACCGCGGGTCCGATGATGAAGGCGACGTTGTCGAGCGTCGCCCAGGCCGCGTTCGCCGGCCCGAGCTCGGTCTCGTCGCGCGCGAGCGAGGGCAGGTAGGCCGAGAGGGCGGGTCCGGCGAGCGACGACCCGCACGCGGCGAGGACGACGAGACCGACGACGACCGCGATCGGCGCCTCGACCGCGATCGCGGCTGCGAGCGCGACCATGAGCCCGCCGCGGGCGAGATCGGTCGCGATGAGGATCCGGCGCCGGTCGTAGCGGTCGGCGAGGACGCCGCCGACGCCCGACAGGAGGACGTACGGGAGGACTCGGGCGCCGCCGACGATCCCGAGCACGACGGCGTCGGACGACTCGGCGACGACGACGAGCATCGCCACGAGGTAGAGCCAGTCGCCGATCGAGGAGACGAACTCGCTCGCCAGGAAGCGCGCCAGCGGGCGGTTGCCCGAGATCGCCTCGTACGGTGCGAGCACGGTTCGCAGGAGGCGCCCGGAGGCCCGGGCCTCAGCGGCCGCGGCGAGATTGACCTCGTCGGCCGCCGGCGCGCCGTCGCCGCCGTTGCCGGGGTTCGCGCTCACGTCGGCCCCGACCGCTCGCGGCGGACAGAGGAACGCGGCCGGGTGGGAGTCCCGGCCGCGTGGGTGCCGTTCAGCGGCGAGCCGCTACTTGCGATTCGCGATCCCCGACGGTCCGACCTCGTCCTCGTCGTCGATGGCCCGGCGGAGCATCCCGCTCTGGCCTTCGGTGTCCTCGTCGTCGGTGAGCTTGCGCCGCGCACCGCCGTAGGACGACTGACCTGCGGACTCGTCGTCGACGGCCTTGCGCCTGACGCCCAGGCCCTGGCCCTCGGTGTCCTCGTCGTCCGTGAACTTCCTGTTCGCCGGCATGTCTCGAACCTCCGTTGCTCGCTCGCTCCCGTCTTCTGAGCGGAGCCGGGCCCCACCGTACGAAGGCGCACCGGCCTGCGTCTGTCGGGCACGGGACCGGGCACCTGTCGGGATTCGGACACCCGTTCCGCCTCTCCTGCCCGCAGGGTAGTCGGCGGACGAGGCGGCGAGAAGCCCCGAAACCGTCGCCCGGACGCGGATTCGCGGGTTCCGCGTGCGTTATCGTGGCAGGAGCCTGCGGCGGGCGCTCCGAGCGAGGTGAACGACGAGCGGATGACCGACGCGACACGACTCGCCTTTGCGGCCGACGCCCTCCGCCGCTCGCCGCTGTTCCAGTCCCTCACGGACGCCCGACTCGACGAGCTGAGCCGGAGCTTCCGGCCGCGCCGCTACCGCCGCGGCGAGGTCATCTTCCACCGCGGCGACGTGGGCGACACGCTCCACCTCATCGAGAGCGGGTTGGTCAAGATCAGCGAGGAATCGCTGACCGGGTCCGAGGCCTTCATCAACACGCTCCATCCCGGGGCGACGTTCGGCGAGCTCGGGCTCATCGACGGCGCCGAGCGCTCGGCGACCGCCACGGCGCTCGAGCCGACGATCACGCTCGTCCTGCCCCGCGCGCCGGTGATCGCCCTCATCGACAACGACCGGGCCTTCCGGCACGCGCTTCTCGCGGCGCTCGCGAACGAGCTCCGACGGGTGACGGGCCGTCTCGCCGAGCTCCACTTCCTCGACCTGCCGGGCCGTCTGGCGGTCCGGCTCGCGGCGATGGCCCAGGAGGCCGAGCCCGACCGGAACGAGGAGGTCCGCCTCGGACGTGCCTACACGCAGTCGGAGCTGGCCTCGATGATCGGCGGGACTCGCCAGAGCGTGAACCGCCACCTCGGCGAGCTCGTCGACGACGGCCTCATCCGCCTCGAGCCGGACGACATCGTGGTCATCAACGTCGCCGAGCTCCACGCACGCGGCGAGTGGTGACCGACGACCCGTCCGGCAGCCGGGACGAGGCCGTCCTCGCGCTGCTGCGCGAGCTCGGGCGGCGGGCGGCGGTCGCCGGCGGGCTGCGAACCGAGGTCCAGCTTCGCCTCCTCCGATCGGTCCTCGACGCGGCCGTGGCCCTCTTCGACGCCGCGGCCGCATCGATCGCCCTCGAGTCGAACGGCGAGCTCGAGTTCGTCGTGGCCGCCGGTGCCCAGGGCCAGGGCGTCGTCGGCACCCGCGTGCCCTTCGGCCAGGGACTCGTCGGCTACGTGTTCCAGACGGGCGAGCCGATTGCGCTCGGCGACACCTCGGCCGACCCGCGTTTCGGGCGGCAGGTCGCGGAGCAGACCGGCTACGTGCCGCGGACGATCCTCGCGGTCCCGCTCGCCACCGGCGAGACGACCGTCGGTGTCCTCGAGATCCTCGACCGCCATTCGGGGGTCTTCTCGGGCGACGACCTCGGGCTCGCGTCGGTCTTCGCCCGCCAGGCCGCCCTCGCGATCGACGCCACCCGTGTGGAGCGCGACGTCGGGCGCCTCTGGGCCCGGGTCCTCGAGGCCCACGACATCGCGACCGACCGGTCGTCGCTCGACGCGTTCGCCGATGCGGCTCGCGACGTCGACCCGGGCGACGACTTCTGGTTGCTGGTCGACGCGGTCGCCCGTGAGTGGGACTCGTCGCCCGAACGGCGGGCGTTCGTCGTCGAGCTGCTCCGGCTCATCGACCGCTTCCGACCGTCGGTTCGGGCTCGCCCGTTCGCGCGGTGAGCGAGGACGAGCGGCTCGTTCCCGCATGGAGCGAGCCGTTCCTCGGGGAAGCCCGATCCGGCCTCACCCACCGCTCGCCGTTCCGGCTCGGCTGGGGCCGCTGGCTCGGCCGGGGCACCGGTCGCGGCGTCCGGGTCGCGATCATCGACTCCGGCGTCGAGGCGAGTCACCCCGCGGTCGGCGGCCGGCTCGTCCGGAGCGTCCGGGTGGAGCTCGACGGGGACGACGGCCGCGTCGTCGAGGAGCCGGAGCCGCTCGACGTCGTCGGTCACGGCACGGCATGCGCCGGGATCATCCACGGTCTCGCGCCGGATGCCGAGCTGACCTCGGTCCGCGTCCTCGGCCCGAACAACAAGGCCAGCGGGGTGGCCTTCGCCTACGCCCTCGACTGGGTCATCGACCAGGGCTTCCGGGTCGCGAACCTCAGCCTCTCGTCGAAGAGCGAAGACCTCTACCCGACATTCCACGACCTCGTCGATCGAGCCTATTTCGCGGGCTGCATGCTCGTCTGCTCGGCCAGCAACATGCCCGGGGTCCCGAGCTACCCGGCCGTCTTCTCCTCGGTCGTCTCCGTGGCCTCACACGACATCCCCGACCCGTGGACGTTCTTCTACAACCCGCGGCCTCCCGTCGAGTTCGGGGCCTGGGGCGTCGACGTCCGGGTCGCCTGGCGCGACGGCGGCGAGATGATCGGGACCGGCAACAGCTTCGCCGCGCCGCACATGGCGGCGATCATCACCCTGCTCGTCGAGGACGCGCCGACGCTCTCGCCGTTCGAGGTCAAGGCGGCGCTGGCGGCGCTCGCCTCACGGCCGCGGCCGGACCGATCCGGCGCCGGGAATCGGAGGCGCCGATCCTCGCCGACGGTCCGAGCCGTCCCGCGCTGATCGGCGCCGGGAAGCCTACTTTTCCTTGCGGTGGGGCCGCCGGGCGGCCTCCTCCAGGTCGTGCCGGCTCAGGTTCTGGCGGATCTGCGATTCCCTGGCGTGGGCGATCACCCGGCCCGCGCCGAGGTCCGGCAGCATCTGGCCCTCGGTGTCGTCCTCGACCGCACCTTCGCCCGGCCGGCGTCGGAGCTGGAAGCTCTGGCCCTCGGTGTCGTCGTCACCGACGGCCTCGCCACGGCCCGTCGGCGTTCGGATCTGGAAGCCGCTCGGCTTCGCGTCGTTCGTCATCGAATTGGACCTCCGGGTCGTCGCGCACGGATCGCGCGCTGGGCCCACCCTACCCCGCCGCTGCAAGCGCCGGCTGTCGTGAGCCGGTCGTCGGGCCTGTCCGGTCGGCGACAGGGATCGTGTCGAGTCCACCCTTTGCCGCGGCATCCGGCTCAGGCATGATCGGGCGCGCCCGGCGAGATCGCCGGCAACGTGGCGGAGCCGCAACGCGCGGCCGAACAGGGAGGCCGAGGTGACGAAGGCGAGACGAGCCGAGCAGCCCGACGAGGCGCGAGCCGCGGCGAGCGAATCGGCCGACGATCAGGACACCGAGGGCCAGTCGCTCCAGAACTACGAGCTGGTCCGCGCGATCAGCCACGAGCGACTGAACGAGGCCGCGCGCCTCGCTCGCGATAACGCTCGCGCCCGCGAGGCTCGCGAGGCCAAGCGCGGCAAGTAGCTCGCTCCTCTAGCGGACCGACAGCACCGGCTGCCGGGCCGAGGCCTCTGCACGAACGCTCATCCGCGCCGCGACCGTCCGCGCCAGGGCGCGGAGCGCGAGCGCCGCCGGTCCCGGCTCGCGCTGCGCGACCGCGGGCACGCCGACGTCGCCGCCCTGGCGGACCGTGACGTCGAGCGGAATGCCGCCCAGGAACTCGAGCCCCTGCTCCTGGGCGAATCGCTCGCCGCCGCCGCGCCCGAAGATCTCCGTCGCCTCACCGCAGTGGGGACAGACGAAGGCGCTCATGTTCTCGACGATGCCCACGATCGGGACGCTCATCCGGTTGAGCATCGCCGTGGCCTTGCGGACGTCCGAGAGGGCGACCTCCTGGGGAGTCGTCACGAGGACCGCGCCCGACACCGGGACTGACTGGGCCAGCGTCAACTGGGCGTCCGAGGTGCCCGGCGGCAGGTCGACGACGAGGTAGTCGAGCTCGCCCCAATCGACGTCGCGCAGGAACTGCTGGATCGCGCCGCCGACGAGCGGGCCGCGCCAGACGATCGGCTGGCCCTCGGGCACGAAGAACTGGATCGAGATCACCTTCACGCCGTGCCGCTCGAGCGGCACGATCTTGTTCGCCTCGGACGCCTTCGGCTGACCGTCGACACCGAGCATCTGGGGGATGTTCGGGCCGGTGATGTCGGCATCGAGGAGACCCACCGACGCGCCGTCGCGGGCGAGAGCGACGGCCAGGTTCACGCTCACCGTGCTCTTGCCGACCCCGCCCTTGCCCGAGGCGACGGCGATGACGTTCTTCACCCCGGGCAGGAGCTGCTCCGGACGCGGCGGCGCCGCGCGGCGAACGGTGGCCGCCCAACCCACCTCGACGTCAGTCGCGCCGAGCGGCGCGAGGACGCGCCGGACGTCGGCTTCCATCTCGTCCTTGAGTGGACAGGCAGGGGTCGTCAGCTCGATCGTGAAGGCGACCCGGGACCCGTCGATCGTGAGGTCGCGGACCATATTCCGGGTGACGAGGTCACCGCCGAGCTCGGGTTCCTGGACGGCGCGCAGGGCGTCGAGGACGGCGGCTTCGGTGAGCGTGGGCATCGGGAGACGTTCTTCTTTCGGTCTGTGGCGTGCGCGACGGGAGGTGACGCCGGAACGTCGGCATGCCCCGGCTCGTTCATCGTACCCTTCCGCCCCGATCGGCTCGATCGGGGGAGGCCGCGCCGTGCGACGGCATCCGTGCGCCCCGTGGTCGAACGAGCCGGGCCGCGAATTTCGCACCCAACGGGCGGGTCCAGCGACGAAGAACGCACGCCGAGCGCGTTCTTGACACCCCTTTCGGGCGGTCCTACGATCCCGCCACCATCGCGGGGGCCGTTCAGCACCCGCGTCGCCGACTGGCATCGCCGGGGCCGGCTGAGCCTCCACCACGAGGAGACCGAGGAAGCGTGCCTGCCGTCCGGCTCGTCGAGGTCACGAAGCGCTTCGGCGACGTCGTCGCGGTCGACGGCGTGAACCTCGAGGTCGAGGAGGGCGAGTTCTTCTCGCTCCTCGGGCCGTCCGGCTGCGGCAAGACGACGACCCTGCGGATGATCGGCGGCTTCGAGCAGCCATCGTCGGGCCTGATCGAGCTGCAGGGCCAGGACGTGACCTGGCTGCCGCCGTATCGACGCAACGTCAACACGGTCTTCCAGAGCTACGCGCTCTTTCCTCACCTGACGATCTTCGAGAACGTCGCCTTCGGCCTCCGCCGCAAGGGCGTCGGAACGGCCGACGTGAAGGCGCGCGTCGCCGAGATGCTCGAGCTCGTCGAGCTGCCTGGCTACGAGCGACGCAAGCCCGCCCAGCTCTCCGGAGGTCAGCAGCAGCGCGTCGCACTCGCCCGGGCGCTGATCAACCGACCCGCGGTCCTCCTCCTCGACGAGCCGCTCGGCGCTCTCGACCTCAAGCTTCGCAAGCAGATGCAGGTCGAGCTCAAGCGGATCCAGCAGGAGGTCGGGATCACGTTCATCTACGTGACCCACGACCAGGAAGAGGCGATGACGATGTCGGATCGGATCGCGGTCATGAGCCGCGGCCGGTACGAGCAGCTGGGCGACCCGGAATCGCTCTACGAACGCCCGTCCACGCGCTTCGTGGCAGGTTTCCTCGGCGTCAGCAACCTCATCCCCGCCACGCTCGAGGGCGCCGACGGGGACTACGCGGTCGGCCGCACCGACTCCGGAGCGGCGCTTCGGCTGCCGCGCGGCCTGACGAACGGCCATCCGCGGATCGAGCTCGGGATCCGGCCCGAGAAGATCCGGCTCCACGAGCCGTCCGAATCGATTGCCGAGGGGCTCAACCGGCTGAGCGGCGTGATCCGGGACGCGAGCTACATGGGCGTCAGCACCCAGTACATCGTCGAGGCCGCGGGCGCCGCCCATCTGACGGTCTATGAGCAGAACGTGGAGCGGGCGAGCCGGGCGGAGCTGTGGGCACCCGGCGAGGAGGTGATCCTCGCCTGGCTCCCGGACCATACGTTCGTCATCAGCGAGGGCTCGGGCGAGGGAGCGCCCGACGACGGCGTGGCGGCGGCCTGACTGCCGGGACGCGAGGAGGAGATCGATGACCGACTTCGATGGAGCGGCGCAGCGGGTCAGTCGGCGCCGGGTGCTGCAGGCCGGCGCGCTCGCCGGCTTCGGCGCGTTCCTGGCTGCCTGCACGACCGACGTCAACCCGGGGTCGAGCAGCGGCCCCCAGTCCGTGGCCATCCCGACGCCCCCGCCGGAGAGCCCGAGCCCGAGCGCCGCGGCGTCAGCGGCCTCCCCCACCCCGAAGCCGAGCCCGACCGGGCCGCTCGAGTTCGCGAACTGGCCGGCCTACATCGACCTGTCGGGCAAGGCCTACAACAGCGGGGTCTACAAGCCGGGCAGCTCGCCGACGATCGAGCAGTTCAAGAGGCAGTACAAGGTCGACGTCCACTACGTCGAGGCGATCGAGGACAACAAGACCTTCTACGCGAAGATCCAGCCCCAGCTCCAGGGCGGCGCGCCTACCGGCTGGGACCTGATCGTCATCACCGACTGGCTCGCGGCCAAGGTCATCAGCAAGGGCTGGGCCGAGAAGCTCGACCAGTCGGACGTCCCGAACGCCCAGACGAACCTCGTCGACTCCCTCCGCAACCAGCCGTGGGATCCCGGCAACGACTACCACTATCCCTGGCAGTCCGGGATGACCGGGATCGGCTTCAACACGAACACCCTCAAGAGCGCCGGCATCAGCGAGCCCAAGAGCCTCAAGGACCTGTGGGCGATCGATCCGTCGAAGATGAGCTTCCTGACCGAGGCCCGGGACACCTTCGGCCTCGGCCTGCTCAAGCTCGGCAAGCCGGCCGATCCTGCCCAGACGACCGTCGACGACCTCCAGGCGGTCCACGACGACATCAAGCCGCTGGTCGACAAGGGCCTCCGCTTCGCCGACAACTCCTACCTGAAGGACTTCGCGGCAAAGAAGACCTGGGCGGCAATGGTCTGGTCGGGCGACCTCGCCTCCTCCGGCACCGAGGGTGACACCTTCCAGGTCCCCGACGAGGGCGTCATGATCTGGACCGACAACCTCGTCATCCCGAAGGGCGCGGCGAACAAGTACACGGCCGAGCTGATGATCAACTTCGTGTACGACCCGAAGATCGCGGCCCAGATCGAGGACTACGTCTACTACGTCTGCCCCGTGAAGGGCGCGGATGCCGAGATCAAGAAGCTCGACAAGAGCGCGGCGACGAATCCGCTCATCTTTCCCACCCCCGACATCCAGGCGAAGTACCACAACTGGCAGTTCCTGCCGGACGAGATCGAGGCAAGCCTCGACGATCTCTACCTCGATTTGACGGGGTCCTGATCCGCATCGTTCGAAGGTCGCGATGACCGCCCCCGCCGTCCCGCTCGGGTCGCCGCCGCCGTCGCTCCGGCGGCGAGTCTTCGCGGCCGCGCCATATCTGCTCCTCGCTCCGGGGCTGCTCTGGCTCATCTACTTCTTCGTCTGGCCGGGGATCCAGATGTTCGTCATGTCGGTGTCGTCGGGGGACATCGACGCGGGCTTCCGGCTGACGGGGACGGTCGGCTACTACATCCGCGCGCTCACCCTGTTCGACGATCAGTGGATCCACTCGCTCACGTATGCCGGGATCGCGACCCTCCTCGACTTCGCGATCGGCTTTCCGGTCGCATACACGATCGCCTTCCGCGGCGGGCGCTACAAGAACCTGCTGCTGTTCCTCGTCATCGCGCCGTTCTTCACGAGCTTTCTCATCCGGACGATCAGCTGGCAGATCCTGCTCGGCGACGAGGGCCCGGTCCTCGGCTTCCTCAAGCACGCCGTCGGGGTCCTGCCGGTCGAGACATCCGTCCTCTACACCCCGATCGCGGTCGTCGCCGGGATCACCTACAACTTCCTGCCGTTCATGATCCTGCCGCTCTACGTCTCGCTCGAGCGCATCGACTCCCGGCTCCACGAGGCCGCCCACGACCTCTACGCGAACTCGTGGGCGACCTTCCGGCGGGTCACGCTCCCGCTGGCGCTGCCGGGCGTCTTCGCCGGATCGATCCTCACGTTCATCCCCGCGATGGGCGACTACGTGAACGCGGAGCTCCTCGGCAGTCCGAAGACGACGATGATCGGCAATGTCATCCAGCGCCGGTTTCTCGAACAGAACGACTACCCGCAGGCGTCGGCGCTCTCGTTCGTCCTGATGGCCGCGATCCTCGTCGCGGTCCTCATCTACGCCCGCGCCCTCGGCACGGAGGAGCTCACCGGCTGATGGCGACCGCGACCGTCGAGCGGACGCTCCCGCGAGGCGCCTTCCGGGACCGCTTCGGTGCCCGCTTCGGCCGCTGGATCCTGCCCGCGTTCACGGCCCTCGCGATCGGATACCTCCTCATCCCGATCGCGGTCATGATCGTTTTCTCGTTCAACGACTACCAGGGCAAGTTCAACTTCCTCTGGAACGGGTTCACCCTCAATGCGTGGCTCCACCCGCTCGATTGGCCGGGCCTTCCGGATGCGCTCAGGACCAGCCTGACGATCGCGTTCTGGTCGACGTTCTTCGCGACGGCCCTCGGGACGCTCATCGGCGTCGCCCTGAGCCGCTACCAGTTTCGCGGTCGCGGCCTCGTGAACTCGCTCATCTTCCTGCCGATGGCGTCGCCCGAGATCGTCCTCGGGGCGAGCCTCCTGACGATGTTCGTCAACCTCTCGCTCGGCGTGGGCTTGACACCGCCGGGCCTGTCGCTGCTGCCCAAGGGGACGCTCGGCCTCGGTTTCAACACGATCCTCATCGCCCACATCATGTTCAACATCAGCTATGTCGTGGTGACCGTGAAGGCCCGAGTCGCCGGGTTCGACCGGCGGCTCGAGGAGGCCGCGATGGATCTCGGCGCGAACGAGCTGGTGACGTTCTGGAAGGTGACGTTTCCGCTCATCTTCCCCGGCATCATGGCCGCGGCGCTGCTCGCGTTCAGCCTCTCGATCGACGACTTCGTCATCACGAACTTCGTGTCCGGGACGACGAACACCTTCCCGATCTGGGTCTACGGCATCATCCGCAACGCGCTGCCAGCGCAGATCAACGTCATCGGCTCGATCATCTTTCTGGCCGCCGTTGCCTTCGTCGCGCTCACGACGCTGAAGACGGGCCGCGTCCCGCGCTGATCGAGAGGAGCTCGCTCATGGTCGACCTCGCCGCCGATCCCGTGGCCCGACCCGTCCCCGAGGCCGGGAGCCCGTGGCCGGACGCCTCGGTCCTGCCGGCTGTCTGGAGCCGGATCACGAACCTCAAGGTGGAGCGTGGCGAGGGCAGCTGGCTGATCACGACCGACGGCCGCCGCTACCTCGACTACTCGTCGGGCATCGGGGTCACGAACACGGGGCACGCCCACCCCCGGGTCGTCGCCGCGGTCCAGGCCCAGGCGGCCAAGCTCCTCCACGGCCAGCAGAACATCGTCTACCACGAGCCGGGGCTCCGGCTCTATGAGCGGCTGTCCCGGCTGCTGCCCGGCGGCCCGTGGGGCGCGTTCCTATCGAACTCGGGCGCCGAAGCGGTCGAGGCCGCGGTCAAGCTCGCGCGGATCGCGACCGGGCGGCCCGCGATTCTCGCCTTCCGCTACGGGTTTCACGGTCGGACGGCGCAGACGATGGCACTGACGGCGGCGAAGGACGTCTATCGCGGCCACTTCGAGCCGCTGCCTGGCTCCGTCTACCACACGGCCTACCCGTATTGCTACCGGGCCGCGGGTGGCGCCCACGACCCGGCGGCGTGCACGTGCGATTGGGAGGCCCAGCTCGACCTGACCTTTCATCAGCTGATCTACCCGGAGCACGTGGCCGCGGTGGTCGTCGAGCCCGTTCTCGGCGAGGGCGGCTACATCGTCCCGCCGCCGGGCTTCCTGCCGCGGCTGCGCGAGATCACGAGACAGCACGGGATCCTGCTCGTCGCCGACGAGGTCCAGACGGGGTTCGGGCGGACCGGCGAGATGTTCGCCGTCCGGCACTGGGACGTGGAGCCGGACATCCTCGTCATCGCCAAGGGCATCGCCTCCGGGCTGCCGCTGTCGGGGATCCTCGCCCGCCGGGAGATCCTCGACCGGTTCCCGGCCGGCACGCACGGCGGCACGTACGGCGGCAACGTCGTCTCGTGCGCGGCGGCGAACGCGACGCTCGACGTGATCGAGGACGAGGGCCTCGTCGCCAACGCTCGCGAGCGGGGCCGCCGGCTGCTCGACGGGCTCCGGGCCGTGGCCGCCGGCCACCCCACCGTCGGCGACGTCCGCGGGCTCGGCCTCATGGTCGCGCTCGAGTTCGTCCAGCCCGGCGAGGGCGACGGCCGCGTCCCGAACCCCGAGGTGACGAAACGCGTCCAGGCCGAGGCGCTCGAGCGCGGCCTCATCGTCCTGACCGCCGGCACGTTCGTGAACGTCGTCCGGATCATCCCGCCGCTCGTGACGACCGCCGCCGAGGTCGACCAGGCGCTCGGGGTCCTGTCCGAGAGCCTCGTCGCCGCCGGAGCCTGACGCGGAGCCCGACGCCGGCGCGCCCGCGTGACCGCCGCTCAGGTCGTGGCGAGGAGTCGCCCTCGCAGCTCGTTGTGGAGCCGACCGTTCGAGGCAAGGGCCGTTCGTCCGCGGATCGTTCGATTGCCCTCGAGGTCGGTCATCCGCCCGCCGGCCTCCTCGACCAGCACGGCGGGCGCCGCGAGGTCCCACGGTGAGGCGTCTGCCTCCACCATCGCGTCGGCCGCGCCCTCGGCGACGAGGGCATAACCCCAGAAGTCACCGAAGCCGCGGTCGCGCCAGACCTCGCCGAGCAGCGCCTCGAACCCCGGGGCTCGAGCGGATCGCGAGATTTCGCTCGCGGCGCCGTAGACGAGGTGGACGTCGGCGATGGCGGCCACGTCCGACACGGCGACGCGAGACGGACGGCCGGCCTGGGCCCCGATCGTCCGCGTCGCCCACGCTCCGCCGCCACGGCGCGCCCACCAACGCGTGCCCAGGGCCGGCGCCGACACCACGCCGAGCTGGAGCTCGCCGTCACGCTCGAGGGCGAGGAGCAGCCCGAACAGGGGCACGCCGCGCATGAAGTTGTGGGTCCCGTCGATCGGGTCCAGGTACCACCGGACCGTGCCTGCACCTTCGCTCGTTCCGTACTCCTCGCCGACGACGCCGTGGTCGGGCCAGCGGTCGGCGATCCGTGTCCGGATCTCGCGCTCGATCGCCTGGTCGGCCTCGGTGACGAACGAACGGTCGGGTTTCGTGGTGATCTCGAGGTCCCGCCGGAAGTGGCCGAGCGCGATCCGGTCGGCGACATCGGCTGCCTCATGGGCGAACGCGAGCCAGCCGTCGAGCTCGCGTTCGCTTCCGCGCCGCAGCGAGGCCGACCACTCCGGGCCGAACGTGGCGGGCGTCACGTTGACGATTCTGCAAGCCGGGGCGGGCGACAATGCGGCCGCCCGCGCCGACGGGCGGAGAGGATCAGCGACGAATGCGCGTGCCCGACCATTCGAGTTTCCCCACTGAGCTGGCCGTTGTGCTGGCTGCCGTGATTGTCGCCGTCGCGACGACGTTCGCGCTCGGCGGCGGCATTCCGAACGACGGGGCGTCGCCGAATCGCGGCCCTGAGCGGGTCGTCACCGTCCGCCAGGTCGAATCCGCGACCGTCGCATCGGGCGAGCCGTCGCCGGCGTTCGAACGGACGGTGGCGTCGGGCGGTCCCCCGAGCGGAGTCGCGCCAGGTGGGTCGTCGACCCCGGGTGTCCGTTCCGGGGCGCCGGCGCAGCCGCCCGCGGCCCCGAGCTCGACGCCGCTCGTCAGCCACGGATCCACGGCCGAGCCGGCCTCGGTCCGCACCCCGGTCCCGACCGAGAAGCCGACCCCCCAGGCGACGCCTCGGCCGACCTCGGCGCCGACGGCCGCGCCGACGGCGAACCCCACGCCGCGGCCGACTCCCGCGCCGACCGCCGTGCCCACGCCCGCCCCGACCCCGGCGCCGACGCCGGCGCCGACGGAAACGCCCGCTCCGACCCTCTGCGTCCTGATCGTCTGCCTCTGATCGAGGCGGGACCCGGGCGAGCGGGAGCGCCCTACGGCGGCCCACGCCGCGCGGGGGCTCAGCGGCTCGCCGCCCCCGCCCCGACCGCCGTGCGAAGGACATCCGGCAGCGGCCGATGAACCTCGACCGGCCGGACGTACCGCTCGACCATGCCGCGGCTCCCGACGACCTTGAGCTGCTCGAAGAGGAAGGCGATCTTCCTGGCCTGGTCGGCGAGGATCTCGTCCTTCGTCGGCAGGTCCCAGAGCTGGCGCTTGAACGGCCCGATCGTCTTCTTGCGCGTCGTGTAGACGAACTGGCGGTCGGTCTGGTCGGTCTTCCGTTCGTCGGCCGCCTCCGCGAAGCACCAATGGTCGATCTGCTCGCGCAGGTCGGCCGGGAACGCCGGAT
>DASTSC010000181.1:0-1147 GCA_035760905.1 Candidatus Limnocylindrales bacterium | reverse complement strand
CGCGGTCTTCGCGTGGCTCGTCGTCGAGGTTCGCCGCGAGCAGGACCGGCTGCGGCCGCTCGTCGCCTACGTCGTGGCCGGGATCGTGACGGTCGGCGTCCTCCTTCTGCCGTTCTTCCTCGTCGCGGGCACGAAGATGATTCGGATCATCATCTTCGACCAGATCGGTCGGGGCGGGTCCCGGGTGCCGCTCGGCGAACGACTGCGGGTGATGGAGGGCATCCGGGCCTCGGCGCCCATCCCCGACGTGCTGGTCGGGGCGGTCTTCGTCGCCGCGGTCGCGCTCGTCCTCTTCGGCGCGTGGCGCCGGCCGGCAATCCGGCCGTGGGTCTGGATCCTGGCGGCGCAGACCGCGCTGCTCCTCGTCACGCCCTCGTTCTTCCGCCACTACGCGGCCTGGTTCGCCGCGGTCGCGAGCCTGTCGATCGGGTCGTCAGTCGCGATCCTCGCGGGCTGGGCCGCTGGTCGCGAGGCGCCCACGGCCGACGAACCCCGGCGCACGGGCGACGAACCCGGGCGCCCGGAGGCGGATGCGACCAGCGGCGTCCCTGTCCGACCCGGTTCGGGTGTCGTCGGCGTGGCCTATGCGGTCGTCCTCGCAGGTCTCCTCGTCATCGCCGCCATCCCGGGCACGGGCGGCTTCGGCAACCCCTCCGGCCGATTTCCGAGCGCGCGGATCGCCGCGGCGTTCGCCGGGGCGCGCTGCCCGACGGGAGACTCCGCGTCGCTCCTCATCCTGACCGGGCTGCTGCGACGGATGCTCGACAACGGCTGCCCGGTGCTCGTCAGCCCGACGGGCGTCTCGTACGACACGGATCGCGAGCTCCGTGGCCCCGCCCGCTCGCGCAAGAACCAGCCCGAGTACCAGGCGATCATGGCCGCCTATTACGGCGGCAGCGACGGTGCGGCATTCATTCGTCGCGAGGGCAACAACGGCCTGACGGACCAGACCCTGGCGACGATCCGGGGCCGCCTCCCCGTGACCCAGAGCATCGACAAGGTGACGATCTACCTTCCCGCGGGTCACTGACCGGGGGGACCTTCGGGCCGGTGCCCGGAGGGACCTCCGATTGAGCGTTTCGATGGCCCCGGAGGGGGAGGATCGGGTCCCAATGAGCGCGCTGCCCGACGCCGTGGTTGCCGGACC
>DASTSC010000180.1:0-50814 GCA_035760905.1 Candidatus Limnocylindrales bacterium | reverse complement strand
TACGCCCCTCTACAGCTGCTGGACGAGCGACTTCTTGAAGAAGTCGAAGTGCTCGAGCGCGAGGCCGGTGCCGAGGGCCACGCAGTTGAGGGCGTTCTCGGCCACGTGGCACGGCACGCCGGTCACCTGGGTCAGGAGCTTGTCGATGTTGCGGAGGAGCGACCCGCCGCCGGACATCACCATGCCCTTGTCGATGATGTCGCTCGACAGCTCCGGGGGCGTCTGCTCGAGCACGGTCCGGACGGCCGACACGAGCTGCTGGAGCGGCGCCTCGATGGCCTCCATCACCTCGGAGCTCGTGATCGGGATCGTTCGCGGCAGCCCGGCGATGAGGTCGCGGCCGCGCACCTCCATCGTCATCTCGCGCTCGAGCGGCAGGGCCGTCCCGATCGCGATCTTGACCTCCTCCGCCGTTCGGTCGCCGACCATCAGGTTGTACTTCTTGCGGACGTAGGTCGCGATGTGATCGTCGAACTTGTTGCCGCCGACGCGGAGCGAGGTCGAGACGACGATTCCGCCGAGCGCGATGACCGCGATCTCGCTCGTCCCGCCGCCGATGTCGATGACCATGTTCCCCGACGGTCCGCTGATCGGCACGTTGGCGCCGATCGCGGCCGCGAGCGGCTCCTCGATCAGGTACGCCTCGCCGGCGCCGGCCTTGAGCGCGGCGTCGCGAACCGCCCGCTTCTCGACCGACGTGACGCCGGCCGGCACGCTGATCATGACGTCCGGCTTCGAGAACCCGACCATTCGCCGCTTCATCGCCTTCTTGATGAAGAAGTCGAGCATCGCCTCGGTGATGACGTAGTCGGCGATGACGCCGTCCTTCATCGGCCGGATCGCCTGGATGTTGCCGGGCGTTCGCCCGATCATCTCGCGGGCCTCCTCGCCGACGGCGACGATCCGGTTGTCGTCGCTGACCGCGACGACCGAGGGCTCGTCGATGACGATGCCCTTGCCCTTGACGTAGACGAGCACGTTCGCCGTGCCCAGGTCGATGCCGATCTTCGTCATGAGACGGTGACGGAGCTCCCTTCCGCCAGGCGTTCGATGCGCGCACCGAGCTCCTGGAACTTGCGGTCGATGTTCTCATAGCCGCGGTGCACGTGGTGCGCGCCGCGGACGGTCGACGTGCCCTCGGCGGCGAGCGCGCCGAGGATGAGCGAGGCGCCCGCCCGCAGGTCGCCGATCTCGACGTCCGCCCCGCGGAGGTGGGCCGGGCCGCGGATGACCGCGTGGTGATTGTCGATGAGGTCGACGTCGGCGCCCATCCGCCGCAGCTCGGTCAGCCACTCGAGGCGGTCCTCGAAGATCGTCTCGTGGACCCGCGACTCTCCGGTCGCCTGGGTGAGGACGACGCAGGCCGGCGGCTGGAGGTCCGTCGCGAGGCCGGGATATGGCGCGGTCTCGAGGTCGTGGGCGCGGAACGCCCCCGGCCCGGGGTCGCGCGCGTCCACCTCGATCCGGTCGCGGCCGCACGAGACGGCCACCCCCGCCTCGCCGACGAGGTCGATGAACGCGGTCAGGTGCTCGCACGGGGCGTTCTCGAGCGTGACCCGGCCGCCGGTGACCGCCGCGGCCGCGAGGAACGTGCCGGCCTCGATCCGGTCCGAAACGACCGCATGCTCGGCCCCGCGCAGCCGGCGCTGGCCCTCGACCTCGATCGTGTCCGCGTACGTCCGCTCGACGTCCGCGCCCATCTTCCGGAGGAACGCGGCGAGGTCGTCGATCTCGGGCTCCTGCGCCGCCGGCCGGATCACCGTGTGGCCCTCGGCGAGGGTCGCGGCGAGCATCGCGTTCTCGGTGCCCATGACCGACACGAACGGGAACCGAACCTCCGTCCCCCGCAGCCGCCCGGGAGCGAGGGCGAAGTAGTAGCCGTTCCGGTAGTCGATCTCGGCCCCGAGCGCCCGCATCGCGTCGACGTGGAGGTTCACCGGCCGCCGGCCGATCCGGTCGCCGCCCGGGTTGCTGATGATCACCCGGCCGAACCGGGCGAGCAGCGGCCCGAGCAGGATGAAGCTCGCCCGCATCTTCGCCGCCGCCTCGAGCGGGACGAACAGCCAGTCCACGTCGCCCGCGGCGACCTCATAGACGTTCGGCTCCGGATGGTCGACGACGACGCCGAGGTCGCGCAGGGTCTCGGTCATGACCCGCACGTCCTCGATCTCGGGGACGTTGGTGAACCGGCAGCGCTCACCCGTCAGCGTGGCCGCGGCGAGGAGCTTGAGCGCGGCGTTCTTCGAGCCGCTGATCCGGACGCGTCCTTCGAGCGGCTGGCCGCCGTCGATCCGGAACAGCTCGCGCTTCACCGGCTCCGGCCGGTACTCCCATTGGAACGGCCGTGCGTCAGCCACGAGACGCTCCGAGCGCCCAGGCGACGCCCCTGCGAGCCATGGACGCGAGGATTCGCGCATCGGCCACGCCGGAGATCGACCTACTCGCTCGTCGGCGACCGCCGCCGCGGTCCCTCGCGGTAGCGCCGCTCGGCGACCCGGATCTGGAGCAGCGCCTGCTGGAGCGCGGCCTGGGCCGCCGCGAGGTCGGCCGGCTCCTTCGAGCCCTGCTCGAGCGCCCGCTCGGCCTCCTGGCGCGCGGCCTTCGCCCGTTCGAGGTCGATCTCGCTCGCCATGTCCGCGGTCTCGGCGAGCACGACGACCTTGTCCGGGCGGACCTGGACGAAGCCGCCCATGACCGCGAAATACTCCCACTCGGTCCCCTTCTTCATCCGCAGCTCGCCGGCCCCGAGGGTCGACACGAGCGGCGCGTGATGGGGCAGGATCCCGAGCTCGCCCTCCGAACCGGGCACGATCACCTCGTCGACCTCGTCCGAGACGACGAGCCGTTCGGGCGTCACGATCTCGAGCAACAGCGGCATCAGGCGGCCCTCCGAGTCTCGCCAGCCCCGCGGACCTCGGCCTGAGGCCCGCTTGCCCCGACCGGCTTGGCGCGGAACGTCATTCGCCCTGCAGCCGCTTCGCGTTCTCGCGCACGTCGTCGATCGTGCCGGCGAGGAAGAAGGCCTGCTCGGGCAACGTGTCGGTCTTGCCCTCGAGGATCTCCTTGAACGAGGCGACCGTGTCCCGGATCGCGACGTACTTGCCCTCGCGGCCGGTGAAGACCTCGGCGACGAAGAACGGCTGGCTCATGAACCGCTGGAGCCGCCGGGCCCGCGCGACCGTCGCCTTGTCCTCCTCGGACAGCTCGTCGATGCCGAGGATCGCGATGATGTCCTGGAGGTCGCGGTAGCGCTGGAGGACGCGCTGGACCTCGCGGGCGGTGTCGTAGTGGTCCTGTCCGACGACGTTCGGGTCGAGGACGCGCGACGTCGAGGTGAGCGGGTCGACCGCGGGATAGATCCCGAGCTCGGCGATCGAGCGCTCGAGGCGGATCGTCGAGTCGAGGTGGCCGAACGTCGTCGCCGGGGCGGGGTCCGTGTAGTCGTCGGCCGGGACGAAGACCGCCTGGAGCGAGGTGATCGAGCCGTTCTTCGTCGAGGTGATCCGCTCCTGGAGGGCGGCCATCTCGGTGGCGAGGTTCGGCTGGTAGCCGACCGCCGACGGCATCCGGCCGAGGAGCGCCGAGACCTCGGAACCCGCCTGGGTGAACCGGAAGATGTTGTCGATGAAGAGGAGGACGTCCTTCTTCTCGACGTCGCGGAAGTACTCGGCCATCGTCAGCCCCGTCAGGCCGACCCGCTGGCGGGCACCGGGCGGCTCGTTCATCTGGCCGAAGACGAAGGCGGTCTTCTCGATGACCCCCGAATCGGTCATCTCCTTGATCAGGTCGTTGCCCTCGCGGCTTCGCTCGCCGACGCCGGCGAAGACCGAGACACCCTCGTGCTCCTGGGCGACGTTTCGGATCAGCTCCTGGATGATGACCGTCTTGCCGACGCCGGCGCCGCCGAAGATCCCGACCTTGCCGCCCTTCCGGAAGGGGCAGATGAGGTCGATGACCTTGAGGCCGGTCTCGAAGACCTCGATCTCGGTCGTCTGGTCGTCGAAGTCCGGTGCCTCGCGGTGGATCGGGAGGGTCTCCTCCGCCTTCACCGGGCCCTTGTTGTCGATCGGGTGGCCGAGGACGTCGAAGACGCGCCCGAGCGTCGCCTCGCCGACGGGCACGCTGATCGGCGCGCCCGTGTCACGCGCCGACCCGCCGCGGGCGAGGCCGTCGGTCGTGGTCATCGCGACCGAGCGGACCCAGTTGTTGCCGAGATGCTGCTGGACCTCGCAGACGAGCGGCTCCTGGCCCTCGCGCTCGATCTCGACGGCGTTGTAGATCGCGGGCAGCTGGCCGGGCGGGAACTCGATGTCGACGACGGGGCCGGTGATCTGGACGATCCGGCCGGTCGCGCCCTTCTTCCTGGTCGGGGCCTCGGGTGCGGCGGTTGCCATGCGGTGGGTGCCTCCTGGTGCGGCGCGGCTCAGCTGTACTGGGCCCCGGTCGCGATCTCGATCATCTCGCGGGTGATGTTCGCCTGGCGGACCTTGTTGTAGGCCAGCGTCAGGTCGTCGATCAGGCTCTCGGCGTTCTCGGTTGCGTTCTTCATCGCGACCATCCGGCTCGACTCCTCGGACGCCTTCGATTCGAGCACGGCCTGGTAGAGCCGGGTGGCGACGTAGCGCGGCAACAGGCCCTCGAGGACCGCGGCGGCGCCGGGCTCGAAGATGAACTGGTTGCCGGGAATGCCCTCGGTGTCCTCGGCGGGCTGGATCGGCAGCAGCCGGTCCGCCTCGGGCCGCTGGGTGAGGGTCGAGACGAAGCGCGAGAAGACGAGGTCGACGGCGCCGTACTCGCCGCCGAGGAAGCCGTCGGACACGAGCCGCGCGAGCGGCAGGACGTCGGCGAACGTCGGGCGGTCGCCGTAGTTCGCGAAGTGCGCCTCGATCGGTGCCCGGAGCCGCCGCAGCGCGTCGCGGCCCTTGCGGCCGACCGTCACGATCGACAGCTCGTTGCCCTCGGTCTCGGACATGAGCCGGGCGGTGAAGCGGACGACGTTGGCGTTGAGCGGGCCGGCCAGCGGCCGGTCGGTCGTGAGGACGATGAGCAACCGCTTGCCGGGCGCGGTCTCGCGCAGCAGCGGGTGCTCCTCGGAGCCGAGGACGGCGGCGAGGTCGGCGAGGACCTCATCGATCTTCTCGGAGTAGGGCCGCGCGGCGAGCACCGACTCCTGCGCCCGGCGCAGCTTCGAGGCGGCGACGAACTGCATCGCCCGGGTGATCTGCTTGATGTTCCGGACGCTGCCGATCCGCCGCCGAATGTCGCGCTGGCTCGCCATCAGGCCAGGAACGTCTTCCGGAAGGCGTCGATCGCCTCGTCGAGCGCCTTCGCGCTCTCGTCCGAGAGATCCTTCGACTTCGCGATCGTCGTCAGGACGTCCGGCCGCTCCGTCTCGAGGAACCGGTAGAACTGGCTCTCGAACTCCTTCACCCGCGGCGTCGGCACGTCGTCGAGCTTGCCCTTCGTGGCCGTGTAGAGGATCGCGACCTGCTTCTCGACCGGCAGCGGCTGGTACTGCGGCTGCTTGATCACCTCGGACAGCTTCTCGCCCCGGGTCAGCTGGTCGCGTGTCGCCTTGTCGAGGTCCGACGCGAACTGGGCGAACGCCGCGAGCGCGCGGTACTGGGCGAGGTCGAGCTTGAGCGGCGCGGCGACCTTCTTCATCGCCTTCGTCTGGGCGGCCGAGCCGACCCGCGAGACCGAGATGCCGATGTTGAGGGCCGGTCGCTGGCCGGCGTTGAAGAGGTCGGTCTCGAGGAAGATCTGGCCGTCGGTGATCGAGATGACGTTCGTCGGGATGTAGGCCGAGACGTCACCGGCCTGGGTCTCGATGAAGGGCAGCGCGGTGAGCGACCCGCCGCCGTTCGCCTCGTTGAGCCGGGCGGCCCGCTCGAGGAGCCGCGAGTGGAGGTAGAAGACGTCGCCCGGGTAGGCCTCGCGGCCGGGCGGCCGCCGCAGCAGGAGCGCCATCTCGCGGTAGGCCCAGGCGTGCTTCGAGAGATCGTCGTAGACGACGAGGGCGTCCTTGACGGTCTCGCCGTCGACCTCGACGCCGTTCTCCATCACCTCCTCGCCGATCGCGCAGCCGCTGTACGGGGCGAGGTACTGGAGCGGCGCGGGGGTCTCGGCCCCGGCGACGACGACGATCGTGTGCTCCATCGCGCCGTACTTCTCGAGCGTGGCCACCGTCTGGGCGACCGTCGAGAGCTTCTGGCCGATCGCCACGTAGATGCAGACCAGGCCCTGGCCCTTCTGGTTGATGATCGTGTCGATGGCGAGCGCGGTCTTGCCGGTCTGGCGGTCGCCGATGATCAGCTCGCGCTGTCCGCGCCCGATCGGGATGAGCGCGTCGATCGCCTTGATGCCGGTCTGGACCGGCGTGTCGACGCCCTGGCGGGTGATGACGCCCGGCGCGATCCGCTCGACCGGCCGTGTCCTCTCCGTCTCGATCGGACCCTTGTCGTCGAGCGGTCGACCGAGCGGGTCGACGACCCGGCCGAGGAGCGCCTGGCCGACCGGCACCTCGACGACCCGGCCGGTCGTCTTGACGGTGTCGCCCTCCTTGATCGCGTCGGCCTCGCCGAGGATGACCGCGCCGACGGTCTCCTCCTCGAGGTTGAGGGCCATGCCCATGACCCCGTCGGGGAACTCGAGGAGCTCCGACGCGAGCGCGGCGTCGAGGCCGTAGATCTGGGCGATCCCGTCGCCGACCTCGACGACGGTGCCGACGCTGCGGCTCTCTGCGCCCTGGTCGAAGCCCTCGATCTGGCTCTTGATGATGCTGACGATCTCGTCGGACTTGATGGCCATCGGGTGTCCTTCGGTGCGGTGGGGGTCAGGTGGTCGTTCGGTCCTCGAGCGCGCCCGCGCCGCCGGCGACGATGCGCGACCGGAGTCGTTCGAGGCGGCCGCGGACGCTCGCGTCGATGAGCCGGTCGCCGATCCGGACGGTCAGCCCGCCGATGAGCGATTCGTCGACGCGCTGCTCCAGGCGGACGCTCGACGCGCCGCGGAGCGCGGCCACGCGCTCGCTCACGGCCTTCGCGTCGGCGGCGCTCAGCTCCGTGGCGCTCGTGACGACCGCGCTCACGACCCCGCGCTCCCGGTCGAGGAGGCGGTCGAACTCGCGGCTGACGCCGGGCAGGACCGACGCCCGGCCCCGCCTGACCGCGAGCGTCGCGAGGCGGAGGACCTGGTCGCGGACCTGGCCCTCGAGCGCCCTCGACACCGCCTCCTCCCGCTCGGTGGCGGGGATCGTCGGGTTGTCGAGCGCGCTGGCGGCCTGTTCGTCGGCGCCGATCGCCGCAACCCGGCGGAGTTCGTCGGACCAGCCGTCGAGGTCGCCCTCGACATGGGCGAGATCGAACGCGGCCTCGGCATAGCGGCGTGCGGCGGCCGTCGAGAGCGGCATCAGCGCGATCCGCTCCCGTCCGACCGGCCGCTCGCGCTCCCGGCGAGGAATTCCTCGACGATCCGGCGCTGGCGCTCACCGGTCATCGTCTCGCCGACGACCTTGCCGGCCGCCGCGAGCGCGAGATCGGCGACCTCCGCCCGAAGGTCGGCCAGCGCGCGCTGCTTCTCGGCCTCGATGTCGGCGGTCGCCCGCTCGCGCATCCGGTCGAGCTCGGCTCGCGTGGCCGCGATGTCCTGCTCACGCGTCTCCTCGGCCGTCCGCTGGGCCCGGGTCAGGATCTCGTTCGCCTCGCGGCGCGCCTCCTGGAGCGCCTTGAGGCGCTCCTCCTCGGCCCGCTCGCGATCGGCGCGGGCCTGCTCGGCGTCCTTGATGCCCTGCTCGATCCGCTCCCGTCGCTCGGCGATGATTCGCGTGATCGGCCCGAGCGCGAACCGGTTCAGCAGGAACAGGATGATGACGAAGTTGACGATCTGGGCGAGCAGCGCGAATCCGCTGATGCCCAGCGCTTCCATCCCGTGTGCTCCCTCGGGCCCTAGACGAACTCGATGACGAGCGCGATCAGGAGCGCGTAGATCGCGACCGCCTCGGCGAACGCGACGCCGATGATCATGTCCGTTCGGATGGGGCCCTCCGCCTCGGGGTTGCGGCCGATCGCCTCCATCGCCTTGCTGACGGCGATGCCGATGCCGATGCCCGGGCCGATCGCACCGAGACCGATCGCGAGACCGGCGGCGAGGTCGGTCAGATCCATGGTGTGCGTACCTCCAGATGCGCGCCCCGGCGGGGCGCTGCTTTGGCCGATGTCAGGACGCGGCGGGCGAGGGCACGCCGTCGGGTTGGTCCGCCACGCTCTCCTCGTCCGACGGGCCGTGGCTCGGCCCGTGTTCGAGGGTCGCGAGGAGGATGTAGGTCATCGTGAGGAGGGCGAAGATGCCCGCCTGGACGAGGCCGAACAGGAGCTCGAGGAAGATGAAGACGGCCGGGACGACGAACGCCGCCGGGCCGAGGAAGCTGAGGAACACGAGCTGGATCGCCTCGCCGGCGAAGATGTTGCCGAAGAGCCGGAGGCTGAGGCTGACCGCCCGGAAGAGGTTCTGGAGGATCTCGAGCGGCGCGAGCGCGGGCGGGTTGGCGAAGGTCTTGAGGTAGCCGAGCGGGCCGTGGACGAAGACGCCGAAGCCGATGAAGACGACGAACGACACGAGCGAGAGGGCGATCGTCGTCGACAGGTCGGCGGTGCCGGCCCGGAGGAACGGGACGAGGACCTGGTGGCCCTCGTGATCCTGGAGCAGTCCGATCGTGCCGAAGCCCGGCAGCAGGCCCATCCAGTTCATCGTCAGGATGAACAGGAACATGCTCATGACGAGCGGGAAGTACTGGAGCCCCCGCTTGCGGTCGATGCCGGTGACGAGGTTGAGCATCCCTTCGATCGGCCACTCGAGCAGGGCCTGGAGGCGGCCGGGCACGAGCGACAGGCGGCTCCGGACGACGAGCACGAGCACGATGAGCAGCGCCATCGCCAGCCACGTGCCAAGGAGGCTGTTCGTGACGTCGAGCGGCCCGATCGAGAAGAGGGTCTCCGGCGCGACCGAGATCTCAGGCACTGCTACCTCGTGCGGTTTCCGTATCTGCGCGAGACGTCGTAGAGGGCGTAGAACGAGGTTCCGACGCCGAGGAGGACGCCGACGAAGATCAGGAGCGGCGCCGTGCCGAACAGGCCGTCGAGCCACGCCCCGGCCAGCACACCGATGAGGATCGGGGCGGCGAGCCGGAGTCCGAGATCGAACACGAGCGCGAGGGCTCGAGCCAGGTCGGGCGACGCGTTCCTCTGCTTCGGGTCCTCCTGATCAGGTCCGATTGAACTGCCGCCTCTCGCGGAGGTAGAGCCACCGCACCCCGGCCCAGCCGATCAGGTTGCCGAGCAGGAACCCGACGATCGGGACGAGCGGTCCCGTCTCGAGCCACTTCGCGACGACGAGCCCCGCGAGCGTGAGACCGAGGATCGGGACAGACAAAATCGCTCCCACCATCAGCACGAGGCCGATGATGGGGGCTCGACTCGGGACGTTCTCCATTGGGCGGACCGGCGGGAGTATAGCCAAGGCCGTCGATCGGAGGCGAATCCCGCCTCGGCTCCTGGATCAGCCGGCCCCCGAACCCGTCGGCGTCGGCGTGACGGTGGGAGTGGCCGTCCCGCCGGCTCGCGGGCGCGACGACCGCTCGGGCCGGTGGCTGCGGGATGGCCGCGACGCGGACGGCGAGGCGCCGGGCGAGCCAGACGGTTTGGCCGAGCTCGCCGTCGCGGCACTCGGCCTCGCCGTCGCCCCGAGGACGGCGCCCGTCGGCCGCGCTGCGAACGGGCCGCCGCCACTCGCGAGGATCGCCACCGCCCCCACGATGAGCGCGATCGCGGTCGCGTCGCGGGCAAGGGCGCGCCGCGGCACCTGGGGCCCCCGTCGCGCACGGGGAGGGATCGGCTGGCCGACGACGACCATCCGCGAGGGGCGAGTGACCGGGGGCCGCGCCAGGCCGCTCATCGATCAGCGATGGACGTCGTGACGCGACGCGCGCGGGCCGTCGGCCAGCTCGGCCCGAGCCGCGAGCGACGTCTCCGCGCGAGCGTCGGACGGCGGAGCGGGGGCCTCGCCCACGGTCTCGTCCGGCTGGAGGGTGACTTCGTCATGGGTCTCGTACGACTCCGCCTCGAGGCCCGTGGCGTCGAGCGACTGGCGGGCCATGATCGTGACGATGATCCCGAGGCCGAAGAATACGCCGAGGAACGCGTAGAGCTGGCCCTGCCCGGACAGGGCGTAGGCGAGCACCGCCAGCCCGATGCAGAGCGCATAGATGAGCAGGACCGCCTGGCGGTGCGAGAGCCCGAGGTCGAGCAGGCGGTGGTGGAAGTGGCCCCGATCCGGGCTGAAGGGCGCGCGCTTGGTCATGAGCCGCCGGACGATGATCCAGAACGTGTCGATGATCGGCACGCCCAGCACGAGCAGCGCGATCGCGACCTTCGCCGTCCCGACGATCGACAGCAGGGCCAGCGTGAAGCCGATGAACATCGTTCCGCTCGTGCCGGCGAAGATCGCCGCCGGGTGGAAGTTCCAGCGAAGGAACCCGAGCAGGGCCCCGGCGAGGGTGAAGCAGAGCACCGCGACGAGCGGCTGGTTGAACTTCTCGACGCTGATCACCCCGATCGTGACCGCGGCGATGAGGGCGATCCCTGACGACAGCCCGTCGAGGCCGTCGATGAAGTTGATCGCGTTGATCATCCCGACGATCCAGAAGAGCGTGAACACGACTGCGACGATCCCCTCGAGCCGGAAGTCGGGCCCGATCGGGTTGGTCACGAACGGGATCGTGATCCCGAGCGCCGCCGCCCAGCCGGCGAGGAGGAGCTGGCCCGCGAGCTGCCAGCGGGCCCGGACCTGGAGCAGGTCGTCGATGAGACCGAGCAGCGCGGCGGCCACGCCGCCCGCGAGCAGGGCGACGAGCTGGGGCCCGTCGAGCGAGGCCGGCAGGGACATGACGCCCTCGCGGTCGTTGAGCAGGAGGACGGCGAGCGCGACCGGCGCGAAGGCGATCACGATCGCGATCCCGCCGCCGCGCGCCACCGGCCGGACGTTGACCCGCCGGGCATCGGGCTCGTCGACCATCTCGAGCCGGATCGCGACGAACCGGACGAGCGGCGTCGCGACGAAGGCGATGCCGGCACCGAAGAGGAACGCGAGGACGGCGTAGGGCAGGGCCGGTCCGAGATCGGCGAAGAGGGTCATGCCGGTCCGCCGCGGGGCGCGTGGACGGACCCGATCACGCCTCGGGCAGCCCGGGGACCGGGAAGCGGGCGCAGATCGCCCGGACCTCGGCGGCCAAACGGGCCTGCTCGGCGGGCTCGGCCCGGGTCCGGATCGCGTCGACGATGAGCCGGCCGATCGTGCGCATCTCGTCCGGCCCGAAGCCGCGGGTCGTCGTCGCCGGCGTCCCCACGCGGATCCCGGACGCGGTGTTCGGCGGGTGCTGGTCGAACGGGATCGCGTTCTTGTTGACGGTGATCCCGATCTCGTCGAGGAGGTGCTCGGCCTCCTTGCCGGTCACCCCGAGCGGTGTCACGTCGACGAGCATGAGGTGGTTGTCCGTGCCACCCGACACGACCCGGGCGCCGTCGGCGGCGAGCGCCCCGGCGAGGACGGCGGCGTTCTCGATCGTCCGCCGCTGGTCGGCCTTGAACTCGTCGCCGAGGGCGAGCAGGAGCGCGACCGCCTTGGCCGCGATGACGTGCATGAGCGGGCCGCCCTGGATGCCCGGGAAGACGGTCTTGTCGATCGCCTGCGCCAGCGTCCCCTTGACCGTCGGGAACCGCGTTCGATCGACCCCGTCGGGCAGGTCGGACCGGGAGAAGACGAGCCCGCCGCGCGGCCCCCGGAGCGTCTTGTGGGTCGTCGTCGTGACGATGTCGGCGTGCGGGAACGGCGACGGATGGAGACCCGCGGCGACGAGCCCGGCGATGTGGGCCATGTCGACGAAGAGCAGCGCGTCGACGGCGTGGGCGATCGACGCGAACCGCTCGAAGTCGATGATCCGCGGGTAGGCCGAGGCGCCGGCGACGATGACCTTGGGCCGGATCTCGTTCGCCTGGCGCTCGAGGGCCTCGTAGTCGATCCGCTCGGTATCGCGGTCGACCCCGTAGGCGTGGACCTCGTAGGTCCGGCCCGAGAAGTTGACCGGCGAGCCGTGGGTCAGGTGGCCGCCGTGGGCGAGGTTCATCCCGAGGATCCGGTCGCCGGGCTCGAGGACCGCGTAGTAGGCGGCCATGTTCGCCTGGGCGCCGGAGTGGGGCTGGACGTTGACGTGCTCGGCGCCGGGGAAGAGCGCGAGCGCCCGCTCCTGGGCCAACCGCTCGGCGACGTCGACGAACTCGCAGCCACCGTAGTAGCGCCTGCCCGGCAGGCCCTCGGCGTACTTGTTCGTCAGCCACGAGCCCTGCGCCTCCATGACGGCGGCGAACGCGTAGTTCTCGCTGGCGATCAGCTCGATCTTGTCGCGCTCGCGATGGAGCTCGCCGAGCATCGCCGACCAGAGCTCGGGGTCGACCTCCGAGATCGGGGCCCAGCCGAGCCGCGATGCGCGGGAGACCGTCATCGCCGCCACCTCCTCCAGGTCGCGCCGGGACGCGCGCCGACGCCTCCCGTCAGCCTATCGCCCCGAGCGCATGATCGATCCCGGATTCCTCGAGGACCGCGGCGAGGCGCTCGGCGGCGATCGCACCCGGGCGAAGGACGACCGGCCGGGCGACAGAGCAGTCGACGACGGTCGACGCGGTCCCGCCGCGGCTCGGCCCGCCGTCGAGGACGAGCGCGACCCGGCCGGCGAGGCTCGTCGCGACCGTCGGCGCGTCGAGGGCCGCGGGCTCGCCCGAGCGGTTCGCCGACGTCGTCGGCAGCGGCCCGAGCGCTCGGGCGAGCGCGCGCGGCGCCGGGTGGTCCGGGATTCGTACGCCGAGCGTCCGCGTCCCGGCGGTGAGCGCCGGCGGGACCGGGGCGCCGGGCCGGAGCGGCAGGACGAGCGTCAGGCCGCCGGGCCAGAAACCCGCGAGCGCGCGCGCGGCCGGCGGCCACTCGACGAGCGCCTCGACCTGGTCCGGGCCGTCGGCGAGGACCATGATCGCCTTGTCCGGCGGCCGGTCCTTGGCGGCGAACAGCCGCTCGACGCCGCCGGCCGTCCCGAGCGCGACCGCGATCCCGTAGACGGTGTCGGTCGGGAGCCCGACGACCGCGCCCGCGCGAAGCGCCTCGATCGCCGTAGAGCGTCCGGCGTCGTCGTCGGCGACGACCCGCGTCGCGACGGGCTCAGTCATCCCGCACCCGTTCGATCCGCGCGACGCGCGGACGGCCCGACAGGTCGAGCTCGATCCGGCTGGCCCGATCGGGCAGCCGCTCGTCGACGGCCTCGGCCAGCGCCTCGGCCTGGTCGAAGCCGATCTCGAGGAACGCGACGCCGTCGGGCAGCAGGGCGCCGGACAGGCCGTCGAGCAGCCGGCGGATCGCGGCGAGGCCGTCGGGACCGCCGTCGAGCGCCTCGCGGGGCTCGAACGAGGCCGCGATCGGCAGACGGTCCACCTCCCCGCTCGGGATGTAGGGCAGGTTCGCGGCGAGGACGTCGACCGGGTCCCCGGCGAGCGGACCGAGGAGATCGCCGGACGCGAAGCGGATCCGGTCGGCGACCCCGTGGCCGACCGCGTTGAGCCGGGCAACCTCGAGCGCGTCGTCGGAGGCGTCGGTCGCGACGATCTCGACCTCGTCGAGCATTCGCCGCCGCCGGAGCGCCACGGCGAGCGCGGTCGCGATCGCTCCGCTGCCGGTGCCGACGTCGGCGACGCGAAGCGGCCTGCTGTCCGGGCCGCGAGGCACGGCGACGAGCCGATCGGCGACCTCGGCCTCGACGAGGTCGACGAGCAGCTCGGTCTCGGGACGCGGGATGAGGACCCGGCGATCGACGGCGAGGGCGATCCCGGCGAACTCCTTGAAGCCGCGGATGTAGGCGACGGGTTCGCCACGCTCCCGTCGCCGGAGGTCGTCCTCGAAGGCCGTCGCCTGCCCGTCGCCGACGAGGGCGTCGGGGTGGGCGATGAGGCCGGTCCTGTCGATCCCGAGCGCTCGACCGAGGAGGAGCTCCGCGTCGAGGCGCGCGGTCTCCGAGCCCGACGCGCGCAGCCGCGCGACCGCCGGCTCGAGGAGCTCGCGCACCGTCGCCACGCGGCGTCAGAGCCTGATCGTGACCGACACGTCGCCGATCTTGCGGAGGACCTCGGCGCTCGTCGTGCCGCGGTACGTGTGGAACAGGAGGTCCACCACGGCGTCGCCGACACGGAGGTTCATGACCCGGACGCTCCGCAGCCAGCCCGGCAGCTCGGGCCGGCGCAGCTCCAGCTCCGCCCGGTCGGCGTGGGCCTCGAGGCCGAGCATCGTCTGGAGGAAGAGGAGCGGCGCGCCCGCGGCCCAGCCCTGGGGCGAGCAGGCGACCGGATACGGCACCGGGACGCTCGTGTCGTCGCGTTCGAAGCCGCAGAACAGCTCGGGCAGCCGGTAGGCCGGGAACTGCTGGGCGGCCTCGAGCACGCGGCCGATGAGGAGGTTCGCCTCGTCGTGGAAGCCGTAGCGCTTGAGGCCGGCGGCGATGAGCGAGGTGTCGTGCGGCCAGACGGTCCCGGTGTGGTAGCCGATCGGGTTGTAGCCGGGCTGCCGGGCGGCATACGTCCGGATCCCCCAGCCCGAGAAGAGACCCCGGTCGAGGAGCCGGTCGGCGATGTGCTGGGCCCGGTCCCTGGCCACGATCCCGGACCAGAGGCAGTGCCCGGCGTTCGAGGCCACGGCGTCTGCCTGGCGCTTGCCGCCGTCGAGCGCCATCGCGTAGTAGGCGAGGTCGTCGACCCAGAACGACTCCTCGAAGCGGGCCCGCAGCGCCTCCGCCTCGCGCTCGAGACGGAGGGCGAGATCGGCCTCGCCCCGAACGGCGGCGAGGGCGGCCATTCGCCGCTTCGCGTCGTAGACGTAGCCCTGGACCTCGGCCAGGGCGATCGGTGGCTGGGCCAGTCGGCCGCTGCGGTCGCGGACGGCGTCGGCCGAGTCCTTCCAGCCCTGGTTCACGAGGCCCCGGTCCGAGCGTCTGGCGTACTCGACGAGGAGATCGCCGTCGCGGTCGCCGTAGCGATCGATCCACTCGAGCGCCGCGAGGGCGTTCGGCCAGAAGCGATCGAGGAGGTGCCGGTCGCCGGTCCAGTCGTACGTCGCCCCGAGGAGGATGAGCCAGAGCGGCGTCGCGTCGATCGAGCCGAAGTAGGGCGTGAAGGGCAGCTCGCCGTCGCGGGCCATCTCGCCGTTCCGCAGCTCGTGAAGGATCTTGCCCGGCTCCGCGTCCCGCCAGTCGTCGATCGCCGTCGCCTGGCGGGCCGCGAGGACGCCCAGGGTCTCGATCGCGACCTGGGGTCGGAAGGCGAGCGACTGGAGGGCGATGATGATCGCGTCGCGCCCGAAGAGCGTCGCGAACCACGGCACGCCCGCGGCGACGTAGCGCTCGCCGGGCTGGGGACCGTCGTTGACGAGCAGCCGGAGGTCGGCGATCGAGCGGCGGACCGTGAGATTGAACAGCTCGTGGTCGCTCTCGACCGTCGTGGTTCCTCGTGTCCAGGCGTGATAGGCGGCGGCAGCCTCGTCGCTCCGGACCACGGGCGGATCCGGGAAGAGGTCCGAGGGCTCGTCGCCGGCCCCGGGGTCGGTGGCCCCGGCGGCGGCCTCGATCCCGTCCGGCACGGGCCGGAGCGAGTCCCAGACGCGCCATTCGATCGTCTGCTCCGCCCCGGGCTCGAGGGTGAACGACCAGCGCGCCCGGACCTGGCCCCCGGCGGCCGCACCGGGCTCCCCCGGCGGCACGGCGTCGACGGTCGCCGGTTCGGAGAACGCGACGTGGGTGGTCCGTCGCACCCGATCGAGCCCGTCGTAGCGGAAGGCGAGACGGGCGCCGTCGGCTCCGACCGCGATCGGTCGGAGCAGTCCCCGGGCCGGACGCGGGTAGCCGCGCACCTCGAAGATGTCGGCGCCATCGTCGCCCAGCTCCAGCTCGACATCGACCGCGGCCGAGTGCTCGGCGTGGTTGACGACCCGGAGCCGCTCGCGCAAGGCGCCCGCGATCACGCGCTCGCGCCGGATGCCGAGTGTCCGGCGGGCGAGCTCGACGTCGACCTCGGGCTGGATCTTCTCGTGGAGGTCGCGCAGCGGCCCGGGGTTCGTCATCTCGATCGCGCCCTGGTACGTCTCGCCGGCCGGCGCCTGGAGGAGCGAGAGCCGGGCGCCGTTGACGCGGACGGTGGCGCACGACAGCAGGCGGGTGTCGGAGCGGTACAGGCCGAGGCCGCGACTGTCCGATCGAACGTCCCCGAACTGGTCGGTCAGCAGGAAGAGCGTCCCGTGCTTGAGCGTGAGGACCGAGCCGAGATCCGTGGCGGCCACGATCTCCGGCGGCGCGGGCTCGATCCAGCGGGCCGGAACGTGCGGCGCCGCGGAGGCGGGAGCGGCCGCCTGCCCCGCGCCGACGGCGAGGCCCGGCGGCGGGTCAGGAGCCACGCCCGCTCCCGTTCCGGCTGTCGTCGCTTCCGTCGCCGTCCTCGAGGTCGCGCAGGCGCGACGCCTGATCCTCGGTCGCGAGCGCGTCGATCATCTCGTCGAGGTTGCCCTGGAGGAACCGCGGCAGATCGTGGACGTCGCGGTTGATCCGGTGGTCGGTCACCCGGTTCTGGGGGAAGTTGTAGGTCCGGATCTTCTCCGAGCGATCGCCGGCCCCGATCATCCCCCGCCGGGTCGCCGATTCCTCCGCCCGGCGTCGCTCGAGCTCGCGCTCGTAGAGGCGCGATCGAAGCACGGCGAGCGCCTTCGCCTTGTTCTTGTGCTGGCTCTTCTCGTCCTGGATCTCGACGACGAGCCCGGTCGGGAGGTGGGTGATCCGGACCGCCGAGTCGGTCGTGTTGACCGACTGCCCGCCGGGTCCCGATGAGCGCTTGACCTCGATGCGGAGGTCCTTCTCCTCGTCGATGGGCGGGACGTCGACCTCCTCGGCTTCGGGCATGACCACGACCGTCGCCGTGGACGTGTGGATCCGACCCGACGACTCGGTGACCGGGACGCGCTGGACACGATGGACGCCGCCCTCGAACTTCAGGCGGCTGTAGGCGCCGTCGCCGCGGATCTCGACGATCGCCTCCTTCACGCCGCCGTTACCGGTCTCGTGGGCGGACATCAGCTCGGAGCGCCAGCGGTGGTCGTCGGCGTACCGCAGGTACATCCGGAGGAGCTCGCCGGCGAACAGGGCCGCCTCCTCCCCGCCGGCGCCGGCCCGGATCTCGACAATGACGTCGCGGTCGTCATTCGGGTCGCGCGGCAGGAGCAGGAGCCGCAGGTCCTCGAGGAGGCGGGCCTCGTCGGCCTCGAGCGAATCGACCTCGGACCGGGCCAGCTCGCGCATCGCCGGATCCTGCTCGGAATCCCGGAGCTGTCGCGCCCCCGTCAGCTGCTCGCGGACGTCGGCCAGCCCTCGGTAGGCGGCGACGACCGGCTGGAGCTGGGCGAGCTCGCGGCCGAGCCGGCGGAGCGCGTCGGGGTCGGCCGTCACCTCGGGCCGGGCGAGCTCGGTCTGGAGGTCGTCGTACTGGCGGGCGATCGCGGCGAGCTTCGCCTCGAGGCCGTCCATCAGCCCGGGTCGGCGGGCGCGGTCCGTCCCGGCAGGAGCATCGGGTCCGCCTCGAGCAGCGCGGATCCCGACGGGATCGCCTCACGATCCGCGACGAGCGCCTGCTCCATCGAGACGATGGCGACCTCGATCATGTCGTCGGTCGGCTGCTTCGTGGTGATCTTCTGGACGAGGATCCCCGGGTACGTGAGCGCCCGGACGAAGGCAAAGCCGCGGAACCGGGCGCCGAGCTTGAGCAGCTCGTAGCCGACCGCGGCGATGACCGGGATGAGGACGATCCGGGAGCCCACGGTGAAGGCGAGCGTCGCCTGGCCGGCGAGGTGGCCGACGACGCTGAAGACGAGGATCGAGAGGATCACGACCACGACGAGGAACTCGGTGCCGCAGCGCGGATGGGCGGTCGGGTAGCGGCGGATCCGATCGATCGTGAGCGGGTCGTTCGCCTCGAGCGCGTGGATCGTCATGTGCTCCGCGCCGTGGTACTGGAAGACACGCCGCACGTCCGGTGTCTGGGCGATGAGGACGAGGTAGACGAGGAAGAGCGCGACCCGGATGAGCCCCTCGACGAGCGCCCCGAGGATGCCGCCGCCGTCCGCGGCGGGGACGAGGCCGTTGCCGGTCGCGACCGAGGCGATGAACAGGGGCAGGACGAAGAAGATCCCGACACCGACGACGAGCATGATCGCGAGCATGAGCGCGACCGCCCCCTTGCCGATCTCGATGCCCTCCTCGGAGGCCGCCACCGACGCGCTCCGCACGAGCCAGCGCGTGCCGATGACGAGCGTCTCGTAGAGCACGACGAGACCGCGCACGAACGGCAGGCGGGCGAACCGCGAGCCGTGGACCCCGCTGTCGATCCGCTCGCTCGCCCAGACGATCCGACCGTCGGGATGACGGAGGGCGACCGCGATCGCGTCGCGGCCGCGCATGAGGACGCCCTCGATGAGCGCCTGCCCTCCGTATGAGAAGCGAGCCACGGCCGAAGTCTAGCGGCGGCCGTCCGCCGGACCGATCAGGTCCGGACCTGACGCTCCAGCCGCCGCTGGAACCGCTCGACCTGGCCGGCGGTGTCGACGATCGTCTGCTTGCCCGTGAAGAACGGGTGACAGTTGCTGCAGACGTCCACCCGGAGCTCGGGTCGGGTGCTGCCGATCGTGAACGTCGTGCCGCACGAGGCGCAGTGCACCTCGGCCTGGTAGTACTTGGGGTGAATTTCGGGCTTCACGTGTTCAGGCTCCTGCGCCGGCCGTCCCGGCACCCTCGGGCGCCGCTGCCGGCTCGACCCGAATTCGCTTCTTGTCCTTCGCCTTGTGCTCGAACCGGACGTGCCCGTCGACGGTCGCGAAGACCGTGTAGTCGCGGCCGAGCCCGGTCCCCGGGCCGGCCAGGAACGTCATCCCGCGCTGGCGGACGATGATCGAGCCCGCCGTCACGAGCTGACCGTCGCCCGCCTTCACGCCGAGGCGCTGGCCGACGCTGTCGCGGCCGTTCTTCGAGCTGCTGCCGGCCTTCTTGTGTGCCATCTCCTAGTCGTCCTTCTTCGTGCGCGCCCGCGGGGCCGGCGGCTCGCCTTCCGCGGCGGTCGTGTCCTCGGCGCTCGCCTTCTTCGCGCCCGCCTTCGGGGTCGCCTCGGTCGACGCCGCCTGCTTCCGTGGCCGACCGGACGCCTTGGCCTCCGACTTCGTCGGCTCGGTCGTGGGCGCTTCGGTCGTGGCCGCTTCCGTCTTTGCCGTCCCGCTCTTCGCGGTCGCGGCCTTCGCGGTCGCGGCCTTCGCGGTCGCGGCCTTCGTGGCGGTCGCCCGGCCACGTCCCCGCGCCGGCTTGGCCGGCTCGGTCGCGTCGCCCGAACGCTCGGCCAGCTTCGCGGCGAGCGCGGCGTCCTCGGCAGCCTGGCGTGCGGCGGCCTCCTGGAGGCGCTCGCGCTCGGTCTTGCGCTGTTCCTCGGCCTGCCGCGAGTCCTCGGCGGCGCTCCGCCCGTTGAACCGGATGTCGCTGATCCGGAGCACGGTTCGCTCCTGGCGGTGGCCCTTCTTCACCCGGCGCCGGGCCTTCGGCCGGTACTTGAACACGACGACCTTGTCGGCGCGGTCCTGGGCGATCACATCGGCCGAGACGAGCGCGTCTGCGACGAGCGGGCGCCCGATCGTCGCCTCGTCCCCGTCCGCGACGAGAAGGACGCGATCGAGGGTGACGGAGCCGCCGGCCGGCGCGTCGAGGCGCTCGACGGCGAGCTCCGTGCCGAGCTCCACGCGGTACTGCTTGCCGCCGGTCTCGATGACTGCGTACATGGTTCTCCGGAAAACGCTGATGGGCGCGGCGCCGGTGGGGCGGTGCCCGCTGGCCGCGGCCGAACATGAAGACGCCCCCGGCGCTGCCGGGGCGCGAACCCGAAGTGTATGTCGAGCGTGGTCGTTCGGTCAACGAACGGGCGAGTCAAATGAACGGGCGGCCAGCGATCCGACGACGACCCGCCGCTCCAGCCCTGCCCGTCCACGTCGCTCACTCGTCCGCGAGGTGGACCCGCGTTCGGACCATCCGGGTCGCCACGAGCGGCAGACCGACGAGGTCGGACAGCGCGGCGAGCAAGTCGTCCGGTCGGCCGACGCCGAGGGCCGGGTCGACTCGGGCGACGAAGCGGATGCTCATGGCCCGCCCGGCGTCGGTGATCTCGCGCGGCGCCACCGCCAGGTCCCCCACGAGCGGCCGCAGATCGAAGCTTCCCCCGCGCGAGCCGCGGGTGCGGGCGCGGGGAAGATGGCTCGAGGCCAGGAGCGTTGCCACGGCGGCCGACAGTCGATCGACCGCCTCCGCCTCGACGTCCGCCTCGACGTCCGCCTCGACTTCCAGGCGGTACTCGAGCGCGCGCGCGAGGGCCGGCAGCGATGGCGCGCCGATCCAGACGTCGTGCAGGTCCACGAGCCCGCGACCCGGGGGGAGGGAGGCCTCGACGGCCGCGCGCACGTCGGCCGCGGTCGCGCGCTCGGCCAGCTCGAACTCGAGGGGCTCGTCGGTCGCCTCCGCGGCGGCCGGAAGAGCGGGGCCGAACGCGAGGCGAGGACGGCCGCCTTCCGCCTCGCCCGTCGCCCCGACAGCGACGCCCGAACGAACGATCGTTAGGGGCGCCTCCGCAAGCGCCGCGGCCCACAGGTCAGCTTCCTCCCGCTGACCCACGCCGGACGCCGACGCGTCGCGCCTGTACCGGATCCGCCAGCGCTGAACGGCCTCGCGTCGTCGGCCGGGCGTGGCTGGCCCGTCCCTCAAGCGTCCGAACCCGATGCGCGTTCCGTCGCGACCGCCGCCCCCGGGCCGCGGTGCGCGTGATCGGCGGCCGGCGGGTTCTCCGACAGGCCGAGCCGGCGGAGCAGCACCTCGGCGGTCGTGGCCTGGACGGCGAGAGTGAAGAGGACGACGCCGAAGGAAATCTGCTGGATCTGTATTCGATCCGGGACGCCAGGTGCGAGTGACAGGGCGAGCGCCACGGCGATCGCGCCGCGCAGGCCGGACCAGAAGATGACGTGAAGCCACGCCGGCGGGGTCCGCCTGCGAACGGCCGGCGCCACGACCCGCAGGAGCGCGAGCCCACCGTAGACGAGGGCGGCGCGGGCGACGAGGACCGCGACGACCGCCCAGCCGATTGCCGGCAGCGCGTCGGCGAGGCTCGTCGCGGGGATCGCCAGGCCGACCAGGAGGAAGACAAGCGCGGTCAGGAGGTAGGCGAGGAACTCCCAGACGACATCGAGCGACTCGAACGTCTGGCGGCTCAGGCCAAGGCGGCGACCCTCGTTGCCGAGGACGATCCCGGCGACCGCCGTGGCGATGACTCCGGATTCGTGGACCGAGTCCGCAACGAGGTATGTGCCGTAGGCGACGAGCAGCGAGACCGCCAGCTCGACCACGCGGTCGTTGAGCCTGACCATGAGCCGCGTTCCGATCTCACCGGCGACGACTCCGATGACGACGCTGCCGACGACCGTCGACAGGAACGCGAATGCTGCCCCGCCGATCGAGATGGGCTCGACGAGGGCCGCAGCCGCGATCGAGAAGACGACGATCCCGGTTCCGTCGTTGAAGACGCTCTCGGCCTCGACCGTCACGGCGAGGCGATGTGGCGCGTGCATCCGCCGGAAGCTCGAGATGACGGCCGCGGGGTCGGTCGCCGAAACGATCGCCCCGACCACGAAGCCGACGGCGAGGTCCATCCCGGCCCCGAGATGGAGAGCGACCGCCACGACGATCCCGGTGACGAACACGCCCGGTCCGGCGAGGAGGACGACGGCCGGGAGGGCTGGCACGAGGACGCGGAGGTCGATCTTGTAGGCGGCCTCGAAGATCAGGCCCGGCAGCAGGACGAGGAGGACGAGCTCGGGCGGAATCTCGGCCTCGGTCAGGTGGACGAACAGGCCGGCCCCGAGGCCACAGGCGACGAGCACCACCGAGTGGGGAAGCGCGACACGGCGGGCAACCAGGGAGACGGCGACGGTCACCGCGACGAAGACCGCGAAGAGGCGGATGAGGAGGAGCGTCGTATCGCCGGGCATGAGGCCGATGGTACGAGGCGGGCCAGTCCGGGCGAGCCCGCCCGCCCTCCGTGCCCGCTCGGTCCGCCTCGACCGGGGGACCGTCCGGGTCAGGGACCCGGCGTCACCATTCCGCGCGCGTCTGTCGGATGTTGATGCTCTGGAGGACGCCGAGTCCGAGCGCGAGGCTGATCAGCGACGCGCCGCCATGGGTGACGAACGGCAGCGGGATGCCGGTGATCGGCATCACGCCGATGACCATTCCGACGTTCACGAGGACCTGGAACAGGATCATCGTCGCGAGGCCGCTGGCGAACACGAGACCGAACGGATCCCGCGACCGCCAGCCGCACAGGAGAACGCGCCACAGGAGCGCCGCGAAGAGTGCGAAGAGGACCAGTGCCCCGAACAGCCCGAGCTCATCGGCGAGGATCGCGAACACGAAGTCGGTCGCCTGGACGGGCAGGAAGTTGAGCTGGTTCTGCGTGCCGTTCGTCAGACCCTTGCCGGTCAGGCCTCCGGATCCGACGGCGATGAGCGACTGGTAGAGCTGGTAGCCCGCGCCCTGGATGTCCGGCGTCGGGCTCAGGAACGAGAGCAGCCGCTCACGTTGGTAGTCGTGGAGGATGTGGGTCCAGGCGAAGGGGACCATCGCGCCGGCGATCGCGCCGAGCGCGCCGAGCCAGCGCAGGCTCGCGCCACTCATGAACAGCATCCCGGCCAGGACCGCGGCGAAGACGAGCGAGGTCCCGAGGTCCGGCTGAAGCATGACCAGGATCCAGGCGGGAGCGACGAGGACGCATGCGCCGAGGATCGACGGCAGCGAATTGAGCCGGCCCTGGCGGGCGGACAGGTAGTTCGCCAGGACGACGATCGTCAGGATCTTCGCGAGCTCGCTGAACTGGAAGGTGAACGGGCCGACCGACACCCAGCGCGCCGAGCCGCCGACCCCGCTGCCTACGGCGAGGGTGAGCCCGAGCAGCCCGAGGTTGGCGACATAGATCGGCCAGGCCAGGGTCTTGAGCCACTTGTAGTCGAACGCCGTCGCGGCGGCGAAGACCACGATCGCGATCGCCGCCCACATGAGGCCGCGCAGGAACGTCGACTCCGCGTCGAGGACCGCGCTCCCGTCCTCGACGCTGTTCGTGTAGGCCATGACCAGCCCGAACGCGGCGAGGAGGACCGCGTAGATCGTCAGCTGGAGGTCGTACAGGCGCCAGACGGCGCCGACCGACCGCGTCGCCCAGCTCGAGACGCGCGCTTCGACGCTCAGGACGCCCATCGGGCTCCTCGTCGCGGCAAGGATGCAGAGGTCGAGGTCATCAGTTGCTCGTCTGGTAGAAGTTCGACTTCCTCAGCAGCTGGGGCAGACGGTAGTCGTGCTTGATGCCGAAGTGGAGCATCAAGTAGTACTTCACGATCTCGGTCGCGGCGTTGCCGAGCGTCTGCGAGTCGTAGGCGAAGACCATGACCGCCAGCTGCGCGTCGGTCCGAGACACGGCCTTCATGCCCGTGGGATCGCTCTTCGTCTTGTGGGCATGCTTCGGAACGAACGCGACGAACCAGGAGTGGAACGGCAGCCTGCCCTTCGAGTCGCGAATGCCGAACTCGGCGGTTCCCGACTTGCCGCCCATGACGATCGGCATGTCGACGAGGTTGTAGGTGTGGCGGACGAGCAGGACATTCCGCGCGGCGCGACGCATCGTCGCGAGGACGGACTGTTTCGCCGGCAGCCGGTTCTTGACGATCGGCTTGAAGCCGCGCACGACGCTCCCGTCGGGCCCGATGACCCGGCGGACGACCTGGGGCTGGAGGACCTTCCCGCCGTTCGCGAGCGCTGAATAGGCGGTGATGAGCTGGATCGGCGTCGCGACGTCGTAGCCCTGCCCGATGCCGGCCTGGTACGTCTCACCGCCGAACATCGGCTGGCCGAGCGTCTCCATCTTCCACTTGTCGTCGGGAACGATGCCCGAGACCTCGCCGGGCAGGTCGATCCCGGTCGGCTTGCCGAAGCCGTACTGGTGGGCCCAGTAGGCGAGGCGGTTCGCCCCGAGCATCCCCGCAACCTGGTAGAAGAACGTGTCCGACGAGTGGGCGAAGCCGCACATGATCGTGCACGGCCCGAAGCCCGCGTGATTCCAGTCGTAGAAGCGGGTCCCACCCAGGGTGATGAAGCCGGCGGTATGGATTCGCGTCGTCGGCGTGATCTTCCGGTCGGCGAGGCCGCCGGTTCCTGCGACGAGCTTGTAGGTCGAGCCGGGCGGATAGTGTTCGGCGATTGCATGGTTCGTGAACGGCTTGTCCGGATCGTTCGCGAGCACCTTGAACTGCTTGCCGCTGATCCCCTTCGCGAACAGGTTGTCGTCGTACGTCGGCAGGCTGACCATCGCCAGGATCTCGCCAGTCTGTGGGTTCTCGACGATGAGCACCCCCCGCCGCAGACCGGCCTTGCGCATTCCCCACTTGAGCGCCTTCTGTGCCAGCTTCTGCTGCTGCGTGTCGATCGTGAGCTCGAGCGAGTCCCCGGGCTTCGGGTCGGCGACCGTCGAGAGGACCTGCAGCTTGCGGCCTGACGCGTCGCGCTCGACCTCCTCGGTCCCATAGACCCCGCGGAGCTGCGTCTCGTACGTCTGCTCGACGCCCGCTCGACCGATCAGGTCATCAGGTTGGTAGCCCTCGGCCCGCAGCTTCTCGTACTGGTCGGGTGGAATCGCTCCCTCGTAGCCGATGATCTGCGAGAGGAGCGGTCCGGTCAGGTAGTTGCGCCGGGAATCGACCGAGACGTCGACGCCCGGTAGCGTGGCGCCGGACTCGGAGATGAGTCGCGCGGTCGCTTCGGGCACGTCCTGGGCGATCCGGACGAGGTCGAACCGCGAGCCGGGGTTGGCGTCGATGGCCTCATTGATGTCCGCGGGGTCCATCGACAGGAGGGCGGCCAGCTGGGCGACGACGCCGTCGCGCTGGTCGAGCGGGAGGTCGGCCGGACGAAGCTTCACGGTGAAGCTCGGGACGTTCGTGACGAGGAGCTTGCCCTTCCGGTCGTAGATCAGGCCGCGGGGCGCGACGATCGGCTGCATGACGGTGTGGTTGACCGTGGAGAGCGCCGCGTACTGGTGGCCCTGGTCGAGCTGGAGGTAGACGAGCCGCGCGGTCAGACCACTCAGACCGATGACGGCGATCAGGCCGAACGTCAGGAATCGGAGGGGGCGTCGATCCGGTGCGAGGGTGGGCGACGTCGCGCTCACCAGCCCACGCGCTCCTGCTCCTCGCGGCGCGATCGTCGCGCCAGGGTGAGTGCCATGACCAGCCCGACGAGCACGGTGTCCGCGATCGCCCCGGGGACGAGAGCCGGGATGGCGTCTCGGGGCGGAGCGCTCCCCTCGACCGCGGCGAGAATGAGGGCGATTCCGAGCGAGTACGCGAGGCTGAGCGGAAACGCGATCACGATCGGCGCGACGACCGCGATCCGGATCTGGGCCATCGCGCGCGCTGCCGCGGCCGCCGTCCCGGTCGCCAGGAGCAGGACCAGCACGGTCGTGCCGAGGGGTCGAGGCGACAGAACGTCGAGCATGAGCCCGCCCGCGAACGCCCAGGCGAGGCCGCTCTCGAGTGTCCCGATGCCGGCCAGCAGGACGGTGCCGGCGAAGACAGGGTGGAGGTGCGTTCCCGCGGCCCCGAGATACGGCCAGAGCGTCACTTCGAGCAACGCCACCGCCGCGGCTCCCGCCGCCGCGAGCGTGAGATACATGCCGGTTCAGCCCTCGGCGCTGTGACGTGATCGCACGACCGTGACGAGGCGGCCGCGACGCCCTGGGGAGGGAACGGTGCGTCGAAAGTATAGCCGTCGACCCCATTCGCCCATGGCGAGGTCGGGTGATCGGAGAGTGCCTCGAATGGGTCGGTTCGGGTGACCGGTCGTCGTGGGCGCGGTGTTTCACGTGAAACATCGGGGTTGAGCTCTCGGCCGCCGGCCGGCACGCCTCTTCGGCCACGCTGTCATGCGCTGCCGCGCGTGACAGCGTTCGTTGAGCGAGAGAGGAAGCGCGCGCTCAGGGCGGACCCGGATGAGCGCCGGTGAACGGCGAGATACGGCTCAGCGAAGGCCGGGCGCGCATCCTCTCGAGCGGTCGTCGGACCCGCTCCGACCCGCACCGGACGGCCTCCGGCAGGCTCTCAACTGGTAGAATTCGTGGTCGTGAGCCCCCACATCCCAGGCCGCTGAGTGGGCCGGACGATCGCCTGCGCCAACCAGAAAGGCGGAGTCGGCAAGACGACAACGGTCGTCAACCTCGGCGCTTATCTCTCCCTCGCCGGACGACGCGTTCTCGTCCTCGATCTCGACCCCCAGGGCAATGCCACGAGCGGCCTCGGGATCGATCGCACCCAGCTCGAACGGTCGACGTACGACGTGCTCCTCGGCGACACCCCACTCGGCGACGTCGTCGTCTCGACCGGACTCGAGCGGCTGTCGCTCGCGCCGTCGACGATCGCGCTCGCGGGAGCCGACGTCGAGCTCGCTGCCGAGTCGGGTCGTGAACGTCGCCTCCTGCGGTCGCTGCGCCCGTTCGTCGCGGCGTACGACGACGTCCTCATCGATTGCCCACCGTCACTCGGGCTCCTCACCGTGAACGCGCTGACCGCTGCCGACGCCGTGCTCGTCCCCGTCCAGTGCGAGTACTACGCGCTCGAGGGCCTCGGTCAGCTGATCGGCACGATCGACCTCGTCCGTGACCACCTCAACCCGACCCTCTCGATCGAGGGAGCCGTTCTGACGATGTTCGACGCGCGCACGAACCTGGCCGCCCAGGTCGTCGACGAGGTCCGCCGGAACCTGGGGCCCGCGGTCTATCGAACGGTCATCCCGCGCTCTGTCCGCCTGTCGGAGGCGCCGAGCTACGGCCAGCCGATCGCGACCTACCGCCCCGATTCGAAGGGCGCGGCGGCCTACGACACCTTCGCCCGCGAGTACCTCGAGCGATCCGGGTCGGCAGTGCGGGACGGCGCGATCCTCGACCCGGTCCGGTCGGACGTTCCAGCCGCCTCCGGGATCGGCGAGATCGGTTTCGCGAACCGTCCCGACGCCGCGCGCATGCCACAGCTCGCAGGGGTCGAGCGATGACGGTCCGCGAACGCCCGTCCGGACTCGGGCGCGGACTCGCCTCGCTCATCCCGCAGCGCAGCCTGCCCTCGGGCACCATCGAGATCCCGACCGACCGGATCGCGTCGAACCCGTACCAGCCCCGGACGCGCGTCGACGACGCCGAGCTCGAGGCGCTCGCCGACAGCATCCGCGCCCACGGACTCCTCCAGCCGATCCTCGTCACCCAGGTTCTCGACGGCTACCGCCTCGTGGCCGGCGAGCGACGGCTCCGCGCGGCGCGTCTCGCGGGCCTCGATCGGATCCCGGCGACGGTGCGGCAGCTCGCGGAACGCGACCAGCTCGAGCTCGCGCTCGTCGAGAACGTCCAGCGAGCCGACCTCGGCCCGATCGAGGAAGCGCGGGCCTACCGCCAGCTCATCGACGAGTTCGGCCTGACGCAGGACGAGGTGGCGGGGCGCGTCGGGCGCGCCCGATCGTCCGTGGCGAACACGCTCCGTCTGCTCGACCTCGCGCCGACCGTCGTCGCCTCGCTCGAGGCGGGCGAGATCTCGGAGGGTCACGGCCGGGCGCTCGGCGGGCTCGAACCGAACGACCAGGAGGCGCTCCTCGCCCACGTCGTCTCGGCCGGCCTCTCGGTTCGCCAGACCGAGGAGCTCGTCCGTCGGAGGCGTGACGAGGCCGAGGCTCGGACAGCCGAGGCCGACCAGCCACCGGCAGCGGCCCGAAACCCTGAGTGGGAGCGCGTCGAGAGCGACCTTCGGACCGCCCTCGGGACGAAGGTGACGCTCGCCCGGAGCCGCCGCGGCGGGCGGATCGTGATCGAGTACTACAGCGACGAGGAGCTCGGTCGGCTCTACGATCGGCTGACCGGCGGCGCCGCGTGACCGAGGAGGCCACGAAGGTGGTCGCGCCGGCTTCGACGCGGGCCACGAACGGGAGCCGCCGAGCCCGAAAGGGCGCCGCCGGCGAGTACACCGCAGCGAGCATCCAGGTCCTCGAGGGCCTCGAGGCCGTCCGCCGGCGCCCGGGCATGTACATCGGCTCGACCGACGGCCGCGGCCTCCACCACCTGATCTGGGAGGTCGTCGACAACTCGATCGACGAGGCGATGGCCAACCACGCCACGACGATCCGGGTGACGATCGGCGGCGATGGGACGGTCACCGTCGAGGACAACGGCCGGGGCGTTCCCGTCGGCCGCCATGCCACCGGCAAGGACGCGCTCGAGGTGGTCCACACGGTCCTCCATGCGGGCGGCAAGTTCGGCGGTGGCGGCTACAAGGTGTCGGGCGGCCTCCACGGCGTCGGCGTCAGCGTCGTCAACGCGCTCTCGGAGTGGATGCGCGTCGAATCCGCCCGCGATGGCAGCGTCTGGGCCCAGGAGTACGTCCGCGGCAAACCGACGACAGGCGTCGTCAAGGTCGGCTCACAGGGCTCGCGACGCGGCACCACGACACGCTTCCGGGCCGATCCCGAGATGTTCGAGACGACCGACTACTCGTTCGAGACGATCGTCCAGCGCCTCCGCGAGTCCGCGTACCTGACGAAGGGCGTCTGGATCACGCTCGTCGACGAGCGGTCCGCGCGCGAGCGTTCGTTCTACTTCGAGGGCGGGCTGGTCTCGTTCGTCCGGCACCTCAATCGGAACAAGGAGGCGCTCCACGCCCGCCCCGTCTACGTCGAGCGGCGCGACGGGACGACAACGATCGAGGCAGCCATCCAGTACAACGACTCGTACACCGAGACACTCCTCGCGTTCGCCAACAACATCAACACCGTCGACGGCGGGACCCATGTGACCGGGTTCCGACGGGCCCTGACGCGGAGCCTCAACGACTGGGCGCGACGCGCGGGAGTGCTCAAGGACTCCGACGCGAACCTGTCCGGCGACGACGTCCGCGAGGGCCTGACCGCGGTCATCAGCGTCAAGCTGACCGAGCCGCAGTTCGAGGGCCAGACGAAGGCGAAGCTCGGCAACGCGGAGGTGAGCGGCCAGGTCGAGGCGGCCGTCGCCGATGCGCTCTCGCAATACCTCGACGAGAACCCCGGCGACGGCCGGCGGATCATCGAGAAGTGCCTGACGGCCGCCCGGGCCCGCGAGGCCGCGCGCAAGGCGCGGGATCTCGTCATCCGCAAGGGCGCCCTCGAGGGGTTGTCGCTCCCGGGCAAGCTGGCGGACTGCCAGGAACGTGACCCGGCCCGAAGCGAGCTCTACATCGTCGAGGGCGATTCGGCCGGCGGCTCGGCGAAGCAGGGCCGCGATCGCCGCTACCAGGCAGTGCTGCCGTTGCGGGGCAAGCTCCTCAACGTCGAGAAGGCGCGTCTCGACAAGATCCTTTCGAGCGAGAACGTGCGGCCGCTCATCATCGCCCTCGGCGGGGGCATCGGCGACGCCTTCGACATCTCGAAGCTGCGCTACCACCGCATCATCATCATGACCGACGCCGACGTCGACGGCGCCCACATCCGGACGCTCCTGCTGACGTTCTTCTACCGCCACATGCCGGCGGTCATCGAGGCGGGCTACCTCTACATCGCCCAGCCGCCGCTCTACCGAATCAGCACCGGCAAGCAGACCCGCTACGCCCAGACGGAGAAGGAACGCGACCAGATCGTCCGGGAGATGAACACGAAGAACCTGACGGTCCAGCGTTTCAAGGGCCTCGGCGAGATGAACGCGGACCAGCTCTGGGAGACCACGATGAACCCGGAGACGCGGACACTTCTGCGCGTCGACAGCGAGGACGCCGCGGGCGCGGACGAGATCTTCACGATGCTGATGGGCGAGAAGGTTGCTCCGCGCAAGGACTTCATCAAGACCGAGGCGCGGAAGGTCCGCAACCTTGACGTCTGACCGCCAGGTCCTCCGGCTCGGCGGCACGCCGGTCGAGATCAACGCCCACAACTGCTTCGCCTGCGGCACGCTCAACGCCCACGGCCTCCGCCTCGACCTCCACCTCGAGCACGGGCGCGCCTGGACGGAGCTCCAGCTCGACCGGCGGTTCGAGGGCTGGGAGGGAATCGCTCACGGCGGGATCGTGGCGACGCTCCTCGACGAGGTCATGGCCTGGTCGCTCGTGTCCACCGATGCGTGGGGTGTGACCGCGCGAATGGCGATCGACTTCCGGAGCCCGCTCGTGATCGGGGACGCGGTCCGCGCGGACGGCCGGCTCGTAGAAGCGCGGCGACGTCTGTTCCGAACCGAGGCGCGGCTCGAGACCGCGAGCGGCACGCTCCTCGCTTCGGCGAGCGGGACGTACCTCGCGGCGCCGCCCGAGCGCCGCCGCGAGCTTCAGGATCGCTACGGCTTGCGCCGCCTCGAGGGATCGACGCAGGTCGGTGCCGAGGGCGAGCCGCGTTCGACGCGGTCGACCCGGTCCCGGCCCGTGGAAGTGACCCGATGAGCGCGGCCACGAAGGATCTCCGAGCCGCCGCCGCCGATGCGCTCGGGCGCCGCCTCGCGACCGAGGTGACCGACGCGGCGGCCGTCGCGGTGGCCGCCGAGCAGGGCCTGCGGGAGCTGGCGACCGAGGCTGATGCGGCGAGCACCCGTCGTGTCGCTCCCGGCATCGATCCGATCGCCGGCGTCTCGTTCTTCCTGGTCGAGCGCGCGGGCCGGTCGTTCGCGCGGGCAACCCGCGAGGACTCGCCGATCAACGTTCTGCTCGCGTGCGAACGGCTCTTCCGGCTGCCGATGCTCGAGGCGCGCTGGCTCGCCTTCCACGCGCTCGAGCGCCTCGTCGTCGTCGAGCCGGAGCAGACCTGGCAGCTCATGCGGCGAGCCTCGAAGGAGGCCGCCGACTGGATCACGGTCGACGCGCTCGCCCATCCGGTCGGTCGCGGCATCCTCGCGGAGCCGTTCCGCTGGGCTGAGCTCGGCGCACTCGTGTTCTCGCCATCCGAGTGGGAGCGCCGGCTGGTCGGCTCGACGATCGCCACGATCCCCTTCGTCGATCGGTCCGCCGGTCGGGATTCGGAGGTCGCCCGCCAGGCCCTGCCGCTCGTCGGATCTCTCATCGGCGACGCCTCGCCCGCCGTTCAGAAGGCGCTCTCCTGGGCACTTCGGTCGCTCGTGCTCGTCGACGTCGGGGCCGTCGTCGCGTTCGTGACCGCCGAATCGCAGCGTGCCGTTCGCGACGACGACGGCCATCGCGCCTGGGTCCTCCGGGACACGGTGGGGAAGCTTCCACCGCCCACCGCGGATGCCATCCGAGGCCGGCTCGACGGCATCCGCAAGCGACCGGGCGCCCCGTCGACGTCCGAGGCCGCTGCGATCGCCGCGGCGTTCGTCGGCGCCGGAGGCGTGCCTCCGCTCGGCGGCGAACCGGCCGAGCGGATCCCGATCGGTGCACGCTGAGATGAGGAGGATCGTCGCGTGACCGACGACTTCGGCACGATCCGGGGCGTCCGGATCGAGGACGAGATGCGGGTGAGCTACCTCGATTACGCGATGAGCGTGATCGTGGCCCGGGCGCTGCCTGACGTCCGGGACGGGCTCAAGCCGGTCCACCGCCGGATCCTCTACACGATGGGCGAGATGGGGCTCTCGGCCACGAGCTCCTACCGCAAGTGCGCGGCGATCGTCGGCGAGGTGATGGGCAAGTACCACCCGCACGGCGACGTCGCCCTCTACGACGCGCTCGTGCGGCTCGCCCAGGACTTCTCGATGCGCTACCCCCTCGTCGACGGCCAGGGCAACTTCGGCTCGGTCGACGGCGACAGCGCCGCTGCGATGCGCTACACGGAGGCGCGCATGACGGCGATTGCCTCCGAAATGTTGGCTGATATCGACAAGAATACCGTCGATTTCGTCGACAACTACGACGGAACGCAGAAAGAGCCGTCGGTTCTGCCCGCGAAACTGCCGAACCTGCTCGTCAACGGTTCGAGCGGGATCGCGGTCGGCATGGCGACGAACATCCCGCCCCACCACCTCGGCGAGATCTGCGACGCGACCGCCGCCCTCATCGACGACCCGGACCTGAGCTCGGACGACCTCTGCCGCTTCGTCCAGGGCCCCGACTTCCCGACCGGCGCGACGATCTTCCGCTACGAGCAGCAGCGCAATCCGCTGACCGGCGAGAACGAGACCGTCGATGCGATCCGGCAGATGTACGCCCACGGGCGCGGCCGCGTCGTGATGCGGGCCCAGGTCTCGTTCGAGGAGACCCGCAACGATCGGGTCGCGATCATCGTCACGGAGCTCCCGTACCAGGTGAACAAGGCGGCGCTGCTCGAGAAGATCGCCGACCTCGTCAAGGACAAGCGGATCGACGGCATCAGCGACCTGCGCGACGAGAGCGATCGCGACGGGATGCGGATCTTCATCGAGATCAAGCGCGACGCGAACCCGCACAAGGTCCTGAACAACCTCTTCAAGCACACCCCGATGCAGCTCGCGTTCAACATGAACATGCTCGCCCTCGTCGATGGCCAGCCCCAGACGCTGCCGCTCAAGGCGGCCCTCCAGCACTACGTCGACTACCGGCGCGAGGTGGTCCGGCGCCGGACGGAGTACGACCTCGAGAAGGCCCGGGCCCGGGCCCACATCCTCGAGGGCCTCAAGATCGCCCTCGACAACCTCGACGAAGTGATCCGGACCATCCGAGAGTCCGCCGACGTCGAGCTCGCCCGGCAGAACCTCATGTCGCGGTTCGAGCTGAGCGAGGCGCAGGCGCAAGCCATCCTCGACATGCGCCTCGCCCGCCTCGCCGCCCTCGAGCGCAAGAAGATCGAGGACGAATACCTCCAGGTCATCCAGCTGATCGCCGAGCTCGAGGACATCCTCGGCAATCCGGCGCGCGTCCTCGCGATCCTCAAGGAGGAGCTGGCCGATCTGAAGAAGCGCTACGCCGGCGAGCGCAAGACGCGGGTAGAGGACAGCGCCTCGCGCGAGATGACCGACGAGGACCTGATCGCCGACGAGGACGTCGTCGTCACGATCAGCGGCCGCGGCTACATCAAGCGCCAGCCCGTCGCCACGTACCGTCGCCAGCATCGCGGCGGCAAGGGGATCATCGGCCACGTGACCCGCGAGGAGGATGCCGTCGACAGCCTCCTCGTCGCGAACACGCACGACTGGGCGCTCTTCTTCACGAACCGGGGCCGGGTCTTCAGCGCGAAGGTCCACCAGATCCCGGACGCGAGCCGCCAGGCCAAGGGCATCCCGATCATCAACCTGCCCGGCGTCCAGGTCGAGGCCGGCGAGGTCCCGATGGCCACGATCGTCCTGCCGAACTTCGAGGAGGGTCGCTTCCTCGTCCTCGCGACGCGCAGCGGGATCGTCAAGAAGACACCGCTCGAGCAGTTCGAGAAGGTCCGCAGCAGCGGGATCCGGGCGATCACCCTCAACCCGAACGACGAGCTCGCCTGGGTCGACGTCTCGACCGGGAGCGACGCGATCATCATCGCCACCGCGCTCGGCAAGATCGCCCGCTTCCACGAGTCCGAGGTCCGGCCGATGGGCCGCGACGCCGCCGGCGTCATCGGCATCAGGCTCGCCCGCCAGGGTGACTACGTCGTCGGGATGAGCGTCGTCGACCCGGAGGCCGACCTGCTCGTGCTGACCGAGACGGGCTACGGCAAGCGGGTCGCCATGAGCGAGTTCCGCCGCAAGCATCGCGGCGGCCAGGGCGTCGGCCTCATCTCGCTCGAGGGCCGCAAGACCGGCAACGTCGCCGCGGTCCAGCAGGTGACCGAGGAGGACGAGGAGCTGCTCCTCATCTCCGAGCGGGGCCAGGTGGTCCGGACCGACGTCCGGACGATCAACCGCTACTCGCCCGGCGCCCGAGGCGTGATCGTCATGCGTCTCAACGAGGGCGATCGGGTGGTCGGCATCGCTGCCTTCAGGGCCGGATTGGCGGAGCAGACCGCCATCGGCGACAATGACGGCCCCGAACCGCCGACGGGCGGCGGCAGCGGTCGGGACGGAACGGGGGCGTGATCGACCCGCGGTCGGGGATCGCTCGCGGACCCGTTCGGGGCGGACCGCCCGGGTTCGGCGAACAGGAGGCGCCGTTGTACGCCGACCAGTTCGAGATCTACCACGGCAACGCCAATCCGGAGCTCGCCCGGAAGATCTGCCGCTACCTCGGCACGAAGCCCGGGGTCGCCGAGGTCTTCCAGTTCGCGAACGAGAACATCTTCGTCAAGATCCTCGACAACGTTCGCGAGAAGGACGTCTTCCTCGTCCAGCCGACGTCACGTCCGGTCAACCAGTCGATCATGGAGCTGCTGATCATGATCGACGCGTTCAAGCGGGCGTCCGCGGGACGGATCACGGCTGTCGTGCCGTACTACGGCTACGGCCGGTCGGACAAGAAGGACCAGCCGCGCGTCCCGATCACGGCCCGCCTCATCGCCGACATGATCACGGTCGCCGGCGCGGATCGGATCCTGACCCTCGACCTCCACCAGGGCCAGATCCAGGGCTTCTTCAACATCCCCGTCGACGAGCTGACGGCCGTCCACTTGCTGTCGAACTACTTCCGGGCGAAGCGGCTCGACCGGCCCGTCGTCGTGACCGACCTCGGCTTCGCCAAGCGAGCCCGCGCCTTCGCCGAGATGCTCGACGCGCCACTCGCGATCATCGAGAAGCGCCGCCAGGGGAATCTCGACAAGGCCGAGCTGCTCAACGTCATCGGCGACGTCCGGGGCCGACGGGCGATCATCGTCGACGACGAGATCGACACCGCCGGCACGCTCATCGAGATCGTCCGGGCGCTCGAGCGCGAGGGCGTGTCCGAGATCTACGCCTGCGCCACCCATGGGATCCTGTCCGACCCCGCGGTCGACCGGATCCGCGAGTCGTCGCTCCTCGAGGTCGTCCTGACCGACTCGATCCCGCTGCCCGCCGCCAAGCGGTTGCCGGTCATCACGACGATCTCGGTCGCGCCGCTCATCGGCGAGGCGATCAAGCGGATCCACCGCGGCGAGTCGGTCGGCGCCCTGTTCAGCAGCGAGCTCTCGTTCACCCAGGAGATGATCCTCTGGGAGGACGGCGTCGAGCGCGAGTTCGACAGCCGCGACGACGAGATCGCTGACGCGGCGTCGCCGTCCGGCCCGCCACGGACGCCGGTGGCGGCCGGATCGCGAAGGGAGGGCACCGAGTGAGCCTGCAGCTCCATCGACCGGACGGCCAGGGCGGCCTCGAGCGCCGCCAGGTCGAGGATCAGAACTGGCGTCGGCAGCTCCGGTCCGTGCGATGGGGACAGTCGCTGCCCGGCAATCAGCTCCCGGCTCTCCGGAACACGGAGATGAACCCGACCCCGACGGCGATCAGCATCGGGTTCTGGCTGGGCCTCGCCGCGCTCACGTTCGTGCTCCTGCTGGTTGGATACGGAACGGGGTTCTGGCACTGACGCTCCGAGGGCTGAGGGTGGTCGGTGGAGCGCATCAGCCCGAGGATTGACGGAACAGGATTCTGCCACTGACCCTCCGAGTGCCGAGCGCGCTCGCTGGAGCGCATCGACCCGAGGACTTCCGGCACTGACGCTCCGAGGGCGGAGCGGGGACGGGCCGGCTCTCGTCCGTTTGTTGTCATTCGCTCGCCCGGTGAGCGTTAGACGGTTCGTGGATCCGGACGGCCGCGGTACCCGCGCATGTTCATGCACTGCCGTCGCATCCGCATCCACGACACGCTGTCGGCGTTGGATAGCCATACGCGACCCGACGCAGTCGACGGGGCGGCCCCTGTCTAACGCTCGCTCCACGAGCGTGAGACGCAATCGCGCGTCCCGGCGGCACAGGGACGTACCGGGACGAGGACCGTGGGCGCGCCGACGAGGACCGTCGGCGGCTCCGGGACGCGGACCGTGGACGCGCCGCGAGCCCCGCGCCGCACCCGCAACCGTCTCAGGGCACGGCGTCCGCCTCGAGCATCGCCAGGATCACGTCGACGTCGTCGCTGCCGACGACGCCCTGCGCCTTGGCCCGGACGATCCCGTCGCCGTCGACGACGAAGATCCAGGGCATCGAAAGCGCGCCCCACGGCGGACCGCCGATCCCCCACGCCGCGGCCGCCTCGGTCAGCGACGGATCGGCGAGCGAGCCGTCGAGCACGGCCGTGCTCGTGACCACGGAGTAGCGATACGGCTCGAGATGGATGAATGCGACGTCGCGCCAGCGATCGACGAGGTAGCGGGCGAGGACGACGGCCTTGCCGCAGGCGGACGTGACGCGGAAGCGCACGGAGTCCGCGACGAGCACGAACGGCTGATGCGCAGCGAGCGCGTCGGTCGTCGAGGTCGTCGACAGGCGCGGATCGGGGGCCGGGTCGGTCGACACGGCCCGGATGTCTCCGCCGGCATCGGCGACCGTCGGCGTGTGGCTGGTCGGTGCCGCAGAGCCGAGCGCCGCGGTCAAGCCCGGATCGAGCGCGGTGACCCGAACCGACGTCGAGATCGGCACGCTCCCCGGTGAGGCGGTCACGGACAGGCCCCAGACCCCGGGTCCGGGGAACACGACCGAGGCGACCCAGGACACGCTGGCGACGCCCGGCGGGCGAACGGCACGAGCCGCGACCGGCGTTGCCACCTGCCCGGCAGGCGAGCCCTCGAGCGCGACCACGGCCACGGTCACGGGCGCGGAGGGATCGTCGAGCGGGCGCCCGCCGATCGCCAACCGGAGGATGACGGGCGTGGCCGGCCCGGCCCAGACGGAGGTCGACACGACCTCGGCCGTCAGCGTGAGCGCGGTGGTCGAGGATGCGGCCGGCGCCTTCGTCGGGCTCGTCGGACCCGCAGGCCTCGACGAACGGTCGACCGCGGCGATCGTCGCGATCATCGCCGGCGAATCGGTCCCGAACGGGAACGTGGCTCGCAGCGTCCCGGTCCGGTCGACGAGGTAGACGTTCGCGGTGTGCGACATCATGTAGGCGCCCGGGTCCGAGCCCTCGACCCGCGCGTACCGGACCCCCCACGCCGCCGCGGTCGTCGCGATCTCCGCTGCCGACCCCGTCAGAGCCGTGAACCCACGCGGCAGGTAAGCCGAGTATTCGGCCAGCCAGGCGACGGTGTCGCGCTCCGGGTCGACCGTGACGAAGAGCGCCCGCACATCCGTTCCGGCGGCCCGGATCGCCTCCCCGACGACGCCGATCGTGGCCGGACAGACATCCGGGCAGTGCGTGTAGCCGAAGAAGACCAGGACGTCGTGACCCTCGAGGGCCGCGAGCGTCCGGCGGCTCCCGGACGAGTCGGTCAGCTCGATCGACGGCGCAGGCTTCGGGCTCCGCTCGAGAAACGCGGCGACGTCGGTCGCGAGCGACGGCTCGGGCGACCCGGCCGACCGACCGGGCGGCGTCGACACGGCCCGGAACAGGCCGAGGGCGGTGACGACGATCCCCAGCAGCGCGAATGCGAGCGGCGCGTAGCCGTGACGCGTCAGCGCCGAGTGCGTCGCGGTCCGGGTCATCGCGGGTTACCGGACCGCGGCCCTGACGACGACCTTCCCGGCGTGCTCGAAGACGAGGTCGAGCTCGACCGTCGAGCCCGCGACGAGGCCGGGCTGCGGTTCCATGAGCATCAGGTGGAGGGCCTTCGGCTCGAGCTTGACCGTCGCGCCGGCGGGGACGTCGAGCCGCTCGATCGGGCTCATGCCGACCATCCCCGACGCATCGGTCTTCGTCTCGTGGATCATCACCGCCCCGGCCGACGGGCTCGAGACCGAGACGAGGGCGTCGGACGCCCCACCGCCGTTCGTGATCGTCAGGTAGCCGGCGGTCGATTCCGCGCCATCGGCGGCGGCCCGAACCCAGGCGTCGGCCACCGAGACGCCGCCGCCGCCGCAGGCGGTCGCGACGGACGCGAGGACGAAGGCCGCCAGGAGGACGAGGCGGGCGCGACCGATCGGAGCGCGACAGCGAGCCATCGATCAGGCCAGGACCGATTGGAGGATGGCGTCGACGTGGGCCTTCTCGGGCACCACCACGAGCGCGTTCACCATGCCGAACATCCCGCTCGTGGCCTCCGCGTGGGGGAGGATGTGGCAGTGGAACGCCCAGAGCCCCGGACGGTCCACCTCGATCAGCGCGTCGTAGCGCTCACCCGGATTGACGCCGAGCGTGTCGCAGTCGAAGGCCGCGCTGCCGAGCGGGTAGCCATCGCGGGCCACGATCCGCATCCGGTAGCCGTGGAGGTGCCACGGATGCATCATGATCCCCTCGTTCATGAAGCGGACCAGGACGCGCTCTCCACTCGCCGCGAGGACGGGGACGGTCGCCGGGAACCCGTGGCCGTTGATCGTGAACCCGCCGAGGACGTCGTTCGAGATCCAGACGTATTCGCGGTCGGCCTTGACGCCGTCGACCTTGGGCTCGACGACGAACGCGCCCAGGAGGCCACGGCCGACCTGGTCGGTCGCGTTGTGGTGTGAGTGGTACATGAGCGAGCCGGGGCGGCTGGCGGTGAACTCGTAGGTGAACGACTCGCCGGGCGCGAACGGCTTCTGCGTCACGAACGGGACGCCATCCATGAGGAAGTCGTCGAACTCGACGCCGTGGAAGTGGACGCCCGTCGTCTCCTGCATCCGGTTCGTGAAGATCGCCCGAACGCGATCGCCCTCCCGAACGCGGATCGTCGGGCCCGGCCACTGCCCGCCGTAGCCGAGCGCGGCGACCGGCGGCATCAGCTCGTCGATGTGCTGCTCGACCTCCTCGACGGTCAGTCGGAAGACCTTGACGCCGCCGTCGAGCTCGGGCTTGAGCGGGTTGACGGCGTCGTTGAGGACGAGCTGGGGGACCTGGGCGAAGGCAGGCTTCGCGGTCAGCTCGGGATAGCTCTCGCTCACCGCGAGCATGTCCGCCAGCGCCGCGAAGGTGGCGGCGGGGTAGATCCCCTTCAGCGCCGGAGCGAGGTTGCCGAGGTACCGACGGACGGCGCGCCGGGCATCGATGTCGTGCTGGGTCCAACCGGCCGGGATGGCGGCCGAGCTCGGCGACGCGGACGGCGCAGCCGACGATGGGGCCGACGGGGAGGCCGACGAGGCCGCCGACCCGTCGGGCGAGGGGCTCGGTCCCGCGGAGGCAGAGCCGGGCGCCGGAGCTCCCGGCCCGAACGTCCAGCCCGGCGCGGGCGCGGCCGTGCATGCGGCGACGCCGGCCGCCAGGAGCCCGCCGCCGGCGACGGCGGCACCGCGGAGGAATCCTCGTCGCGAGAGCGATGGCCCGGGCCGCCCGTCCTCCGAGAGATCCGGGCCAGGATGTTCCGGGGACGTCTGCATGGGCCCGATGATCGCCAGACCCTGTCGGGCGAAAACGGGACTTCCCGCCCGATTCCCGCGGGCCGGATGGCATCTGACCGGACCGCCGGCGCGGGCCGGCCGGCGTCAGTCGAATCGGCGCGCCGCGCCCCCGGTCGACATGTGGAACTGGTGCTGGAGGCGCAGGACCGTCTCTGGATCCGGCGGCCCGTCGAGCTCCGCCCGCAGCCGTGCCATCGCCTGCCAGAACCCCTCGAAGCCGGGCGGTGAGAGGACGACGACGAACCGGGCCGCGGTCGGACCGGGGTTCTCGAGCGAGTGCAGCGTCCCTCGCGGAACGAGCACCACCGAGCCGGGACCGACCGCGCGGACGTCGTCACCGACGCCGACGTGCAGCGACCCCTCGATGAGGTACACGCACTCGTCGGCGTCGTCGTGGACGTGGGGCGGAGGTGGAGGAGCAGGCGGTCCGGCCATCGTGAAGTCCGTCAGCGAGAAGCGACCATCCGTGTCCCCCCCGGTCAGTGCGAAGGCCACCGCGTTCGGCCCCAGCTCGACGCGCTCGATCTCGGATGCGCTCCGGACGATGCCCTCACGGTCGGTCGGTCGTCGCTCGTCGCGTCCCGCCACTGCGTTCTCCTCGTGCGCCCGCCGAAGTATCGCCGCGAACGGCACCCCCGACCGGGCGGACGGGAGCCCGAACGGGCCTCCCATATACTCCGCGGGTCATGCTCGGCTTTCTCTCGCGTTTCGTGGATTCGAACGAGCGCGAGCTCCATCGGCTCCAGGCGTTCGTCGACGAGGCGAATGCGCTCGAGGCGGACATCGAGGCGCTCTCGGACGACGAGATCCGGAGCCGGATCGACGAGATCCGGGCCGGGATCCGGACCGCCGCCGAGGAGGACGAGCCGTCGGCCGACGAGCTCGAGCACCCCGACCCGGAGCGCCGGCGCGAGCTCGCCCGCGAGCGGCGGAAGAAGGCGAACGAGCGCGCGCAGGCCGCGATGGACGAGGCGCTGCCCGAGGTGTTCGCGTCGGCCCGGGAGGCGATGAGGCGGACGCTCGGGATGCGCCACTTCGACGTCCAGCTCGTCGGCGGGGCGGTCCTCCACGAGGGAAAGATCGCCGAGATGAAGACCGGCGAGGGCAAGACGCTCGTCGCCCCGCTCGCGCTCATCCTCAATGCGCTCACGGGACGTGGCGCCCACCTCGTCACGGTCAACGACTACCTCGCCCGGCGTGACGCCCAATGGATGGGCCCCATCTACCACTTCCTCGGCGTCTCGGTCGGGATCATCACCCACGACACGAGCTACGTCTTCGAGCCGGGCTACCCCACGACCGACGAGCGGCTCATCAACCTTCGACCGGTCGAGCGGCGCGAGGCGTACGCGGCCGACGTGACGTACGGCACGAACAACGAGTTCGGCTTCGACTACCTCCGCGACAACATGGTCGTCGAGCTCGACCAGCGGGTCCAGCGCGAACGGGCCTTCGCGATCGTCGACGAGGTCGACAACATCCTCATCGACGAGGCGCGAACGCCGCTCATCATCAGCGGCCAGGCCGAGGAGTCGGCCGACCTCTACTACACCTTCGCGAAGCTCGTCCCAAGGCTGCGGGGGCGACCCGAGGGTGCCGAGGAGGGCGGCGACTACTTCGTCGACCTCAAGGACAAGCAGGTCGCTCCGACCGAGGAGGGGATCGACAGGATCGAGAAGTGGCTGGGCGTGGCCAACCTCTACGATGCCGACCCGCGGCTGGCCCGTCACTTCGAGCAGGCCCTGCGAGCCCACGCCCTGTACAAGCTCGACCGCGATTACATCGTCGAGGACGGCGAGATCATCATCGTCGACGAGTTCACCGGCCGCAAGATGCCCGGCCGGCGCTGGTCGGAGGGCCTCCACCAGGCGATCGAGGCCAAGGAGGGGCTGCGGGTCCAGCGCGAGAGCGTGACCCTCGCGACGATCACCTTCCAGAACTACTTCCGGCTCTACGACAAGCTCGCCGGGATGACCGGCACGGCGATGACCGAGGCCGAGGAGTTCCACAAGATCTACGGCCTCGAGGTCGTCGCGATCCCGACGAACCAGGAGATGATCCGCGACGACGAGGCCGACCTCGTCTTCCGCAACGAGAAGGGCAAGTTCGACGCCCTCATCGACGAGATCGCCGAGATGCGTGACGCCGGGCGCCCGGTCCTCGTCGGCACGGTTTCGGTCGAGAAGTCGGAGCTCCTCTCGGAGATGCTCCGCCGGCGCGGGGTGCCCCACGAGGTCCTCAACGCGAAGTTCCACGAGAAGGAGGCGACGATCGTCGCCCAGGCCGGACGCGCGGGCGCGGTCACGATCGCGACGAACATGGCCGGTCGCGGGACCGACATCAAGCTCGGTGGCGACGCGGCCGGGCTCGCCTCGGAGATCCTCCACAAGCGCGGCCTCAACCCGGCCGAGGTCGACCGGACGACGTACGACGGTGCCCTCGCCGAGGCCCAGGCCGAGGTGGACACCGACCACGAGCGCGTCGTCGACGCGGGCGGGCTCCACATCATCGGCACCGAGCGCCACGAGAGCCGCCGGATCGACAACCAGCTCCGCGGCCGCGCCGGGCGGCAGGGCGACCCGGGCTCGTCGCGGTTCTACCTGTCGCTCGAGGACGACCTCATGCGGCGGTTCGCCTCGGACCGGGTCGCGGGGCTCATGGAGCGGATGGGCCTCGAGGACGACGTCGCCATCGAGAGCCGCCTCGTGAGCAAGACGATCGAGAGCGCCCAGAGCCGCGTCGAGGGCCTCAACTTCGACCTCCGCAAGCGCGTCGTCGAGTTCGACGACGTCATCAACAAGCAGCGCGAGACGATCTATGCCGAGCGCGAGAAGGTCCTCCGCAACGAGGACCTGACGGCGACCGTCGAGTCGTTCCTCGACGACGAGATCGACGTGCTCGTCGACCAGCACATCGCCGGCGAGGTCCCCGACGACTGGAACATGGCCGCGCTCTCGACGACGCTCCACACGATGGGTCTCGACGGCCCGGGCACGTCCGAGGACGAGCTCTGGGACGTCGGCGGACGCGAGGCGATCGCCGTCCACCTCCGCGATCTCGTCGCGGCCCGGCTCGACGAGAAGGAGCGCGAGCACGGCGAGGAGACGTGGGCGTTCGTCGAGCGGATCGTGCTCCTCCGGACGATCGACTCGCTCTGGGTCGAGCACCTGACCGAGGTCGACGACATGCGTCGCGGCATCGGCCTCCGCGGCTACGCCCAGCAGGACCCGCTCAACGAGTTCCGGCGCGAAGCCTTCCGGCTCTACGAGGAGCTGCGCGACCTCATCCGCCACCAGGTCGCGACGACGATCTTCCGGGTCACGGTCCAGCAGCAGCCGCCGCCGGGCCCGCAGCCCCTCCCGGGTCCGGGCCAGCCCGCGGCCGCAACCGCGGCCGGCGGAAACGGCCAGGGCGGCCGACCGACGCCCACTCCCGCGGCGGCGGCCGCGACCGCGACCGCCTCCTCCGGCGTCGCCGCCTCGTTCCGGCCCACGGCGGCCGGCCAGGCGACGGCCCGGCCGGGCTTCACCCCGACCGGCGCGCGGATCGGACGCAACGATCCGTGCTGGTGCGGATCCGGGCTCAAGTACAAGAAGTGCCACGGTCGCTGAGGGCACGGGCCGCCTGACGTGGTTCGCGACCTCGTCCGGCTCGGCCTCGTCGGGCTCCTCGGCGGCGTCATCGTCACCGCCTACGCGATCGCCCGGATCTGGCAGCAGGGCGAGATCGACGAGGCCCGCCCCGCCGGCGCCATCGTCGTCCTCGGGGCCGCCCAGTACGACGGCCGGCCGTCGCAGGTCTTCAGCGCGCGACTCGAGCATGCGACCGCGCTCTACGCGCAGGGTCTGGCGCCGTACTTCGTGGTGACCGGCGGCAACCGGCCGGGGGATCGGACGACGGAGGCCGCCGTCGCCCGCGCCTACGCGATCTCGCGCGGCGTGCCCCCGAACCGGATCCTCGTCGAGGACGAGGCGCGGACGACGCTCGAGTCGATGCGCGGCGTGAGCCGGCTCCTCCGCGGGCACGACATCGACGACGCGATCTTCGTCTCCGACCCGACCCACATGCTGCGCGTCCTACGGATGGCCGCCGACGAGGGGATCCGCGCCTACGGCTCGCCGACCCGGACGAGTCCGATCGAGTCGAACCCGGCGAGCAAGGCCGGCGCGACGATCCACGAGCTGGGGGCGCTGGCCGTCTACCTCGTGGCCGGCAGCAGCCTCGACCGGGACCTGACCGAGACGGGTTCGCCACCCTGACCCAGGACAACCACTTGGCGTGCGGGGCAGCCTCTCCTATACTCCGAAAAACCCCACTCGCGATCGCCGGGACGCCCGCCCGTGGCGATTGCACGCGCGCCCGGCGACCCTGCCACACGCCAGAGAGAGGGACCCGTGAAGCAGGCTGAGGAAGCATCGTTCGTCGATCTCATCGCCTGCGAGAAGGACTGCCGGACCTGCAGCTACGCCGCCGCCCTCGATTGCGACGGGAATTGCGGCGTCTGCCCCCACAACAGCTACTGTCCCTGCGTGAACCCCGTCGTCGCTCGGAGCAAGACCGCGTTGCGCATCATCGAGCTGCGCCCGATCCTGCTCCAGGATCTCCGGGCCCGGAGCTAGGTCGTGGACGCGGCCGCCTTCCGGGACCTCGCCGAGCAGATCCGGTCGACCTCGGGGCGTCTTTGACCTCGCCTCCAAGGAGACAGCGCTCGCCGATCTCGACGCCCGCGCCCAGCAGCCCGGGTTCTGGGACGACCAGCGAACGGCGCAGCGGGTGCTTCGCGAGGCCGACGCCCTCCGGACCGAGATCACCCTCTGGCGAGACCTCGACGCTCGGGCCTCGACGCTCGTCGAGCTGACCGAGCTCCTCGAGGCGTCGCCCGACCCCGACACGGAGGCCGACCTCGAACGCGACGCCGCGGAGCTCCGCCGGCGGTTCGAGGCCGAGCGAACCGCCCTGCTCTTCTCGGGGGCCTACGACGACCGCGGCGCGCTCCTCTCGATCAGCGCCGGGGCGGGCGGCACCGAGGCGACCGACTGGGCCCAGATGCTCCTCCGGATGTACCTCCGCTGGGCCGAGCGGCACGGCTACCGGACCGAGGTCGTCGACGAGACCGAGGGCGAGGAGGCGGGGATCAAGAGCGCCACGATCGCCGTCGACGGCCGGCGCGCCTACGGCTGGCTCCGCGCCGAGCGCGGCGTGCACCGGCTCGTCCGGATCAGCCCGTTCGACTCGCAGAACCGCCGCCAGACGACGTTCGCGCTCGTCGAGGTTTTGCCCGAGGTGGAGGCCGACGACACCGAGATCGAGCTCGACTGGGACGAGATCCGCGTAGACACGTTCCGCAGCCAGGGCGCCGGCGGGCAGCACGTCAACAAGACCGACTCGGCCGTGCGGCTGACCCACCTGCCGACCGGCATCGTCGCCCAGAGCCAGAACGAGCGGAGCCAGACCCAGAACAAGGAGACCGCGATCAAGGTCCTCAAGGCCCGGCTGCTCGAGCGCCGCCTCGAGGAGAAGGAGGAGGAGATGCGCCGGCTCAAGGGCGAGCACGTGAGCGCCGGCTGGGGCAACCAGATCCGGAGCTACGTCCTCCACCCCTACCAAATGGTCAAGGACCTCCGGACGAGCGTCGAGACGTCGAACACCGGCGCGGTCCTCGACGGGGACCTCGACGCCTTCATGGCCGCCGAGCTCGAACGCGAGGCGACCGACGGATCGTCGGCCGCCACCGCCGGCGCGGCGTAGCGACGTGCGCGCCCGGCCGCGATCCCGCGTCCGAGGCGCCTGTGGCGGCGGGCCGGCCGGCCCGCCCCCCGACCTCCGGCCGGCCGAGGCCGAGGACCTCGATGCGTGCGCCCAGGTCTGGCGCGACTCGCTCGCGGACTACCTGGTCAGGCTCAACCAGCCCGACATCCTGACCGACCTCGGCCCGATCATGCGGTTGTTTCGCCACCTCCTGGCGACCGACCCGAGCCTCTTCTGGGTCGCGACGAGGCCGACGGCCGACCCTGCCGACCGCCGCCCGCCGGGAGCCAGGGGCGAACGGATCGTCGGCTTCGGATCGGCCAACGTGCGCGGCAGGGCGTGGTTCCTCGCGCTGCTGTTCGTCGTTCCCGGTGAGCAGGGCCGGGGCACCGGCGCGCGACTTCTCGACCGGACACTCCCACCGGGCGTCCGGCCGCACGGCGGCGCCCTCGACGGTGGCTGGACCTTCGGCACCGCGACCGACTCCGCCCAGCCCATCTCGAACGCTCTCTACGCCCGCTACGGGCTGGTCCCCCGCGTGCCGTTCCTCCACCTGACGGGGGAGGTGCGCCGACCGGAGGCGTTCCCGGGACTGCCGCTGACGATCGAACCGAGCGCGTTCGACGAGCTCGCCGGGGATGGGCGCCCGGTGCTGACCGCGGCGATCGAGGCGATCGACCGCGAGCTGCTCGGGTACACCCACCCCGAGGACCACGGCTACCTCGAGGCCGAGGGACGGGTCGGGATCCTCTATCGCGACCGTGAGGGCAACGCGCTCGGGTACGGCTACACGTCTCGCGTCGGGCGGGTCGGTCCGGTCGCGGCTCGCGACGCGAGCCTCCTGCCGGCGATGCTCGGCCACCTCCTCGCCGCCGTCCGGCCGGCGGGCGCCTTCTCGACCTGGGTCCCGGGCGCGGCCGGTGGCGCGGTCGCCGCGCTGCTCGATGCCGGGCTGCGGCTCGAGTCGTTCCCGGCACTCCACTGCTGGGATCGACCCTCGGTGGACGACTCGCGCTACATCCCGATCAGCCTGGCGCTCCTGTGAGACCCCGGCCGTGACACATCGTGACCCGATCGGACCGCGTTCGACTACCGAATCGGGGGGTTGGACGAGCCGTCTCCGCACCGGTAGCCTCGGCCTCGTCCCCCAACCCGTCACCGCCGCGCCGTCGCCACGGGTTCCCCACCCGCCACGCGCGGCGTCCCCCGAACTGACCGTGCCGATGTCCCTCGCCGTCTCCGACCTCGATCGCCCGTCGCTCCGTGACCGCCTGACCGGCCTCGTCCGGACCAGGCCGGCCGCGGCCGCCGATCGGAGCGTCGTCCTGCTCCACGACGTCACGAAGACCTACCCGAACGGCAACGTTGCCCTGCGCGACGTCGACCTCCGCATCCCCGAGGGCGACTTCGTCTTTCTCGTCGGCCCATCGGGCGCCGGCAAGTCGACGCTCATCAAGCTCCTCATCCGCGACGAGCTCGCGACCCGCGGGACCGTCCTCCTCGACGGCCAGGATCTCTCGCGGCTCCCGCGCCGCCAGGTGCCGAAGGTCCGCCGCAAGATCGGGATCGTCTTCCAGGACTTCAAGCTGCTGCCGACGAAGACCGTCTGGGAGAACGTCGCCTTCGCGCTCGAGGTCACCGGAACGCCGGGCCGGCGCATCCGGCCGGCCGTCGATCGCGTGCTCGCGCTCGTCGGCCTCACGGCGCAGGCGAAGCAGTACCCGTCGCAGCTCTCCGGCGGCGAGCAGCAGCGGACGGCGATCGCCCGGGCCCTCGTCCACGACCCCCGGGTGATCATCGCCGACGAGCCGACGGGCAACCTCGACCCGCTCATCAGCTGGGAGATCATCCAGCTCCTCCTCCGGATCAACGAGCTCGGCGTGACCGTGTTCATGGCGACCCACAACGCCGAGGTCGTCAACGCCCTCCGCAAGCGCGTCGTGGCCCTCGAGGAGGGCCGGGTGATCCGGGACGAGGTCGGCGGCGGCTACCACCGCCAGGACTAGCGGCCGGTGATCCGCTTCGTCGCCTTCAGCATCCGGCGCGCCTGGCAGGGCTTCTGGCGCAACGCGGTCATGAGCCTGGCCGCGACCGCGACGATGATCCTCATGCTCCTCCTGCTCGCCGGGTTCTGGATCATCCAGTCCGGGCTGACCGCGGGGCTCCAGTTCGTCGAGCAGAAGGTCGAGGTCGTCGCCGATCTCAACGACAGCGTGACGCCGACACAGGTCGCTGCGATCGAGGCGGCAATGCACGCCCACCCGGAGGTCTCGGACGTCACCTTTGTCTCGAAGGCCGACGCCCTCGCCAGCTTCCGGGCCACCCTCGAGGCGCAGGGCGAGCAGGACCTGACCCAGTACCTCGACACCAACCCCCTCCACCCGAGCATCAACGTGAAGCTCAAGGACCCGCGCGTGTTCGGGACGGTCCTCGACGATCTCCGGGCGAGCGACGGGGTCGCCCGCGACGGCGTCAAGGACATCCACAGCCTCGTCGACAACCTCCTGACCGTCACGAACGTCCTGCGAACCGCCGGGCTCGTCATCCTCCTCGTCATCGGGCTGATCGTGCTGTTCATCATCGTCAACACGATCCGGCTCGCGGTCTTCGCCCGGTCGGAGGAGATCGAGGTCATGCGCCTCGTCGGCGCGTCGGACGCGTTCATCCGCTGGCCGTTCGTGTTCGAGGGCGCGTTCGTCGGGATCCTCGGGGCCGCGGTCACGCTCGCCGTGCTCGCGGTCGTGGCCGACCCGCTCGGCCGGTTCATGTTCGACTTCTTCCGCGTCCTGCCGCTCCACTTCGGGTCGCTCGCCCGCGACCTCGTCCTCCTCGTCGCCGGAGCGGGGATCGGGCTCGGCGTCTTCGGCTCGTGGCTGTCGGTCCGGACCTACCTCATCCGCTGACCGGGCGTCGCGCGAAGGTCGCGTGAAGTTTCGTTCGTGGCCGAACCCGCCGCCGAGCGCCCGAACGTAGGATCGAGCGAGGCGCGCTAGCCTTGCCCGCCGACCGATCGCGAACAGGACGTCCGAATGCTCTCGCCCCATCCTCCGGATTCGACCGCCCCCGCGTCGCCCGATTCGTTCGTCGCGCCACCCGGCCCCGTGACGGTCCCGGCGCAGCCGGGACGGCGGATCCCGATCGCCGGCGTCGCGATCGCGCTCGTCGCGATCCTCGCCGGCTCTGCGCTGTTCGGCGCGGGCTGGCTGCTCGGCAACCGCCAGGCCGCGACGCCGGGGACGCCTGCCGGGGACGAGGCCGTCTTCGCCCCGTTCTGGTCGGCCTACCACTTCGTCGTCGACAACTACGCCGGTGGGCCGATCGACAAGAAGGTCCTCGTCGACGGTGCGATCAAGGGCCTCATCACCGCCCTCGACGACCCCTACAGCTCGTACATGACGAGCGACGAGTTCCAGCAGAGCCTGCAGGGGATCAACGGCGAGTTCGAGGGCATCGGCGCCGAGATCGCGACGAAGGACGCGTCGGGCAAGGACAGCGACTGCTCGCCGCTCGGTCCCGACTGCCGGCTCACGATCGTCTCGCCGATCCAGGGCTCGCCGGCCGAGAAGGCCGGGGTCAGGCCGGCGGACGTGATCACGGCCGTCAACGGCACGACGGTCGACGGCCAGACGATCGACCAGGTCCGTGACGCGATCCGCGGCCCGAAGGGCACCGATGTCACGGTCACCGTCGACCGGGCCGGCTCCAAGCCCCTCGACATCACGATCACCCGCGACGTCATCCACCAGCAGGAGGTGATCACGAGGGACCTCGCCGGGGGAGCGGTCGGCTACATCCGCATCACGGGCTTCTCGGACGCGGCCGCGACCGCGGTCGCCGACGCGGTCAAGCACGACGTCGGCGGCGGCGAGAAGGCGATCGTCCTCGACCTGCGCGGCAACCCCGGCGGGTTCGTCACCGCGGCCCGGAGCATCGCCAGCCAGTTCATCGCCTCGGGCCCGATCTACTGGCAGCAGGACGCCCGGGGCTCGAAGCTCGAGGTCGACGCCGAGCCGAACGGCGCCGCGACCGATCCCTCGATCAAGGTCGCGGTCCTCATCGACAAGGGCTCGGCCTCCGCGAGCGAGATCGTGGCGGCCGCCCTCCAGGAGACAGGCCGGGCCACGCTCGTCGGCCAGACGTCGTACGGCAAGGGCACCGTCCAGCAGTGGCACGACCTCCAGGACGGCAACGGCGGGTTCCGGCTGACCGTGGCCCGCTGGCTCACCCCGAAGCAGAACTGGATCAACGGCACCGGGATCACGCCCGACGTGCCCGTCACCGTTCCGGCGAACACGCCGGCCGGCAGCGACCCCGCCCTCGACAGGGCGGTCTCGATCGTGACCGGCGGCGAGACGAGCGCGCTCGATCCCGCGGCGTAGGGGACCATCGGCGACGAGGTTGGCGCTTGCATCTGCGGGGCGGCGGCCGGTAGGCTTGGCCCGAACGAAAGGAGGTGATGTGCAGTGACCGATTGTTCGAGTCGCAGCACCACCTCGCAGGAGTCCGCCGCCTGACGACGGATCCAGCGAGTTGGGAACGCAGAACGGACGCCGGTCCCGAATAGGGGCCGGCGTTCGTGCGTCCCCGGCGAGCACGGAGCACGGATGCCCGAAGAGCACAGGCGCGGGACCGGGACGATCGCGGTCAACCGGAAGGCGCGCCACGAGTACCACATCGACGACACGTTCGAGGCCGGCCTCGTCCTGACCGGAACGGAGATCAAGTCGGTCCGCGACGGCAAGGTCAACCTCGCCGACGCGTACGCGCGCGTCGAGCGGGGCGAGGCCTGGCTCATCGGCGCCCATATCGCGCCCTGGGCCGGCGGCAACCGCTGGAACCACGAGCCGCGCCGCGACCGAAAGCTCCTCCTCCACCGGGGCGAGATCGACGAGCTCATGGGCAGGGCCAAGGCGAAGGGCCAGACGATCGTGCCGCTCCGTCTCTACATCACCGGCCGCGGCAAGGCCAAGGTCGAGCTCGGGCTCGCCCGCGGCAAGCAGTGGCACGACCGTCGCCGCGAGATCGCGGCCAGGGACGCCCGCCGGGACGTGGAGCGGGAGCTGGCCGAGGCCCAGCGCCGATGAGCGACTCACGGCCGGTGATCGCCGACGCGTCCGACCGGAGCCGGTTCGAGGCGGACCTCGACGGGGCCACGGCCGGCTTCCTCGAGTACCGCCGGCGGCCCGGCCGGATCACGCTCGTCCACACCCAGGTGGATCCCGCCTTCGAGGGCCGCGGGGTCGGCAGCGCCATCGCCCGGTTCGCCCTCGAGGACGCCCGCACGAACGGCCTCCGCGTTCGCGTCGCCTGCCCGTTCGTGGCCGCCTGGCTGCGCCGGCACCGCGAGTACGACGACCTCGTCGAGCCGTCTGCGGGATCGGCGGGGCTTGGCGGGAGCGAGCAGCTCGGCTAGAATGGAGATCCGAACAGCCGTTCGGTTCCTGTGGGGATGCGTGGTTTCGACAGGACCTGGCTGTCAGGGAACGCGAGCCGAGGTGCCGTCAGGCCTCGTAAAACAGGCGGCAAAACGAAGTAACTGGCAACCGCCAGTCGACTCTCGC
>DASTSC010000179.1:0-8378 GCA_035760905.1 Candidatus Limnocylindrales bacterium | reverse complement strand
GTATTCGTCGGCGAGCGCCGCGCGGACCGCCGATCCGAAGTCGCGGCCCTCGACCTCGACCACGGTCTCGTCGCAGGCGAGGAAGCCGTCGACGTCCGGGACCTCGATCTCCTCGTCGCCAGGGTCGCCCCAGCGCGGCTTGAGGAGCGACTGCGGGACGAGGGTCGGGTCGGACTCGATGAGCCGCCAGTCGGCGCGCCGGTGGTGGTCGAGCTGGAGGCCCAGGGTGATCACGGGCACGCCCCGGGCCGCGACCTCATCGGCGACCGGGGCGAGGTGCGGATCCGCGAACCGCGAACCGCGGGGCGACTCCACGAGCTGGAAGAAGCCCGCGGTCGCGACCACGAGCACGCCGCCCGGGCGTGATTCGAGACCCGCGACGCGCGCCTCGAGCGCGGCATCACGGCGCGCCCGGACCTGCGCCGCCCGCGCCGCGCGGCGTCGCTCGGCCTCGAGCGCCGCCCGCCGTTCCCACTCGGGGCCGCGGACGCGGCCGAGGACGGCCCGAGCGAACCGACGCGGGAGTGACCGCCGCCGCGGCCGGCGTTCTCCGTCGGTCGCCGTCGGACCAGCCGCCTCGGCGTCTGGCAGTGTCGGGATCCTCGGTACGGCCCGCTGTTTCGGTAGCGCCGGTGCGGGCGGTCGCTCGACGACGGTCGAGGTGGTTCCGGCCACGTGGAGACGGGCGGCGACACCGAGCCAGGGTCGTTCGACGGGGACCTCGAGGACGTCGTAGCGGCCGGCGGGGGCGATCTCGCGGAGGACGGCGTCCCAGAGCATCACCTCGTGGATCGGCCAGCGGGCGGTGAGCCGGACGCGGAACCACCACGTCATCTCGCCCACCCGGTAGACGGCCGGCGCGCCCGCCGCCGCGGCCCATCGATCGAGCACGTCGAGCGAGCCGTCGAAGAGGTTCACCCGGTCGAGGACGCGGGCGAGCGTCGGTCGGAGCGGAACGAGGTCCGATCGATCCCCGGGGAGCGGCGTCCACGACGCGTCGAGGACGAGGACGTCGGCGTAGGACGCCGGCGGTGGAACGTGCTCGAGCCGTTCGACGAGGACGAGCCGCCGGCGCAGGCGATCCCCGGGGTCGGGCACGTTCGGATTGTGCCATCCGTCGCGGCGCCCACGGACGCCGCGGGTGGCCCTTGGCGTGCGGTCCCGGAGGCGCGCGCCCGGTTGTCAGCGCCGGGCGGACGGCAGCCGGCCGGCCTCGGCTCGTCAGCGCCGGGCTGACGCGGCGAACGGGCGGGGCAGCGGCGCGCCGCGCAGGCCGATGTCCGACAGGTCCGCGGTCGCCAGGTGCCAGCGGCCGAGGTTCGAGGTGACGAGCCGGTCGAGGTGGCGCCCGGCCCAGCAGACGTTCGAGGGCGAGCCGAGGAGCTGTCCGGTCGGATCGTGGACGAGAAGCGTCGCGGAGCCGCCCTCGGGCGGGATGACGTACACGGCGTCGGGGCGCTGGCACGAGACGAGGACCGACCCATCGGCGCAGAGGGCGATCCCGTCGGGAACGGTGTCGGGCAGCTCGGCGAAGGACTCGGGCTCGCCGGCCGACCCGTCGTCCATGATCGGAACGCGGGTGACGCACGGGCCGTTCGATTCGATGACGAGGAGCGCCTCCTCCTCGGCGGTCAGGCAGCAGCCGTTCGGCAGGCGATTGGCGGCGTCGGTCCAGACGTGCGCCGTCCCGTCCCGGTCGACGATCCAGGCGCGGCCGTCGGCCTTGCCCCAGTCGCCGGAATCGGTGACGAACAGCGAGCCGCCGCGGTCGAACGCGAGCCAGTTCGGCGCGCGCATCCGATCGCCCGCACCGTCGCCATCGGCGAACCGCTCGCAGCGACCGCTGGCGGGATCGATCCGGACGACCGCACCTGCCGCGACGTCGCAGGCGAACACGGTCCCGTCGCCGGCGACCGCGATCCCGAGCAGGAAGCCGCCCGTGGAGGCGACCTGGTCGACGCCGCCGTCGAGCGTGACCCGGTACAGCTGCCCGGCCTCGCCGCCGGCATAGAGGACGCCGGCGTCCGGATCCCAGGCGACGCCCTCGGGATGATCGAGGCCGCCGCCGAGCGTGGTGAATCGGTCGAGCATGTTCACGGGCGCGAGCGTGCCGGGCGGGCCGTCACAGGCCTGCTGGTCGGCGGGCGGCGGCGCCTCTCAGGCGCCGATCGAACGACCGTCGGCCCAGCCGGTGTGGCTTGCCGCGATCCGACGCTCCCGTGCGCCCTACGCTGACTACGCCGACTTCGTGCGGACCGTGCGGTCGCGAGCGGCGAGCCGAGGCTGAGCGGCGAGCCGAGGCTGAGCGCGCGGCCCGGAGGCGCCTGTGCTTGAGGAGCACCACCTCCGAACGAGCGTGCAGGACAGGCGCACGAAATCGACGGAAAGTGCGCCGAAGCCTGCGTGTTCGTCCGCAGCGCGTGCTTCTGGAGCATAGCGGCCGCCGGGGGAGGCCGACGGAGCAACAGCAGCCGCCGGGGGAGGCGGACCGAGCACAGCGGCGGCCGGGAGGCCGGCGGAGCGCCGCGGCCGCCGGGGGAGGCCGGCGGAGCACACCGCGGCCGGACTCCACCGTCCGTTCGTTCGGGCGTGTTCCTCGCCGGAGAACGAATCCGGCGGAGCGCCGGCCTCCGTGCGGCATCCGTTCGCGCCCGGAGAACGCCAGGCGGGATTCGGCCCGTCGCCTCCGGGATTCGTTCTCGAGCCGAGAACAAGCATGAGGACGGCGGGAACCGGCCGCTGGGCTTGAGGGGCTCGCGCGTACCCCTCAGCCGACCTGGATTCCCACGACGCCGAGCGCCGAGACGCCGAGGAGGACCGCGTCGAGCGCCACGACCAGCCCGACGGCGGTCCAGGCGAGCACGTTCGCCACCCGACCGTTCGCGTGCCGGCCCATGAGCCGGCGGTCGTTGACGAGCAGGACCATGAAGACGAGGACGACCGGCAGCAGCAGGCCCTGCAGGTTCTGCGAGGCGAGGATCACCGGCACGAGCGGCACGCCCGGCAGCAGCACGACCAGCGCGCCGAGCACGAGCACGAAGGTGTAGATCGAGAAGAAGGCCGGAGCGTCGCCGAAGCGCTTGCCGACGCCGGACTCCCAGCCGAATGCCTCGCAGATCACGAAGGCAGTCGAGATCGGCATGATCGTGGCGGCGAGGACCGACGCGCCGAACAGCCCGACGGCGAACAGGCCCTCGGCGAGCGATCCGGCGACGGGCTCCAACGCCCGGGCGGCGTCGGCCGCGGACGAGATCTCGAGGCCGCCGATCGTGAGCGCGGTCGCGACGACGATGAAGACCGCGATGACGTTCGTCCAGACCGCGCCGCCGATCGCGTCGGCCTGTTCGAGCCGCAGCTCCTCCTCGTCGATCTCCTTCTCGGCCACGGCGCTCTGGAGATAGAACTGCATGTAGGGCGTGATCGTCGTGCCGACGAGCGCGACCATCAACAGCAGGATCGACGGCGAGGGGTCGAACGACGGCGTGACGAGGGCCCGGCCCACGTCGCCCCAGTCGGGCCGGACGAGAAACGCCGAGGCGATGTAGGCGACGAACACGAGCGCGGTGGCGAGAAAGACCCGCTCGACAGCGCGGTAGGAGGCGAAGAGCACGAGCGCCCAGATCCCGACCGCGACGATCGGCACCACGAGATAGCGCGAGACGCCGAAGATCTCGAGCGCCGCCGCGGCCCCGGAGAACTCGGCGACGGTGTTCGCGACGTTCGCCACGAGCAGCACGAGCATCGCGAACGCCGTCCAGCGGACACCGAACCGGTCCCGGATCAGATCCGACAGCCCCTGCCCGGTCACGACCCCGAGGCGGGCCGCCATCTCCTGGACGATCGCGAGGATGACGATCGTGACCGGGAAGAGCCACAGCAGCGACAGGCCGGCCACGGCGCCGACCTGCGAGTAGGTGGCGATGCCGCCGGCGTCGTTGCCGGCGATCCCGGCGATGAGCCCGGGTCCCATGACCGCGAGGAACGCGAGGACGCCGCGCCGGCCGCGGAACCGGCCGCGCAGGCGGAGGACCTCGCGCGACGCGATTCGATCGGCGAGCCGCTCGAGGAGGCCCGGCCGCGGCGGGGCGCCGACCTTCCCGGCCGGCCCCACTCGTCCCGCGCGCTCCGCCGCCCGCGCCCGGACGTCCCGGGCCGCGCGAACGGCTCGTGCCGGCGACCCGGCTCGGGCCGCGCCCCGGGCGACGTCGCGGACCGACGGAAGCTGCGGCATCAGCGCCGCCCCGTCCCCGCACGATCGGACGACTCGGGGGCATCCGCCCGCCCCTCCGGCGGTCCCTCCGGCCGCCGGTCGCGCTCGCGCTCGCGGTCACGGTCACGGTCGCGGTCGAACAGCCGAGGCAGCCGTCGCTTCCACGCTCCGGGCAGGATCGTGTCGATCGCGTCGTCGACGGTGACGATCCCGGCGAGGCGGCTCTCCTCGTCGACGACCGGCACCGCGAGGAGGTTGTAGCGAGCGACGACCTGGGCCACCTCGTCCTCGTCGGCATCGACGCCGACGGCAACCGGTTCGCGGATCATCACCTCGGAGATCCGCTGCTCCGGGCGGGCGACGATGAGGTCACGCAGCGAGAGCACCCCGACAAGCCGATCGGCCGCGTCGGTGACGTAGATGTAGTAGATCGTCTCGGCGTCCGGCTCGAGCTCGCGCAGCCGGTCGATCGTCTCGGCGGCGGTGAGCGACTCCGGGATCGCCACGAACTCGGTCGTCATGATCCCGCCGGCGGTGTCCTCGGCGTAGCCGAGCAGCTGCCGGACCTCGGCCGCCTCGTCCCGCTCCATGAGGGCGAGGATCTCCTCGCGGGTCTCGTCGGAGAGATCGGCCACGAGGTCCGCCGCGTCGTCGGGGCTCATCTCCTCGAGGATGTCGGCCGCCCGCTCCGGCTCGAGGTCCTCGAGGACCTCGACCTGCGTTCCTGGCTCCATCTCCTCGATCGCGTCGGCGGCGGCCTCGTCGTCGAGCGAGGCGAGGACGCCCGCCCGGTCCTTCGGTGCGAGCTGGTCGATGATCGCGGCGAGGTCGGCCGGATGAAGCTCGGCGAGGCCGCCATGGGGCACGCGCAGCTTGATCGAGGCGACCGACGTCTCGACCGGATCGACGTCCTCCCAGTCGATGTAGCGCTCGGGCAGCGGCAGCCGGAGGTTGCGGGCGACGATCCGGTAGGCGCCCTCGAACCCGAGTCGCCGGAGGAGCCCCGCCGCGCCGACGTCGACGGCGACGAGTCGCAGCGAGCCCTCGATCTCGTCGAGCCGGAGGTCGTTGACCCGGACGACCTTGCGGCCGTCGATGTCGACGATCTGCTTGTCGAGCAGGTCCGTCCGCAGCCGGATCTCGTTCGGGCGCTGGCGGAACTTCGCGATGTCGATCGTCCGTGCCCGGAGGCGCGCGCCGTCGAGGTCGAGCGACGCCACGGACGACCAGGGCACGAAGATCTGGCGTCGGTCGGTTCCGACGACGAGGCCGGTGACCGGCGGGTAGCGATCGCCGACGGCGACGATCAGGTCGTCGACCTTGCCGATCGACTCGCCCTGCCGATCGAGCACAGGGCGACCTGTCGCCTGGCTCAGGTAGAGCATCTGCCACCTCGCGAGCGGGCCCGAGCCCGCCCGAGGCGCACCGCCCGGAGGCCGGACCCCCGGAGCGAGGTCAGGCCGTCAGCGCGATCCGCGGAATGGCGGGACGGTACCCATCCATGCGGCGCCCACGCGCCGCTGACGACTGGGTCCGGTGTCCACTGGGGGACGAATCCTCCGCGTTGGTTCCGACGGCGGGCCTGGCCGCGCATGCGGGCATGCCGGGACGAGGCCGCGCCGAACGGAGTCTAGGCAGGGGCGGCGACGCCGGTCAACGCGGCAACGCGCGTTTCGCCAACATACAGTCGACGCGTGAGGCGAGGGGTGCCAGCGGAATGAGCGGACTGACGGAGCGGGTCGCGGGACGCCTCGGCATGGACCGACGCCTCCTGCTCGGTCTGCTCGGACTCGCCGTCGTCGCATTCGTCGCCCGCCTGGTCCCGGTCCTCGCGAGCGCCGGCCTCCATGGCTTCATCGACTACGACGACGGCGTCTACATGGGCAGCGCGCTCGCGCTCGTCCGGGGCCGGATCGTGTACCGCGATTTCGTGATGCTCCACCCACCGGGGATGGTCTACGTCCTTTCGCCGTTCGCCCTGCTCAGCTTCGCCGTGTCCGACGCGAATGCGTTCGCCGCCGCGCGTCTCGGGATGATGGCCCTCGGGGCGGTCAGCACGTTCCTCGTAGGCGCGGTGGCGGCGCGCCTCAGCCGCGCCGCCGCGATCGCGGCCGCGGCGCTCTACGCCGTCTGGATCGTTCCGATCTACGTCGAGCGATCGACGTGGCTCGTCGGCCCACAGAACACCGCTCTCCTGCTGGCTCTCCTCGTCCTCGCCGGGCCCCGGTCGACCGCGCAGCCCGGGGACGGCGAGCCGGAGGCCGCGCCCCGGCTCGGCTGGCGCCGCTGCGGCCTCGCCGGCGCGCTCCTCGGCATCTGCGGCGCGATCCAGATCTGGGCCGCCCTGCCCGCCCTCGTCATCCTGGTCTGGATCGCCTGGCGAACCCGGAGGCAGCCTGGAGGCTGGCAGCGTCCGACCGCGGCGTACGTTGCGGGTGGGCTCGTCACGATCGCGGTGCTCTTCGCCCCGTTTCTCGTGGCCGCGGGCCCACGGATGATCAGGATCATCATCTTCGACCAGCTCGGGCGGGGCACCGACCACGTTGCGCTCATTCGTCGGCTCGTCGGGATGGAGGGCCTGCCTGCGGCCACGGTGCGGGTGCCGCTCGCGCACGTCGGCGTCGTGGTTGGGGCCGTCGCGATCGCGGCGGCCGCGGGACTCGCTGCCTGGCGCCGACCGATCGTCCGGCTCTGGGCCGGCGTGATGGCCGCGCAGGCCGGCTTCCTCCTCCTCGTGTCGCCGTCGTTCTTCCGCCACTACGCCGGCTGGTACGCGCCGGTCGCGGCGCTCTGCCTCGGCAGCGCCGCGGCAGTGCTGGGAGAGGCCGTCGCCCGGTGGCGGCGCGCTCGCGTGCCGATCGTGCCGGTCGCCTATGCGGCGGCGCTGTCCGTGGCGCTCGCGATCACGCTCTTCCCGAAGGCCGTTCACATGAAGGCGCCGACGCAGGCGTTCCCGGCCCGGGCGGTCTCGCTGCTGCTTCGGGACGCGCGATGCCCGACGTCGGACTCGCCGACGCTCCTGATCCTCACCGGCGCGATGCGGCAGATGCTCGACAACGGGTGCCCGCTCCTCGTCAGTCCGACCGGCGTGTCGTACGAGACCGATCGCGACCCCGGCACCACCCGGCGGACGCGTCCACACCAGCCCGAGTACCAGGCGGCCATGCGGGCGTACTACACGGGAAGCGACGCCGCCGCCTTCATCCGCCGCGACTTCAGCAATGGCCTCTCGGCGGACACGTGGGCCGCGATCCGGGCGCGGTTTCCCGTCGAGCGCGACGTGGGCCGGGTCCGGATCTTCCTTCCTGGCGGGTAGGGCGCGGTCCGCGGCAAGTCGGCCGCCTGGTGTCGTCGGGACCCGTATCTTTTCGCGAGTGACCGACACGGACGAGCGGGCCGCCGTGGCGGCCAGACCGAGCATCCCGACGAGCATCCCGACGAGCCTCGGCGATCGGCGCCTCGTGGTGTCGCTGCTGGGCCTCGCGATCCTCGCCTTCCTCGCGCGGCTCGTGCCCGTCCTCGCGACTGGTGGCCTGCGCGGGTACATCGACTACGACGACGGCGTCTACATGGGCACCGCGCTCGCGCTCATGCGGGGCAGCGTCGTCTACCGCGACTTCTACATGCTCCATCCGCCGGGCATCGTCTACGTCCTCTCGCCGTTCGCGGCCCTCAGCTTCGTCGTCTCCGATGCGGCCGCGTTCATGGCCGCGCGCCTCGGGTTCATGCTCCTCGGCGCGCTCAACACGGTGCTCGTCGGGCTGGTTGCCGCCCGGGCCGGCCGGCTCGCGGCCCTCGCCTCGGCCGCGCTTTACGCGGTCTGGATCGTCCCCATCTACACGGAACGATCGACCTGGCTCGTCGGGCCCCAGAACACGCTGCTGCTCCTGGCCCTGCTGGCGATGGCCTGGCGACCCGCGCGACCCGACGGCGGTCCGGCCCCGCTCGGCTGGCGTCGCGCCGCGCTCGTCGGCGCGCTCATCGGCGCCTGCGGAGCCATCCAGATCTGGGGGGTCGTGACCGCGGCCGCGGTCTTCGCGTGGCTCGTCGTCGAGGTTCGCCGCGAGCAGGACCGGCTGCGGCCGCTCGTCGCCTACGTCGTGGCCGGGATCGTGACGGTCGGCGTCCTCCTTCTGCCGTTCTTCCTCGTCGCGGGCACGAAGATGAT
>DASTSC010000178.1:0-1953 GCA_035760905.1 Candidatus Limnocylindrales bacterium | reverse complement strand
GACCGTGCCGAACTGGAGCGCCTTGGCGACCCGCATCGCGCGGCCGATGTCGGCGGTGAAGACCGACGACGCCAGCCCGAACCGGACGTCGTTCGCCCAGGCGATCGCGGTCTCCTCGTCGCTGAACCGCTGGACCGTCGTCACCGGCCCGAAGACCTCGTCCTGGACGATCTCGCTCTTCTGGTCGGGCCCGGCGATCACGGTCGGCGCGTAGTAGTAGCCGGGGCGGTCGGGGCGCGTGCCGCCGACCACCACCTCCCCGCCGCCGGCAGACGACCGGGCCCGGTCGACCATGCCCTCGACCTTGTCGGCCTGGGCCTTCGCGATGAGCGAGCCGATCTCGACCTCACCCTCGCCCGGGTCGCCGTAGGTGATCTGGCCGACCTGGTCGGCGAGCTTCGAGACGAAGGCGTCGTAGACCTTCGGCCCGGCGATGATCCGGGTCGCCGCCGTGCAGTCCTGGCCGCCGTTCCAATAGCCGAAGTAGCGGATCTGCTCGGCGACGTAGTCGAGGTCGGCGTCGTCGAAGACGAGCACCGGGGCCTTGCCGCCGAGCTCGAGGTGGAGGCGCTTGACCGTGTCGGCCGCGAGCTTGGCGATCTTCTTGCCGGTGTCGGTATCGCCAGTCACCGAGACCATCCCGATCCCCGGATGACCGACGAGCGCCGGGCCGACCTCGTCACCCGTGCCGGTGATGACGTTGAGCACGCCCGGCGGCAGGATCTCTGCGGCGATCTCGCCGAGGACGAGCGCGGTCAGCGGCGTTCGCGCCGACGGCTTGAGGACGACCGTGTTCCCCGCGGCGAGCGCGGGCCCGACCTTCCAGCCCGCCATCATGATCGGGTAGTTCCACGGCGCGATCGACGCGACGACCCCCACCGGGTCACGCCGAATCATCGAGGTGTGGCCGGCGAGGTACTCGTTGACGGCCTTGCCCTCCATGACCCGGCAGGCGCCGGCGAAGAAGCGCAGGTTGTCGACGACGACCGGCACCTCCTCGATCGCCGCCTGGGTCGGCTTGCCCGCGTTGCGCGACTCGAGCCGGCCGATCTCGTCGGCCCGGGCCTCGATCGCGTCCGCGAGCTTGAGGAGGGCGAGGCTCCGGTCCTGCGGCGTCGAATCCTTCCAGCCGTCGTCCCAGGCCTTCTGGGCCGCCTTGACGGCGCGATCGACGTCCTCCGCGGCGGAGCGTGGCACCCGGGCGATCACCTGCCCGTTGGCCGGGTTCTCGACGTCGATCGTCTGGCCCGACGCGCTGTCGACCCAGCGGCCGCCGATGAGCTGCTGCTTCGTCTCGACCTGTTCCATCACCGTCGCCATCGGCCTCTCCTCGGGGTGTGTGCCGGCGTCGCGCCGCGGGGTCGTCGTTCGTGGGCCTCGGATTGTGCGCCGGGTCGGGGGCATCCGCCATCGCCCGAGCGCCGTGCGGAACGTGGCCCGGTCGAAGCGGGCGTCCGACGTCCGATGTCGGCGGCAGCAGCGTTCTCTGTCAAACGCACGCCACCGGAGCATTGGAAACAGAGCCGGAGCCGATTCGGGCCACGGACGGCGAGAGTTAGCCGGGAACGTGCAACTCGGCGCGAATCGCTCCGCCTCCCCGCTGCCAACTGTTCCTAACGCTCGTGTGGCGTGCGTATGAAGGAACCGGGCGCGGCCGACCGGATTCGGGGGCGGGATTCGGGCGCGGCCGACCGGCGCCGCCCCTCGGGACGGTGTGCGCCGCGACGTCGTCGTACGGGCTTCGGCGGCGCTCCCGCCGGCCCGCGAGCTCAGCCTTCGACGCGGAGCGTCCGTTCCACACCGCGTTCGGACAGGTCGACCAGGAAGCCGCGCAGGATGCCCATGCTCGACTCTGAGCCGGCGTTCACGCAGAGCGTGTCGCCGATTCGCCGCTCCCCGCCCGACTCGTGGATATGGCCGTGGACGCCGAGGGCCGGTTTGAACGTCTCGATC
>DASTSC010000177.1:0-12105 GCA_035760905.1 Candidatus Limnocylindrales bacterium | reverse complement strand
CCGGCACGACCGCGGATCACGACTGCGTGGTCACCTTGTCGGCACCGATGGCCTGCTTGAGGTCGTCGGTGTACATCTGGGCGCCCTGGTCGGGCGGAACCTGGCCCGAGGCGACGCGGGCGGTGGCCGCCTGGATCGCCTGCTGGACCTTCGGGTAGTTCGGATCGGGCGCGGTGAACCGGGCCTTCTTGAGGGCCTCGGTCGACGCCACGAGATACGGGTCGGACTTGAACTCGGGGATCTCGGCGGCGTCGGCCCGGGCCACCGGGTGGGGATCCTCGGCGTTGAGCTTGCCGACGATCTCGGCGGTGTTCATCGCCTTGATGAACTCCCAGGCGAGCTGCTTGTTCTTGCTCTTCGAGGTGATGTACCAGCACGTGCCCGGGCCGCCGATCGTGAACGACGGGCCGCCGCTCTCGGTCGGGTGGAGGACGTAGCCCACGTTCTGCTCGGTCGCGGCCTTGTCGGCCTTGGCCCAGCCGCCGTAGACCCAGCCGCCCTCGAAGAGGAGCGCGAGCTGGCCGTTGCCGAGCTTCTCGCGCATCGCCGTCCACGGCTTGGTCGTCGTGAGGATCTCCTTCGGCACGAGCCCGTTGCCGTAGGCCGTCGCGTAGTAGGCCATGACCTTGCGCGTGGCCGGGCTGTCGCCGATCCACTTGCCGTCCTTGTCCTGGAGATCGCCGCCGTAGGCCCAGAGGAGCGGCACGAACGCGTGGTCCGCCGTCCCGCTCGAGCCGGCCGGGCCGGCGTAGAGGGCGTACGGCAGGACGTTGCTCTCGTTCGCCTGCTTCACCGCGGTCGCCGCGTCGAGGATCCCCTGGACGTTGGCCGGCTGCCAGTCGGCCGGCAGACCAGCCTTCTGGAGGTCGTCCTTGCGGAAATAGAGCCAGCGCATGTCGAGCCCGTACGGGATCGCCCAGACCTGGCCCTTGTAGGTGACGCCGAGCTTGACCGAGTCGGGGTACTGGCTCCAGTCGGCCCACTGCGACAGGTAGTCATTGAGCGGCTCGATGTAGCCCGCGTCGGCGAGCTCGCCGATCGAGCCCCCGCCGAAGTGGAAGACGTCCGGAAAGTCGTTGCCGTCGAGCGCCAGGAGCAGCTTCGTGTAGTAGTCGTCGTCGCCGATCTTCTGGAGATCGATCTTGACATCCGTGCCCGGGAACTGGCCCTTGACGGCCGCCGCGGCCTGCTCCACGTACTTCGGCTTGAACCCGGCCTCGTCGGGATACGAGACCGTGATCGCGCCGCTCACCGAGCCGCCACCGGCCCCGCCGGAACCGCCCGGGGCACTGCTCGAGCCCGTCGACGGGCTGCACGCCGCGACGACGCCCGTCACCGCAGCGAGCTGCAGGAATCGACGCCGGTTCATGATCAATCGATCGAGCTCAGCCACACCTTCTCCTCCGCTCACGGACTTGCTCGCCCGACTCGGTCGTCGGGCCCGGTTCAGGTCGTCGTCACACCTCCTGCATGACCTCCTCGAGCGTGAGCCCCTTCTGCCGACCGGCCGGCGTCGCCGCCAGCGACATCGAGGCGTAGCGCGTCGCGAACGCCAGCCGCTCGTCGAGTGGCTGGCCGGCCAGGTCGGCCCGCACCCAGGCCGCCGTGAACAGGTCGCCGGCCCCCGTCGTGTCGTCGGCCTCGACCTCGATCGCGCTCGCGCGCGCGACCGTTCCGTCGGGCTGCGCGGCGACGGCGCCGTCGGGTCCGCAGGTCATGACGACGGTCGTCCCGAGGCCGGCCAGCCGGCGCGCGGCCGCGTCCCGCTCGGCAAGGCCCGTCAATGCCCGCGCCTCGCGTTCGTTGAGAATGAGCGCGCAGACGTGGTCGAGCGACGCCGGGAGCCTCCCGGCCAGCGCCTGGACCTCCGGGTCGCCGAGGACCGCGTACACCCGTGGGTGCGTGGCGAGCGAGGGCAGGAGCGCCACGTTCGGGAGGTCGGCGACGACCGCGCGGGGCTCGAGCGACGCCAGCGTCTCGGTGTCGATCTCGGGCGGCGGCGCTGCCGTCACGAAGGCGCGGTCGCCGGCGGCGGGCAGGGCGACCGAGACCGGGGTGCTGGTCGACGCGCGGCCGATCCAGGGGACGCCGGCCTCGTCGAGGAGCTGCTTGAGGAGCCGTCCCGCCGGGTCGGATCCGATCGGGGCACAGATGACGGCGTCGAGCCCGAGACGGCGCAGCGCGTAGGCGACGTTCGCGATCGCCCCGGGGACGATGGCGAGCTCGCGGGCCACCTGCTCCTCGCCGGGCGCGGGGATCGCCGCCAGGCCACGAAAGATGAGATCGAGGAACGGATGGCCGACGCAGGCGACTTCGGGCCTCACGTGAGGACCTCGGCGAGCAGCGGGTTGCGGGCGAGGTAGCCGGCGAGGATCCGCTCGGCGAGGTCGACGGAGCCGACGAGGGGATGGATCGCGAGGGCCTTGACCGCGAGTCGCCGCGATCGGCTCCGGGCGGCGTCGATCGCGGTTCGCTCGGCGGCGCGGACCTGGAGGACGATCCCGGCCGCCTCGATCGGCACCTCGCCGATCGCGACCGGCCGGATCCCGCCGGCGTCGACGACGCACGGGAGCTCCACGATCGCCTCGCGGTCGAGGAACGGCAGCGACGAGCGGTTCGCGACGTCGAGGATCCGGACCGCGGGCCCCGCACCGCCCCGGAGCGCGTCGACGAGACCGAGCGCCAACCCGCCGTAGCCGCCCGGCAGCCGCCCCTCGACGACCTGGGCGCGCTCCGCCTCGCGCCCGTCCCAGGCCTCCTCCATGTAGCGCGCCTCGCGCTCGGTGAGGGTCCGCTGCCACGCCTCGAGCGACGCCGCCGGCCCGCCGTCCGCGGCGTAGAACGCGGCCTGCTGGTCCCGGAGGTAGGCCGCCCGGACGTGGCCCTGGCGCATCGCCTCGATCGCCCGGTCGCGGAAGTAGTAGTAGAAGAGGTACTCGTTCGGGATCATCCCGACGGACCGGAGCCAATCGGTCCCGAACAGCCGGCCCTCCTCGATCGACCCGAGCCGCTCGTCGTCCTCGAGCAGCTCCGGGAGGAGGTCGCGGGCGCCGTCCCGGACGGCCCGGACCCAGCCAAGGTGGTTGATCCCGAAGTACTCGAACGCGAGCTCGGCGGGCTCGCGGCCGAGGGCCCGGGCGACGCGGCCGCAGAGGTCCTCGGGCGCATCGCAGATTCCGACGACGCGGTCGCCGAGGATCGGCCGGAGCGCCTCCGTCACGAGGCCGACGGGGTTCGTGAAGTTGATGAAGAGGGCACCCGGCGCGCAGCGGTCGACGGTCTCGGCGATCTCGGTCACGACGGGGACCGTCCGGAGGGCAAAGGCGATGCCACCGGCCCCGGCGGTCTCCTGGCCGATCGCGCCTTCCGCGATCGGGACCGTCTCGTCGACGAGGCGGCCATCGAGACCGCCGACCCGGATCGCGCAGTAGACGACGTCGGCGCCCTCGACCGCCTCCTCGAGATTCGTGGTCGCGTGGTGGCGGACCGTCTGTCCGTCCGTCTCGTCGATCCCTCGGAGGACGGCCTCGATGCGGTCGAGGCGGGTGGAATCGACGTCATACAATGCCAGCTCGTCGTACCGCGTTCGAGTGACGCCGGAGGCGATCGCCCGATAGATGACCGGCGTCCGAAAGCCTCCTCCGCCGAGCACCGCGAGCTTCACGAGCGCGGAGCATGAACCAAAGGTGAACCAGCGTCAAGCGGCTGGATCCGGCGACCTGCGCCTGGCCCCCAGGGACGTTCGCGGACGGCGCCTCGACGCCCACGGTGACGACCTGGCCTACGTCGTCGTCCACCGCCGTCTCGAGGCCGACATCCTCACCGGTCGTCTCGCCCCCGGCGAACGCCTCGCCGCCGAGCGCGAGCTCGGGGTCCGCTTCGGGGTCGCCCGCAACACGCTCCGCCGCGCGCTTCGCCTCCTCGCCTCCCAGCGGCTCGTCGAGCCGCGCGGCCGCCAGGGCTGGGTCGTCGCCCAGACGGCGCTCACCGAGCAGCTCGAGCGCCCTCACGGGCTGACCGAATGGGCCCGCCGCCAGGGCTTCGAGGTGACCTCGGTCGTCCGGGTCGAGCGCGTCAGGGCGGCGAACGAGCTCGAGGCCGGGCGGCTGCGGATCGCGATCGGGGCGCCCGTCTTCGAGCTCGAGCGTGTCCGGATGATCGACGGTGTCCCGCTCGCCCTCGATCGGTCGATCCTCCACGGTCGACTCGTGCCGGCGCTCGAGGGCGTGGATTTCGCCACTGCCTCGCTCTACTCGACCCTCCGCGAGCGGGCGGGGATCATCTCCTCGCGGGCGGACGTCGTGCTCCGGGCGATCTCGGCCGACCCGGGTACGGCCGCGCTGCTCGACGTGGCCCCGGGCGCGGCCCTGCTCGAGGTCGCCGAGACCGCGTTCGACCAGTACGGGGAGCCGTTCGAGGCCGCAACGCTGCTCAACCGCGGCGACCGCTACGCCTACGGCGCGACGCGCACCGGCGACGGCGTCCTGCCGCGGATCGAGGTCCGGCGACCGCCGACGACGTGAGGGTCGCGCCGCTGGATCGCGTTTGCGTTGCCACGGCCGATACACGGATGGAGCATGAAAGGAGCGACGCGATGCAGGTGACCCGCGGCCGCGAGGTCGGCGCTCTCACGGACCCCGACCCGAACTTCATGGGTCGCGCCGAACGCCGCCCGATCGGGCCCGCGGCCGAGCTGCCAGGCCGGCCGAACGCGTGGATCGTGACGTTCCGCGACGGCGCCCGGACGCGCTGGCACAGCCACGCCGACGGCCAGCTGCTCTACGTCCTCGACGGGCACGGGCGTGTCGCGACCCACCACGACGAGGTCGCGGTGGGGCCGGGCGACGTCGTTGCGGCCGCGCCGGGCGAGGAGCACTGGCACGGTGCCGACGACCGCGCCGACCTGACCCACGTCGCCCTCTCGTTCGGGGAGACGACCTGGGGCGCCGAGAGCCGCTGACCGCCGCCCAGGCTCGCGGCTGCCGCCGGGCGCAACCTCGCGGCTGCCGGCGCCGATGTAGCCCGCGCCGACCGCAGGCGGCCCCGTCACTCGCAGCCGAGGCCGTCTCCGTCGGCGTCGAGGCGGTAGACGTCCGGGCCCTTCACCCGCACCGGCGCGGCGCCCATCGCCCGGACGTCGGCACAGTCGAGGTCGTCGACGATCGGCAGGCAGGGGGTGTAGGAGGGCTGGCAGCCCGCGCCGCCGCCGCCGACGAGCGGCAGTGGGCTCGTGCCGGGCTCACCGCTCGCCGCGGGCTCGGCCCACAGTCCCAGCCCCGCGTCCCGCGCGGCGCGCTGCGCGGCGAGCAGCGCGTCGACGTACCGGACGTCCGGCGGATAGGTCGAGACCTGGGCGAAGCCCTCGGCGACGAGCTCGAGATCCACGAACAGCCAACCGCTCGGCCGCGAGGCGTCGCGCAGCCAGACGTCGCGGAGCAGGCGGCCGTAGCGGTCGGTCTCGGAGACGTCCTTCTCGAGCCAGACGGTCCGGCCATCGACGAGCGCCGCGTTCGCCGCCGCCGCCTGGTGGCCCATCGGTTCGACGGGCCTGCGCGGATCGACGGTCTCCGGCGTGTCCATCCCGATGTAGCGAAGCTTCTCCGACCCGCGCCCACGGTCGACGACGATCGTGTCGCCGTCGACGATCCGCACGACCCGCGCCTTCTCGACGCGTCGGATCGGAGCCGACCCCAGCGCTCCAGCCGCCGGCACGAACGGCTCCGTGACCGACGGGGCGAGGACCGACCGGTCGGGCGCAGACGGCACCGGGGTCGAGGGCACCGAGGGGCGCGCCGCCGGGCTCGCCGAGCCGGACGCCGACGTCGGCGCTCCCGTCGTCCGGCCTCCGCCCACGAAGGCGACGAGGAGCGCGCCGACCACGAGCATCGCGAGCACGGCCCCGCTGTGACGGGCCTGCCGGGCCACCACCCTCACGGCGCCGATGATGCGCGCGGGGCGTGCCGGCCGAGGATCAACCGAAGGTCATCCCGTCGAGGCTGACGAGGTCGAAGCCCGCGTCGCGGAGGCCGGCGACCACGCGCGGCAGCGCCTCGTAGGTCTCGTAGCCACCGAGATGCATGAGCACGATCGAGCCGCCTCGAGCGTTGCCGAGGACCTTGGCGACGATCTCGTCGGCCGTCGGCCCCGGCGGATCGTTGGCGATCGGGCGCCAGTCGATCGTGTCGATGTCCCAGGTGACGGTGTACGCGTAGTGCCCGCTTCCCACGACGGCGAGGACCTGCGCGTCGTAGGCGCCGTTGGGCGGGCGGAAGAACGGCCGCGGGTTCTGCGAGCAGTACTTCGCGAGGGCGACCTCCGTCGAGCGCAGCTCCTCGCGGATCTCCGCGGCGCCGAGCGTCGTGAAGCTCCTGTGGGTGTACGAGTGATTGCCGAGCGTGAAGAGGTCCGGATGGGCGTCGATGATCCCGAGCACGGTCCGGCCCGCCGACGTGTTCTCGCTGTCGGCCATCTCACCGGTCATGAAGATCGTGGCGTGGACGCGATGGTCGACGAGCCAGCTTACGATCCGGAGGGCGTCTCCCACGCGGCCGCCCATGTCGAAGGTGAGGGCGACGTCGTTGCTCGAGCGTGAGCCGTGGCGGACGAGGACGCTCGGCGGGGCGACCGTCGGGCGCGGTGTCGGGGTCGGGGTCGGCCGCGGCGTGGCGGTCGGGCGCGGCGTGGCGGTCGGGCGGGCGGTTGGCCGCGGCGTAGCGGTCGGCCGCGGCGTAGCGGTCGGGCGGGCGGTCGGGCGGGCGGTCGGCGTCGGTGCTGTCGTCGGCGTCGGGCCGGGCGTGGCGGTCGGGCCGGGCGTCGGTGGATCGGTCGGTGTCGCCGTCGGCAGCTGCGTCGGCGATTCGATCGGCGAGGCTGCCGGCGTCGTTGCGGTGGGCGAGGGCGGCCCACCCCCGTTCCAGCCGCATCCCGCGACGAGCGCGAGGATCGCGACGAGGGCGAGCGGGGTCACGAGGCGCGTCCGTCGCTGCTGCATCGCCGATTCCTCCAGCCTTACGCTAGGCGCGTCGGAGGGCGGCGACCACGGCCATCGGGTCCGAATCGAACCCGCCGAGTGGCCCTTCCGGCCCACGGCCCACCGCGGGTCCGGCGGTCCCGGCCCGGACCGATGAGCCACGCCGGCTGCGGCCGTCTACCCTTCGTACGCGACACGGAGGGATCAGCTGTGGGCGATCGGGTGCTGCTGCTCGTCGGCACGAAGAAGGGCGCGTTCATCGTCGAGAGCGACGAGGCGCGACACGACTGGACGATCCGCGGACCCTCTGCCGAGGGCTGGCCGATCCAGGACGTGTCGTACGACCGCGATTCGGGTTCGCTGTACGCCGGCGGCGGCAGCAGCTGGTATGGCCCGACGGTCTTCCGCAGCGACGATCTCGGCGTGACGTGGAGCCAATCGAGCGCCGGGCTGAGCTATGGCGACGACGGCCCGAAGATCAAGAACGTCTGGAGCGTCACCCCGGCGCACGGGCGCGTGTACGCCGGCGTCCAGGACGCCGGCCTCTTCCGATCCGACGACCGGGGCCAGACCTGGCAGCACGTCGAGGGCCTGACGAACCACCCCAGCCGGCCGAGCTGGCAGCCGGGGGCCGGCGGGCTGATCCTCCACTCGATCGTTCCCCACCCGACCGATCCGGACCGGATGTGGGTGGCGATCAGCGCGGTCGGGACGTTCGAGACGACGGACGGCGGGACGACCTGGGAGGCCCGAAACACGGGCGTTCGCGCGGACTTCATCCCGGGCCCACCGCCCGAGACGGGAATGTGCGTCCACAAGCTCGTCATGGCGCCCGACGACCCGAACCACCTCTACCAGCAGAACCACTGCGGCGTGTACCGGACGTTCGACGGCGGCCGCACCTGGGAGGAGATCACCCACAACCTCCCGAACGACTTCGGCTTCCCGATGGTCGCCCACCCGCGCGACCCGAACGTCGCCTGGACGATCCCCCACTCCTCGCCCGAGGCGGGCCGGTATATGCCCAATGGCGCGGCGGCGGTCTGGCGGACCGACGACGGCGGTGACTCGTGGACCCGCGGCGACGCCGGGCTGCCGCAGGAGAACGCCTGGTTCAACGTCCTGCGCGAGGCGATGGGTCGGGACGATCTCGACCCGGTCGGCGTCTACTTCGGCACGAGCACCGGCCAGCTCTGGGCGAGCGCCGACAGCGGCCGGTCGTGGTCGTGCATCACGACGACGCTCCCGCCGATCTGGTCGGTCGACGCGATCAGGATCGCCGGCTGACGCCGGCCGAGCCGCCGTGGCGACCGTTCATCTGCCGCGATCGCTCGCGCTCGTCATTCCCGAGCTGCCGAAGGTCGCCGAGGTCGACGGGACGACGGTCGCCGAGGTGGTCGAGGCACTCGACGCGCGCTGGCCTGGGGTGTTCGACCGGGTGATCGAGGCCGGGCCCGCGATTCGGCGTCACATCAACGTCTTCGTCGACGGCGAGCCGGCGACCCTGGCGACGGTCGTCCGGCCGGGCGGAGTGGTCCACGTGATCCCGGCGGTCGCAGGCGGAGCCGCCCGGACCTGACGACCGGCTCGGATGTCCGATCACATTGGCGTGATCTGGCGCTGCGAGGACGTTCGCGCCGCCGCACCGCCGCGAGGCCCACGGGATTCCGACGACGTTGCCGTATCGGAGGCCTTCGGGTCCCGGAACATCCGATCAACGCGGTGAAGCGCCAATCACAGCGGAATCTCGTCTCGATGCCGCGACGGCCGCGCACACGGCCTCGATACGTGCGCGTTTCCCGAGTGATCGTCGCGCGTTCGTTATCACGCGTCGGCGTCGTTGTGTCAGGGACGCGAGGGCTTCTCGCGCATGATCTGGCTGCGCGACCTGCTGCGCAACGGAAGGACAAGGAGGAGACAACCTGTGGGCATCATCGCCTGGATCATCGTCGGCGCGATCGCCGGCTACCTCGCCGGCATGCTCGTCCGCGGCGACGAGGGCCTCGGAGTGATCGGTCACGTCGTGCTCGGCATCGTCGGCGCGCTCGTCGGCGGCTTCATCGCCGGGCTCGTGACCGGCGGCAACGACTACATCACCGGCCTGAACATCTCGACGATCGTCGTCGCGATCATCGGTGCCGTGATCGTCGTCGTCGTCTGGAACGCGATCGCCGGACGCTCGAGCATGGGCAGCGGCCGCGTCTAGACCCTACGGCACAAGCAATCCCGAGCGGGCGTCCGCGGCCCAGGCGGACGTCCGCTTCTTCGTTCCCTCGGGTGGTCGTCGCGCCGGTCAGCCGCGACCTTCGGCCGCGCCGTCGCTCCCTCCCTGTGGCGATGGCTGGGCGATGCCTCCCGGAGGCTCCCCCTCCGGCACCTCGGCGACGATCGTGCCCCCGGACCCCTCGATGAGGGCGATCGCGTCGTCCACCCGCTCGGTTGGAATGATGACCGCGACGAGGACGAACGCGACGTCGTCGATCGCGAGCGGCGCGAGGGCGGCGTCCTTCGGGTCGATCTCGAACTGCTGCCGCGCCTGACTGAGCGCGCGGCGTCCCGCCGCGCCATCGGTGAACGACGCCCCGACGACGGTCCGGGTCTCGACCGCCACGTGACGGCGGCGGGTGGCGACCTGGTCGACCAGCGGCAGGTCGGCCGCGTCGAGGAGCCAGTCGCGACCGAACCGCTCGCATGGCAACCGACCGCTCGCGCACCACTGGCGGAGCTGCTCCGGGTGGCGACCGGTCCTTCGGGCGACCTCGGCGAGGGTCACGTAGCGGCTCACGAGCCGATGGGCATTCGCCGAACGACAGCGCCGCGAGCGTTGCGGGCCCGTACTGCGTTCGGCCGCGCCCATTACGCCGGCGTGACAGGGAACCTCCCATCCGGCACGCTATCGTTGCGCCCGCACAATTCGATCGCCGCACCGCGTATGGAGGGGACCGAGGACCGCGTGGCACAGGAACCCGCCGTCGTGATCGTCCGCGTCGACGGCACGTACGTCGACGCGAACGCGCCCGCGCTCGACCTGCTCGGGATGACGCTCGACGAGCTTCGCCAGGCGAAGCCGGGGCAGTTCTCGGCCGCTCCCCAGGACGCCGACGCGAGCGCGGCTCTCCGCGAGCAGTGGTCGTCCGCAGGCGACCCCGACCTCGCCGGTGAGACGACACTCCTCCGACCCGACGGCGAGCTCCGCCGGGTCCGGTTCGTGATCACCCGCCGCGGCGACGACGAGTACGCCGCGATCCTCGAGCCGGTCCCGACCTCGACGGCCGGCGAGACGGTCGTCTTCACCGCCGGCGACGTCCTCGCCGAGTGGCGCGCGGCCGAGCGGCGGCTCGAGGCGGTTCCCGAGAACAGCCCCGAATGGCAGGCGACGCAGGTCCGGATCGCCGAGCTTCGGGATCGATACCAGCGGCTCTTCGAGGCGCGGCGGGGCTCCTGAGCCCCGCTCCCCTCGATGCCGTCGTCGCCACTCCGTCTCGTCGTCGCGGGCGCCGGACCGGCCTACTCCGATCGTCCGGGCTCGCTCGGATCCGCGTACGTGGTCGTCGCGCCCGGTGGCGCGAGCGTGGTCCTCGACCTCGGGCAGGGCACGTTTCCCAACCTCTTCCGGGCCGTGCGACCCGAGTCGGTCGAGGCGATCCTCATCAGCCATCTCCACCCCGATCACTTCGTCGACCTCGTCCCGCTCCGGCACTACCTGCGGTTCGAGCTGGGCGGACACGCCGAGGTCCGGGTCGCCGCCCCCGCCGAGCTCGCCGCGCGGCTCGACGCGCTGTCGGGTGAAGCCGACTTCGCCGACGCCGCGCTCGCGATCGAGCCGCTCGCGACCGGCGCCGTGAGCGTCGGCGGCGGTCTCGCCGTCGAGGCGACCCGCGTAGCCCACCGGGGTGAGGCGTATGCGTTTCGGGTCTCGCGGCAGTCCGGTGGACCCGGCCTCGTCTATTCGGGGGACTGCGGTCGAGCCTCCGACCTCGAGCCGCTGGTCCGGCCCGGCGACACGCTCCTGACCGAGGTCTCGTTCGGCACCGGTCCGGCACCGGTGCCCGACATGCACCTCGACGCCGTGGCGGTCGCAGGCCTCGCCGCCCGAACCGGCGCCGGCCGTGTCCTCCTTACCCACCTCCAGATGGGCTACGACCGCGGGGCGACGATGGCGGCGGTCCGATCCGGCTTTGCCGGCCCGGTCGGTCTCGTCGACCCGGGCGATTCGTTCGACATCGTCGGCTGACCTCGCGAGAGAGGGCTTGCGGGCCGCGCGATCATGTCGGCGTGAGCGAGCGACCGATCGGGACCGACCCGGGTCCGGGCGACGTCGTCGGGATGGGCTGGGACCAGGGATCGGACGACACCGACGAGGAGCCCTTCGACGACGCCCTGCTCCCGGCGGAGCGGGCCAGGATGCGGCGACGCGACCATGACGCCGCAGCCCGCGAGCGCGACCTGATGAACGACGGCTCGGCGAAGTGGTTCAAGCAGGCGCTCGACCGCCAGGAGCGCGCCGCTCGCGAGGCGAGGGAACGCCGCCGAGCCGGCTGAGAGAGCGGCGCCCGGTCGATCGAGCTCAGCTCACCGGGACGTCGCGAGCCCCCCACCGCCGGACTTCGGCGTCGAGGTCGAGCGGCAGAACGGCTGCGCGGTCGGCGTAGTCGCCCCAGGCCTCCCGCGGGACACGCCACATCACCTCGAACTCGATGCCGTCCGGGTCGATCCCGTAGAGCGACTTCGAGACCCCGTGATCGCTCGCGCCACCGAGCGCACCGGCATCCGACAGCGTCCGGGCGATCTCGGCGAGGTCCTCGATCGTCGGCACCTCCCACGCGAGGTGATAGAGGCCGACCGCGCCACGCGGCGGCCGCGGCGCGTTCGGGCCCCGCCCGAAGAGCCCGAGGTCGTGATGGTTCTGCCCGCCGCGGGCGCGCATGAAGATCGCCTGTCCGCCGAACTCGCGGCCGGCGATCCCGAACCCGAAGACCCGGCCGTAGAACTCAGCCGACCGCTCGGGGTCCGTCACGTACAGCACGGCGTGGTTCAGGTTCGCGACACGCCCCACGTCAGCGGTCCTCCTCGGGCCCGACGAGCTTCCAGGCGTCCTGCCAGGTCCCGCCCCGCATGTTGCGGCTGATGTTCAG
>DASTSC010000176.1:0-14394 GCA_035760905.1 Candidatus Limnocylindrales bacterium | reverse complement strand
AACCGGACGCGCGGCCGCATCCGTGCGGCTGGCAGGTCGACCCGAGCTCGAGGAAGGCCGTCCCGGACGGCCTTGGCGCGTCGCTTGCCCTGAGGGTTACGACCGGACCGAAACGGCCGGCGGCAAGCAGAGGAGCGGGCGATCACCAGCTGACGGGCCCCCGCGCGCCTCAAGCTCCGCGCTTTCCGCGCGCCTCCGGCTCCGCGCTTTCCGCGCGCTGCCACTCCGCGCACCTCGCGCGCCCCCGGCGCGCCGGCGTCCCGCGCGCCTCGCGCGCCCCCGCGCGCCGGCGGCTAGAGGAACAGGCGCGGGTTGACGAACGAGCCGTCCATGCGGACCGCCCAGTGGAGGTGCGGGCCCGTCGAGTGGCCCGTGTTGCCCTCGTGGCCGATGACCTGCCCCGAGCTCACGTGGCGGCCGGAGCCGACCGGACAGTTCGGGACCATGTGGGCGTACCACGTCTGGAGGTTCGACGAGTGGGCGATGATCACGATCCAGGCCGGATCCGCGCCGTCGGCGTAGTTCCAGCCGCAGTAGACGACCGTGCCGCTGCCCGACGCGTGGACCGGTGTCCCGTACGCGTTGACGATGTCGATGCCCTGGTGGAAGTGCGGGCAGCTGCCGAGTGGCGGCTCGGCGGAAACGCCCGTGCAGCCGAAGTTCTGGGTGACCGTGCCGGCCATCGGCCAGCCGAGCGTGCCGTTGTACGAGGACGGGATCCGGCCGTGCGACGCCTGAGCCGCGATGAGCCGGTCGATCTTGTTCTGGAGCCGGCGCTGGGCGGCGGCAGCCGCGGCCATCGCCCGTCGCGCGGCCGCCTTGTTGCGCTGGGACTGGGCGTACGCCGCTCGCTGGGCGGCGAGCGCCTTGCGGGTCGCGACCTCGAGCTGGTGGAGGCGATGCTCGGCCGCCCGGAGCGCCTTGAGGTCGGCGTCGAGCTCGGCCTTCTGCTTCGCGGTCTCCGCCCGCAGCTCGTCGGTCTGGGCACGGCTCTCGACGACCGTGTCGTGGAGTGATTCGAGCGCCTGCTGATCCTCGGCGATCTGCTCGGCGAGCTGCTTGTCCTGCTGCCCGACGTCGAGGTAGTAGCTGACCTCGGTCAGGATGTCGGTGAACGACCCGCCCGACAGGAACGTCTCGAGGAGGCTCGTCCGGTTCGTCTCGTAGGCCGACCGGATTCGCTCGGCGAGCAGCGCCTTGCGGGTCCCGAGCTGCTGGCGGGTCTCCTCCTCGGCCTGCGAGACGCGCTCGACCGTCCCGTCGAGCTGCTGGACCTCGAGAACGAGCTCCTCGTACTTCGCCTGGACCTTCGCGACCGCCTTCTTCATCGCCGCGACCTGGGCCCGTGTCTTGTCGAGGTCGGCGGTGATCCCGTTGAGCTCGACCGTGGTCTGGGCGATCTGGGTCCGGAGCCCGGCCTGGAGCGCGTTGAGCTCCGCGATGTCCCGCTTCTGGGCCGCGATCTTCTTCTCGAGGCTCGCCTTCGCGGCGCGGGCGTCGGCCAGCTCGCCGGCGGACGCGGACGGCGCGGCGGGCGCGGCCGCGATCCCCGTCAGGAGCGGGATGAGGAAGACGAGGACGAGGAGGCGGAACGGGAAGCGGCGGCGGGCTCGCTGGGGTCGAGAGGTCCAGCCGCTCGTGATGCGCTCGCTCGGCAGGTGCTGACGCTCCGGAAGGGGCGACGTCATCGTGTAGGCAAACTCCGTGTGGCGGCGCGGGGAGTTCGCGGCCCCTCGTCGCCCGATCGGCTACGCCCACCGGTGAACCGCCGTCCCGTTCGGGCACGTCCCCGGGACGACGCCGGCTCGCGACCGAGACTAGCGCATTTCAATCGGACGCCGCCCGCCCCCGTCCGGGTGACGCGAGCGTTACGAACGTACCGTGTCGAGGGGTGCGCAGCGCCGACGGCGATCAGGCCGGTCGAAGGATCCCCCAGAGCGCCCCGATGATCAGGAACGGTCCGAACGGGATGTACGTTCGCAGCGTCACCCGACGCGAGGCGAGCAGGACGAGCGCGACGACCCCCGACAGGAGCGCGCCCGCGACCATGCCCGTGACGGCCGGTGCCGGCCCGAGCAGCAGCCCGACCGAGACGAGCAGCTTGATGTCGCCGATCCCGATCGCGTCCGCGCCGAACGGCACCGACAGCACGAGGAGGACGACCGGGATCGCGATCGCGGTCACGATGGCGAGGCCGATCTGGTCCGGAGCCACGAGCGGGTTCAGCCCGAGCAGGTCGACCGCCGCCGCGAACGGGACCAGCGGCAGCGTGATCACGTCCGGCAGCAGGCGCTGGTCGAGGTCCGTCGCGAGGAGCAGGACGAGCGCGGCCGTGAAGACGACGAGGACCCCCAGCCCGGACCCCGCGAAACGCGCGCCGAGGGCGCCGAACCCGACCGCCCCGACGGCCGCCACCACGACCGTTCGCCAGTCGACCGCCCGAACCGACCCGTCGTCGTGGGCCGGCCAGCGTGCCCCGATCCGGTCCGCCAGGAGGCCCCAGGCCGCGCCGGCGACGCCGAGCACGGCCACGAGCGCGTTCAGGCGGCACCCTCGAGTGCCAGCTCGACGAGCGTGGCCACCGACGCGCCCGTCGCGCCCCGCGGGGCGTACGGCGTCTCCTTCCGGAAGTAGGCCGTGCCGGCGATGTCGAGGTGGACCCACGGCACCGTCCGGAACTCGCGCAGGAAGAGGGCGCTCTTGATACCGCCGCCGTCGGCCGAGCCGGCGTTCACAAAGTCGCCGTACCAGCTCTCCATCTCCGACCAGTACTCGTCGACGAGCGGCATCTGCCAGTAGCGCTCACCGGCCCGGACGCCCGCCGCGGCGACCTCGTCATACCACGCCTGGGGCGTTCCGAACGCGCCGGTGACGAGGTGCCCGAAGGCTCGGGCGATCGCGCCGGTCAGCGTCGCGACGTCGACGAGGTGCGTCGCACCCAGCCGCTCGGCGTAGGTCATCGCGTCGCCGAGGATGAGCCGGCCCTCGGCGTCGGTGTTCGTGATGTCGACGTACTTGCCGTTGAGGGCCCGGACGACGTCGCCGGGACGGGTCGAGTGCGCCCCGGGCATGTTCTCGACGGCCGGCGCGACGGCGAGGAGCGGCGTCCCGGGCGCCAGACGGGCGGCCGTCGCGATCGCCGCGATGACCGTGCAGGCGCCGGTCTTGTCCATCTTCATCTCTTCCATCCGGTCGGACGGCTTGATGCTGATGCCACCGGAATCGAAGCAGACGCCCTTGCCGACGAGCGCGAGGTGGCGGCCCCTGGCGTCCTTCTCGCCTTCGCCGCCCGACCGGAGCACGATCATCCGGGGCGGGTTGTCGCTGCCGCGGCCGACCGCGAGGAACATGCCCATCCCGAGCTCGGCCGCGCGGCGCTCGTCGATGACGTCGATCCACAGGCCGTGCTTCGAGGCGAGCGAACGCGCCTCCTCGGCGAGGGCCTCCGGAGTGACCTCGACGGCCGACCGATTCGCCAGCTGCCGGGCGAGGTTCTCGCCCTCGCCGATCACGCGCCCGCGCTCGGCGGTCCGCTCGAGCGCCGGAACGTCGGCCCTCGTCGACGCGACGAGGACGAGCTCCTCGATCTCGGGCGGGAGATCGTCGGCGTCGGCGCGATACATCGCCTTCGGGTCGAACGAGCCCTCGACGACGCCGCGGGCCGCGACCTCCGCGGCGACCGCGTCCCCACCGTCGAGCGCCTCGGCGAGCGGGCCGAGCCAGATCGCCAGTCGCCGAACCCGCCGCCCGGCGAGGCGCCGTTCCGCGGTCGCGGCAACGCGCCGGGCGGCCTCGGCGTCGAGCCCGTCCGCGTCGCCGCCGCCGATCGCCAGCAACCGCTCGGCGCGGATCCCGTCGCCGCCCGCGGCGAGCGCGGTCACGAACCGCTTCGAGCGAAGCTCCCCGAACGACGCGAGCTCCCGGAGGCCCCCGCCCGCCCGCCGATCCAGCTGGCCGAGACTCGACGCCTCGCCCCAGTCGGGATCGCCGACGAGGGGAACGGCGAGAACGTCGGCCGCGACGTCCCACGGCTGGTCGGTGACGATCCGGATCTGCATCGAGACGACTCCTGGGCACAGTCCGCGGCCGGCGTGCAGGGCATGCCCCGGCCGGGACGACGAGGAAAGTGACGCCAGTGTAAGTGGGCGCGGCGGTCAGCCGGACGACGCGGCACCGGGGCGGTCAGCCGGACGCGTCGAGCGAGTCGATCGCGGCGTCGAGGTCGCCCCGGGCCTGTTCGATCGCGATCACCGCCTGGTTGATGCCGCCCCGGGCGAGCTCGCCCATGATCACGACGAGGGCTCGCGTGTCGGGCGGCAGCTGGGCGTGCGCCGCCTGCTCGCCGGCGATCGCGTCGCGGACGGCCTGGGTGGCCCGGCCGTGCGACGACCGCAGCGCGGCATAGAGGCGGCGGAGCGCCTTGTCGTAGGCGGCGTTGAGATCGAGCCATCGGGTCAGCGTGGACACGTCAGCGGCGTTCGCGAGCGTGTCGCGTTGCGTTCGGGCCTCCGCTACGAGCTCGTCCGAGCGGTCGAGCTGACCGAGCGCCGCGGCATAGTGCGCGCCCCGGCCGAGACGCGCGGCGGCGGCGGTCGAGAGATCGTGGTCCTGCAGGACCGTCGACAGCCGGATCGCGGCGAGCGACCCGGCGGTCAGGCGCAGCCAGGCCTCGTTGAGCCCCGTCGTCGTCGTCAGGGCCGCGTCGAGCGCGGCGTAGCGGGCCTGCGTCGCGGCGCCGAGCGTCAGGGCGGCCTCCTCGGGCAGCGGCGGCGCGAGTCCCTCGATCCCGGGCAGGGCCCGGAGCCGGGTCCGGATCGCGCCCGACGCGGTCGCGATCTCCGATACGAGCCCGGATCCGTCGTCGATCGCGCTCTGGAGCTGGCCGGTGTCGCGCGCCGAGACCGAGGCGAGCGTGCCCCGCCCCAGCGTCCCGAGCCGGTCCACCTGGTCGGACAGCGCCCGGAGGTCGTCGAGGACCGCCGCGAGGCCGGGCCGGATCGCCTGGTCCCCCGTCCACGTCAGCTCCGGGTGGTTGCCGCTCCCGGCGGGGCCGCCGACCGCGGCCACGATCCCGGCCGAGCCGGCGCCGATCGCGACCGCGGCCACGAGCCAGCCGAGCCGCAGCAGGGCGCGACGGAGGAAGCCGAGCGCGTTCGTCACCCGGCGATTGTGCCGTCGCCGGCCTGGGCCAGCTGGTCCTTCGGTCGAAGCCGCAGGTAGCCGAGGCGGCCGCTCATGTCGAGCGGTTCGAAGCCGAAGGCGTCGCGAACCGCCGTCGGCTCGGTGACGTTGTCGAGCCCGAGCTGGCGGAGCTGGTCGGAGGCGACGGGGAACGGCAGGCCGACGGTCTCGGCGGACGCCGCGACGAGGGCGATGAGCGGCACGGGCAGCGGCAGGACGAGCCGGTGCGTGCCCATCGCCCGGAGCACCTCGCCGACGATCTCGCGGTACGTCCACCAGCGCGGGCCGCCGACCTCGAACGTCCGGCCGATCGCCTCCGCCCGCCCGAGGACGGCGACGACGATCCGGGCCAGATCGACCACCGCGAGCGGCTGGAAACGCGACCGGCCGAGACCGGGCAACGGGACGACGGGCGAAAGCCGGGCGAGCCCGGCGATGACGTTGAAGAAGCCGTCGCCGGGTCCGAACATCAACGACGGCTTGAGGATCGTCCAGTCGAGCCCGCTCTCGGCCACGAGCCGCTCCGCCCTCGCCTTCGAGCTCGCGTAGTGGAGGTCGGGATCGTCGGCGATCCCGAGCGCGCCGAGGTGGACGAGTCTGCGAACGCCGGCGTCGCGCATCGCGACGATCACGTTTCGCGTCCCCTCGGTGTTCACGAGCCGGAGGCTCGCCCCGCCGTCGCGGTCGCGCGGGATCGCCACGAGGTGGACGACGGCGTCGATCCCGGTGAGCGCGGCGCGAAGGGTCTCGATCCGGGTCACGTCGCCGATCCGGGTCTCGGTGACCGCCCGGTCGGCCGGGTCGAGGCGCGCGAGCAGGTCCGTCGCGACGTCTGCGGTTCGGACGAGGCCGACGACGCGGTGGCCGGCGGCGGCGAGTGCCGGGACCACCCGGCTTCCGACGAAGCCGTTCGGGCCGGTGACGAGGATCGTGGCCATGGTCGATGCCTCAGCGAGAATACGTGCTAGCGCACAGTATCACGTTTCTCGCGACACCGCCGGCCGGCCTCACCGCGCCTACAGTGGCGGCGATGACCGGCGACGCGCTCCGGACGACGATCGAGGCGATGCCGAAGGCGGAGCTCCATCTCCACCTCGACGGCTCGCTCCGGCCCGAAACCGCGCTCGAGCTCGCCCGGACCCGCCGGATCGAGGCGCCTCGAACGCTCGCCGGGATGCGCGGTGAGCTCGTCGCGCCGATGCCGTCCGCCTCGCAGGCGGAGCTGCTGCGCGCCTTCGACCTGCCGATCGCGCTCCTCCAGGACGCCGAGGCGCTCGAACGGGTCGCCGCCGAGCTCGTCGAGACGAAGGCCGCGGACAACGTCCGCTACGTCGAGATCCGCTGGGGGCCGAACCTCCACACGGCGCGCGGGCTCTCCCTATCGGACGGCATCGCGGCGGTGACGCGCGGAGCGAACGACGCCGCCGCCCGGACCGGGACGAGCGTCCGCCTCATCGCGACGGCGCTCCGATCGCACGCCCCGGCCGCGAACGTGACGCTCGCCGAGACGGCCGCCCGCTTCCGCGACGCCGGCCTGACCGGCTTCGACCTCGCCGGCCCGGAGGAGGCGTTTCCCGATCCGCTCGACCATGCCGACGCGTTCGCTGCCGCTCGCGAGGGTGGCCTCCGGATCACGATCCATGCCGGCGAGTGGGGCGGTGCGGCCCAGGTCCGGCGAGCGCTCGCGGTCGACCCCGAGCGGATCGCCCACGGCCCCGGCGCCGCCGACGACCCGGCACTCATCGCCGAGCTGCAGGCGCGGCGGGTCACGCTCGATCTCTGCCCGACCTCGAACTGGCAGGCCGGCATCGTCCCGTCGATCGCGGGCCACCCGCTCGCCCGCCTCCATCGGGCCGGTGTCTCGGTGACCCTCTCGACCGACGACACGACGGTCTCCGACCTCTCGCTCTCGGACGAGTACGAGCGGGCGGTGCGGGAGGTCGGCCTCACCCTGCCCGAGCTCTGGGCGATCGACAGGCACGCCCTCGACGTCGCGTTCGCCGACGAACCGACACTCGCGCCCCTCCGGCGCGAGTTCGAGGCGTGGGCCGGCCTAGCGAACGGTCGGTTCGACTGAGGCCGGGGCGAGCCGATCGAGCGCCGCCTCGAGCTCCGCGGCGTCCTGCGCGACCTCCGTCGGGTGGTCGCCTCGATCCAGCGCATCGAGCTGATCCGGGGTCGCCACCCCCGTCATCACGAGCACGGATCGGGCGCCGACCGCCCGCGCCCCCCGAATGTCGGTCGCGAGGTTGTCGCCGACGACGACGGCCTCGGCCGCCGTCCCACCGCCGGCTTCTGCGGCGAGCTCGAAGAGCCACGGCTCGGGCTTGCCGATGCTGAGCGCCGTCGTGCCGGTCGTCGCCTCGAGCGCCGCGACGACGGAGCCCGCCCCGGGCCGAAGCCCCCGTTCGGTCGGGAACACGGGATCGCGATTCGTGGCGATGAATCGCGCCCCGGCACGGATGCAGTCCGCGGCGGCGGCGAGCCGGAGGTAGGTCAGCTGCGGGTCGAGACCGCAGACGACGGCATCGGGCGACCCGGCCGCGGCGACCCCGTCGATCCCCTCCTGGGCCATCCGTGTCGCTGCATGAGCCGCGCCGACGACGTCGAGCCCGACGTCCCGCAGCTCGCGCTCGAGACCCGACGCGCCGACGACGAGCACGCGCCGGATCCTGGCCGTGGCGTCGCCGCGGTCGTGGGCGATGTGGAGCGCGGTCGCGCGGGCCGAGGTGACGACGAGGTCCGGCTCGACCGGCGCGCCGAGGGCTCGCAGGCGGGCGACGTAGTCGGCCCGGTAGTGCATCGAGTTGTTCGTCACGTAGACGACGCGGTCGCCGGTCGCGACCCGCCGGGCGAAGACCTCCGCCATGCCCTCGACCGGGTGTGAGCCGCGGTAGAGGACGCCGTCGAGGTCGACGAGGAGGAGCATCGCCGGCGATCGTATCGGTCGCGGCCTGTCCGCCGGTCGGAGGTTGTCCCTGCGGTCGGGGGTTGTCCGGCTCGGGGAGCTCACCCGCTCGCGCCGGAAGACCGGTCTCGCCGTCGATGCACGTGAATGCATCACCCGCCGGGCTCGACGGACTGGTCCCAGCGGCCCTCACTGCGCGATCATCTCCGGCCCCTGATGCGCTCACGCGCATCGACGACAGGAGTCTCCTCCGGCGGAGCTCATGCGACCCCTGATGCGCTCACGCGCATCGACGACAGGAGCTTCCTCCGGCGGCGCACGCGCGACCTGATGCGCTCACGCGCATCGACGACAGGAGTCTCCTCCGGAAACGCGCCTGGCCTCTCCTCCGCCGCCCGCCCGCGCGCGCACCCTGCGCCCGCCACCGCCGTACCCTCCTCGCATGCCCGACCCGCTCGCCGGCGTTCGCATGATCGTGGTCGACGCGACGAACCTGGCCCATGCCCTCGCCCGGCGGTCAGGGCCGGGTGCCGTGCCTCGCGCCGCCGTCCTCGGCCGCATTCGGGGCGCGATCCCCGCCACCACCGCCATCGAGCTCGTGTTCGACGGCCCACCGGAGCCGGGCGCGAGCGTACGGGCCGCCTCGGGCGTGACGGTTCGGTATGGCGGACGCCGGCCGGCCGACGCCCTCATCCTCGAGAGGGTCCTCGTCGAGGCCGAGGGTTTCGGGGGCGCCCGAACCGCCCGGACCGCCGAAACCGCCCGGACCGCCGCGGGAGCCACGACCTCCCCCCTCCTCGTCGTCACCGACGACGCCGAGCTCGCCCGGGCCGCTCGCGATCGCGGTGCTCGAACCGCCCGGACCGCCTGGCTGATCGCCCGCCTCGAGCGTGGCCGCCTCGTCGCCCCCGCGACCGGCAACCCGCGACCACCGAAGGCCGCCTCCGGCTCGCCGGACGCCGCGACGGCGGCGGGACCCGACAGGCCCGGCTGGCGACCCGGCCGGGGCGCCACGACGAAGCGGGGCAACGCCCGAAGGCCGCGAAAACAGTCGCGACGGCCCCAGCCCTAGAATTGGCCGCGTGAACGGGATCGTCGACGCGCTCGGGCGCCTCTGGAACAGCCTCCTCGACGTCACGAGCAAGCTCGTCATCCCGGATTGGGGCTCGCTCATCGGGCTGCTGCCGATCTTCCTCGTGATCGGCGTGCTCGGCCCGCTCGTCACGCTGCTCGTCCTCGTCTGGCTCTACTACGTCGTCCGCAAGCCACGGGCGCACGTGACCTACGAGGAGGGCCCGCGCCAGGCGCCGGTGGGCGCCGACGGCCAGCCCGAGTTCCCCGCCGGCGAGCCGTACTGCCTCAACCACGCGCTCATCTACCCGAGCGGGCAGACGCGCTGCCCGATCGACGGCGAGCTGCTCTCGGTCGTCTGTCCGAAGTGCGGCCTCGGTCGGGGCGCCGACATCGACACGTGCGGCAATTGCGGGCTCGTCCTGCGAATCGTTCCACGGGCCCGTGCCCTGCGGCCGGCCGGTCCCCCACCCGGCGGCGCGGCTGCCGCCTGACCCCGCGAATCCCGGAGGCATCCGATGGCCACCGCGTCCCAGGCCCTCTTCTTCGTCGGCACGATCGGGGTGATCCTCGCCTTCGCCGCGCACGTCGGCCACGCCGTCCTGCTCGCGAACGGGCGGCGTGCCCTCGCCGTGCTCGTGCCTGCGGCCGCGCCGCAGCCGGCCTGGGCCGGGGTCGTGACCGGCTCGTTCGCCACCGCACGCGCCGCCCGCTCCACGACCGGCACCGAATCGGCCGCCCCGACGCCGCTCGGTCGGGCGGCGGTGGCCCTCACGCTCTTCGGCTGGGCCGCCCTCGGCGGCGCGATGCTGACCCGGGCGATCCTCGTCGGCCGCGGGCCCTGGGGCAACCTCTACGAGTTCAGTGTCGCCTTCGCGTTCATGATGCTCGCCGGCTACCTCGTCCTCGGCCGGCGCTACCCGATCCGCTCGATCGGATTCATCCCGGTCGGCGTCGCGGCCGGTCTGCTCCTCTACGCCGCGAGCCTCCCATCGGACATCAAGCCGCTCGTGCCCGCGCTCAACAACGCGCCGCTGCTGACGATCCACGTGGGGATGGCGACGCTTTCGTACGGGATCTTCGCGACCTCGTTCGCGGCCGGCGTCGGTTACCTCATCCAGGGCCAGCGTGACCGGTTCGCCTGGCTGCCGTCGCACCGAACCCTCGACGAGGTCGCGTACCGGGCGGTCATCGTCGGCTTCCCGATCTTCGCGACAATGATCATCCTCGGCTCGTGGTGGGCCTCGATCGCCTGGTCACGCTACTGGGGCTGGGACCCGAAGGAGACATCGGCCCTCGTCACCTGGCTCGTCTACGCCGTGTATCTCCACGCCCGCAACCAGCGTCGGTGGGCCGGCCGGCCGGCGGCCCTCCTGCTCGTCGTCGGCTTCGCGATGGTCCTCGTCACGTATTCCGGCTCGCTCTGGTTCAGCGGCCTCCACTCCTACAGCGGCCTGTAGGCCCGCGCGGCACGGCGGGGAGGTCCGGCAGGGCCGCCCCAGCCGAGCGGAGATTGCCCGCTTATCGGGCGTAACGGCGGCCGAGGCGCCAGATCCGACGATTTCTTCCCGCGACGCGGGCAACCCGGCGACGGAACCCCGTCTTCGGCGCCTTCCGGTGCCGATACGCCCGCTGCGCGGGAAATGCGTGTCGCCCGCTGCGCGGGAAAGGCGTGTCCCTGCCCGCGAGGGTCGGCTACCGGCCATACTCCGCGACCAGCCCTCGGGAACGCGTCCGGAAGACCCGCGTCATCGACGCCCGAGCATCCTCGACGATCGTCCGGCGAGCCTCGGTCGGCGCGGGCCGGGCCGTGGGGCCGTCGCGGCGGGGACCGAACGCTGGTTCGAGCCCGGTCGGTGTGCTCTGCTGCACCTGCATCACCTCGCTCCTCTCGTATCTGGCTGACGCCGAGGATCGACCGGACCGTCGCGGGCCGCATCGTCGGAGGAACGATCAACGAGGATGGACGTTCGTCCAGGCGGTGACGACCACGCGGGCCGTCCGGCCCTCGACGACCACCCGGGCCATCCGGCCGCGACGACCACCCCGGGCCGTCCGGCCCCCATAGTTCGAGCCCCTTCGACCGTTGACGGCGGCTGGTGGCGCTGCCGAGCATGGTCCCGCCAGCCCGACCTGGAGGAACCATGCCGCTCGTCATCGACTCGCTCACGAAGCACTTCGGGAGCGTCGCCGCGCTCGACGGCGTCTCGTTCGCTGTCGGCGATGGCCAGGTGTTCGGCTTCCTCGGGCCGAACGGGGCCGGCAAGACCACGACGATGCGGATCCTCCTCAACATCCTCCACGCCGACAGCGGGACCGCGACCTGGCGCGGGATCCCGTCCACGAAGCTGCCGGCCGAGACGTGGGGCTACCTGCCCGAGGAACGGGGGCTCTACCCGCGGATGGAGGTCCTCGACCAGCTCGTCCACTTCGCGGCGCTCCACGGCGTCCAGCGGCGGCGGGCGGCGGCGCTCGCCCGCGAGTGGCTCGAGCGCTTCGGGATCGCCGACTTCGCGAAGCGGCGGGCGGAAGAGCTCTCGAAGGGCAACCAGCAGAAGGTCCAGTTCGTCGCGGCGATCCTCCACGACCCCGCGGTCCTCCTGATGGACGAGCCGTTCGCCGGCCTCGACCCGATCAACGTCGCCCTGCTCAAGACCGCCTTCCTCGAGATGCGCGACCGGGGCAAGACGCTCGTCTTCAGCACCCACCAGATGGAGATGGTCGAGGAGCTGTGCGAGGCGATCGCGATCGTCGACCGGGGCCGGATCGTCGTGTCCGGACCGACCCGCGAGGTCAAGCGCTCCACCGGCCGGCGTGTCGTCCGGCTCGGGGTCGCCGGCGACGCCGGCATCCCCTGGCTCGCCGACCTCGACGGCGTCCGGGTGACCCGACCCGGGGAGGACTACACGGAGCTCGACGTCGGGGCCGACCGCGATCCCGAGTCGGTCCTTCATGCCGCGCTCGCCCGTGGCGAGCACATCACCCGCTTCGAGATCGCCGACCCCTCGATCGAGCAGGTCTTCATCGAGCGCGTCGGCCGGCGGCCGCGGACGGAAGAGCGTCTCGCGCCGTCGCCCGTCGCCGTGCCGGTCTGAGGTACGCGAGATGCCCGTCCCGATCCGCAACATCCTGACGCTCGCCCGGCGCGAGTACCTGTGGCGCGCGCGGTCGCGCACGTTCGTGATCACGACCGCGATCCTGACCGTGGTCGCGGTCGGGGTCGCGCTCGCCCCGGTCCTCTTCCGGTACATCGACGTGGGCGGACCGACGAAGATCGGCCTGGCCGTTGGCGACACGAAGCCCTCGCTCGACGTCGCGTCGACGCTCGAGACGATGCTCAACGCGACGGCCTCGACCGGCAGCGACACGAACGCCCAGGACGGCGGCTTCGAGATCCTCCCGGTTACGGATGTCGCCGCGGCCCGGCGCGACGTGACCGATGGCCGCCTCGCGGGGGTCGTCGTGCTCAGCCGCGCCGCGAACGGCGACCTCGCCTTCACGGGGTACACGAAGGCCCTCGCGTTCGAGCGGGCGCCCCAGCTCGTGCGGCAGGCGGCGAACGCGATCGCGATCCAGGATCGGCTCGCCCGGGCGGGCATCGCGCCGGCCGATCAGGCCCGGCTGTTCGCTCCCGCGTCCTTCACCCTCGAGCAGCCCGACCCCTCGGTCAAGACCAACGGGCCGTCGAGCCCGGAGAGCCTCGTCAACAACTACTCGGTCGGGTTCGCCGCCACGATCTTCATCTTCATGGCGATCATGCTCTATGGCCAGTGGGTCGCGATGAGCGTCGCGGAGGAGAAGAACAGCCGGGTGATGGAGCTGATCCTCGGCGCCGCGACGCCGTTCCAGCTGCTCACGGGCAAGGTGATCGGGGTCGGCGCCGCGGCGTTCACCCAGTACGCGGTGATGTTCGTGCCGGCGACGCTCGCGATCGTCTTCCAGGACCGGATCGCCGGGCTCCTGCTCGGCGGGAGCGCGACCTCGAACCTGCCGGCCGGGCTCACGGTCGAGCTGCTGATCGCGTTCGGGATCCTGTTCGTGCTCGGCTTCGCGCTCTACGCCGTGCTCTACGCGGGCGCCGCCTCGCTCGTGTCGCGCCAGGAGGACATCAACCAGATCGTCGCCCCGCTGACGCTCCTGTCGACGGCCGGCTACCTCGTCGCCGCCTACGCCGGCTCCGGCCTGATCGATCCGTCCTCGACGCTCGTGTTCGTGCTCTCGTTCGTGCCGCTCACGAGCCCGTACCTGATGCTGTCGCGGCTCGGCACGGGCCTCGCCGGGCCGATCGACTTCGCGATCGCGGTCGCGCTCCTGCTGCTCGCGATCCCGCTCGCCCTGTGGGCCGCCGCGCGCCTCTACCGAGCGGGCGTGCTCATGTACGGCCAGAAGCCGTCGATCGGGACGCTCGTTCGGACGCTGCGAACCGCCTGATCCCGGACGCTGCGAAACCGCCTGGTCCGGCTGGCATCGACCTGCAACCTCGCGGCCTCCTTCGCGCCTTCGGGCGCGACTCGCCCCGGACGACAATTCGGGCCACAAGGAGGCGGAGATGGACGACCTGAACAAGCGCCCGAACACGACGCCGGAGACCCTGCCCGACCACGATGAGCGGGCCGACACCGGACCGGGCGGCCACGACTACGACGACGACGGCGCGCTCGCCCAGCAGACCCCGGGCCTCGACCCCGAACCGATCCGCAAGGAAGCTGGGCCTGACTGGCCGGCCGGCACGAAGGGCGACCTCGAGGCCGACACCGCGCCGGGCGGTGGTTCGGGCGCGAGCCAGGCCGACGCCGACACGGGCACGAACCGCTGACGGCGAGGGGAACGGGTGAAGGCGACGGGAACGGCTCGGCCGTGACCGACGCGGTGAGACCCGAGGAGGAGACCGAGATGCGTGATCGCCGGCAGGACCCGAACTGGGAGCGCTCGAACACGGACGTCCCCGGGTACGAGTGGCGCGACGCCGGGGCCGCGACGTCGGCTGGGCGCGGGCTCGCCGGCCGCTGGCCGCGGACGGCGGACCGGCCCGACGAGGCCCCGGGACCACAGCCTCCGGATCGTGGCGCCGGGCTGGGCGCCGGGATGTACTGGAGCGGCGAGTCGGCCCGCGAGGACGAGCAGATGTGGCGCCCGCAGCACGATGGGCTCGACCCGCAGCGCTGGCACCGCCAGGGGTTCGCCGGACGCGGCCCGCGCGGCTACCGGCGCTCGGACGCCCGGATCGGCGAGGA
>DASTSC010000175.1:0-2576 GCA_035760905.1 Candidatus Limnocylindrales bacterium | reverse complement strand
GACGTCGACGCGAGCGACCGGAGCCTCATCGCCCGGGCCGCGAACCAGGACCTCGAGATCCTCTTCGCCCGGACCGCCGACGTGGTCGAGTTCGTGGCCGACGGCGTGGCCGATCTCGGGATCACCGGCGAGGACCTCCTGATCGAGGTGGCATCGGAGCTGCCGGTCGTTCGCCGGCTCGGGTTCGGTCGCTGCCGGCTCTCGATCGCCGTGCCCGTCGACGCGCCCTGGTCCACCCTCGACGAGCTCGCCGGCCTGCGGATCGCCACGTCGCACCCGTCGATCGTGCGGCGCCTCCTCGCCGAGCGCTCGATCGCCGCCGACGTCATCCCGCTGTCCGGCGCGGTGGAAGTCGCGCCGCGGCTCGGCGTGGCCGACGCGATCGCCGACCTCGTCGCGACCGGCTCGACGCTCGTCGTCAACGGCCTCCGGGTCGTCGAGGACGTCCTCGCCTCCGAGGCGGTGCTCGTTGCCAACCCCGACGTGCTCGCGCGCCGGAGCGCCGAGGTCGACGCCCTCGACACCGTCCTCGGTGCGGTGCTGGCGGCGCGCGGCCGGACGTACCTGATGATGAACGCCCCGAGGGCCTGCCTCGAGGAGCTCGAGGCGCTCCTGCCTGGCCTCGAGAGCCCGTCCATCGTGCCGCTCGCGCACGAGGGGATGGTCGCGATCCACTCGGTCGTTCCGAGCGACGACGTCTGGTCGCTCCTGCCGCGCCTCAAGGCGGCCGGCGCGTCGGGGCTGCTCGCGCTCCCGATCGAGAAGCTCGTCCCGTGACCGCGGTCGACGAGCGCGACGGCGCCGCCAGGGAGGAGACGATCGTCCTCCGGCGGGTCGACCTCGCCGACCCCGCCTCGACGCCCGAGGTCCGAAGGCTCGTCCGTCGCGGGGCGGTCCCCGACGCGGGGGTGCAGTCGGGAGCCGCGGCGATCATCGAGGACGTTCGCCGGCGCGGGACGGAAGCGGTGCGCGAGGCGAACGAGCGGTTCGGCGGTGGGCTCAGCGATGGACGGCTCGTGGTCGGGAGGGAGGAGCTCGACGCCGCTGCCGCCCGACTCGATCCTGCCGTTCGGAGGGCGCTCGAGGCTGCCGCCTCGAACATCGAACGCTTCGCCGCGGCGAGCCGACCGACGAGCGGCCGCGTCCGCACGGCGACCGGCGTCGAGATCGAGCGCCGCTGGACGCCGGTCGACCGGGCCGGCTGCTACGTGCCCGGCGGATCGGCGCCGTACCCGTCGTCGCTGCTCATGACGGTCGTGCCGGCGCGCGTCGCCGGTGTCACCGACATCATGGTGGCCTCGCCCGCGCGCCCCGACGGATCGCTCGATCCGGTCGTCGCCGGCGCGGCGGGTCTCGTCGGTGTCGACGGCCTGCTCGTCGCGGGCGGGGCCCAGGCGGTGGCGGCGCTCGCCTTCGGGCTCCCGGAGGAGACGCTCGAGGCCGTCGACGTCATCGTCGGGCCCGGCAACGCGTGGGTCACCGCGGCCAAGCTGGCGGTGTCGGGCTCGGTCGCGATCGATCTGCCGGCGGGCCCGTCCGAGGGGCTGGTCCTCGCCGACGGCGCGGCGGATCCCCGGATCGTGGCGGCGGACCTGCTGACCCAGGCCGAGCACGGCACGGACTCGCCGGCGATCCTCGTGACGACATCGCCGGCCCTCGCCGACGCGGTCGAGGCCGAGATTGACGAGCGCCTCGGACGCCAGCCGCGTCGCGAGATCCTCCTCCGGTCGCTCGCGGAGCACGGCCGGATCATCCTGGCGCCGTCGCTCGACGCCGCGGTCGCGTTCGTCAACGCCTACGCGCCCGAGCACCTCTCGATCGACGTGGAGCCGCTCGAGGCGACGGTCGCGGCGGTCCGCCGGGCCGGCTCGATCTTCGTCGGCCGCTGGGCGCCCGAGTCGGCCGGCGACTACGCGACGGGGGCGAACCACGTCCTCCCGACGGGAGGGCTCGCCCGTGGCCGGGGGCCGCTGTCGGTCGAGACGTTCGGGACCTGGTCGCAGGTCCAGCGCGTGGACCGCGCCGGGCTCGCGACGTTGCGGGCGACGATCGGGACGCTCGCCGCGGCCGAAGGCCTCGAGGCCCACCGCCGGGCCGTCGAAGAGCGGTTCGAGCTGGAGCCGCCCGACGTGGAGCTCGCGTTCGCCGACATCGGCCCCGCGACGCGCGCCGCTCGCGTCAACCGCCGTACCCGAGAGACCGACGTGACCGTCGACCTTCGCCTCGACGGCACCGGCGCGGCCAACGTCCGCACGGGGATCGGCTTCCTCGACCACCTCCTGACGTCGCTCGCCCACCACGCGCTGTTCGACCTGGAGGTCCGGGCGACCGGTGACCTCGAGGTCGACGAGCACCACACCACCGAGGATGTCGCGCTCGTGCTCGGATCGGGGCTCGCCGAGGCGCTCGGCGACCGGGCGGGGATCGTCCGTTTCGGTGACGCGAGCGTGCCCCTCGACGAGGCCCTCGCGACGGTCGCGGTCGACGTCGGCGGTCGGCCCTACGCCGTGATCGACCTGCCGTTCCGCGGCGAGCGCGTCGGCGACCTGCCGCTCCAGCTCGTCGAGCATTGGCTC
>DASTSC010000174.1:0-1176 GCA_035760905.1 Candidatus Limnocylindrales bacterium | reverse complement strand
GATCGCCTTCTACCACGGCGTCCTCACGGGCTCGAAGATCGGCCAGCCGGCGCTCGACTACCTCCGCGGCCGCGGCTTCACCGACGAGACGATCGAGCGCTTCCAGCTCGGCTTCGCGCCCGGCGGCTGGGACGTCATGGCTCGCCGGCTCATCGAGAAGCGCGACGTCCGGCCGGAGGAGCTGCTCGAGACCGGGCTCGCGACGCCGGGCCGGCGCGGCCCGATCGACAAGTTCCGCGAGCGGGTCATCTTTCCGATCCGCGACGCGTCCGCGAACGCCGTCGGCCTCGGCGGAAGGTCGATGCCCGGCGCGACCGACCCCCGTGCCCCGAAGTACCTCAACTCGCCTGCGACGCCGCTCTTCGACAAGAGCCGGACGCTCTACCTCATCGACCGGGCGAAGGCGGCGATGCGCAAGAGCGGCCAGGCCGTCCTCGTCGAGGGCTACACCGACGCGCTCATGGCCCACCAGGCGGGCTTCGACAACGTCGTCGCCTCGCTCGGAACCGCGCTGACGCCGGGCCAGGTGGCCGTCCTCCTCCGCTACGCGACGCGCATCGCGCTCGCCTACGACGTCGATCCGGCCGGCCAGAGCGCGGGCACGTTCGGCGTGACCGAGTTGACCGCGCTCATCAGCGAGCTCCAGGCCGCGACCGCTCGAAGCGGCCCGGGCGAGATCGCCCTGACCGACGTCGGGGTGGTGCGGCTGCCCGAGGACAGGGACCCCGACGAGGTGATCCGCGACACGCCGGACCTGTGGCGGGAGGCCGTCCGGACGCCCTCGCCGATCCTCGCCTACCTCATCGACACGTACTCCGCCCGCGTCGACACGCGGCTGCCCGAGGGGCGCTCACGGCTCGTCGCGGCGGTCGTCCCGACGCTCCGCCAGGTGGCCGATCCGACGGTCCGCGACGGCTACGTCCGGCTGCTCGCCCAGCGGGCGGCGGTCGACGACCGGGTCGTCGTCGAGGCGATGGCGGCTGCGGCCAGGCGGCCGGCGGGCCGGGTCGTCGGTGGCCCTGCCGGCGCGGAGGCGGTCAGCGCCCACGCCGGCGCCCGTCTCACGCTCGATGCGGTCAAGGCGGCGGGGGAGGGGATCGCGCCCGACGCCGTCCTTCGCGCGATCACGCCGGTGGAGGCCGAGCTGCTGCGGCTCCTCCTGCTCGTGCCCGACCA
>DASTSC010000173.1:0-8660 GCA_035760905.1 Candidatus Limnocylindrales bacterium | reverse complement strand
GGACACGTCGGGCGACGGGACGAGCGCCGTCGCCTAGCCCGCCGCGACGTCCGGTGGCTGCGGGGCGATCGCGGCCTCCGGCCTCGCGCCGAGGAGCTGCTCCTTGAGCCGCGCCTCGCACTCGTTCTTGCCGATCGCGATCACCTTGTCGCCCTCGCGGAGGACGGTGTCCGGCCGCAGCGGCGTGGCCTTTCCGTCCCGAACGACGGCGAAGAGGGAGCACTCGGGCGGCATCTCGAGGTCCGCGGGCACGCGACCGACCGCCGGCGACCCGGCCGCCAGGCGAGCCTCGATGATCTCGAGGTCGGAGTCGCCGAGCGCCGCGAGGTGGAGCAGCTCGTGGACGGGGATGTCCTGCTCGATCGAGCCCAGGACCATCCGGGTCGGGCTGATGATCTCGTCGACTCCGAGGTGCCGGAACAGGTCCTCGTTGCGCGGGTTGTTCACCCGGGCGATCGTGCGCGGGACGTCGAAGTGATGCTTCGCCATCTGGCAGATCACCAGGTTGTCCTCGTCGTCGCCCGTGACCGCGGCAACGACGTCGGCCCGGTTGCTGCCGGCCTCGGCGAGGTAGCGGCCCTCGCAGCCGTCGTGAGGGATGACGATCGAGCCGATCTCGTCGGCGATCTGGGCGGCACGGGCCGGGTCCTTCTCCATCAGGACGACCTCGTGGCCGCTGCCGACGAGCTCCTTGGTCAGGTAGTAGCCGACCTTGCCGCCGCCGACGACGATGACGAACATCAGCCTTCCTCCGTCGCCGGGACGGCGATTCCCTCACCGACCCGTCCCGGCGTCTCGTGATGCTCGCCACCCGGGTGGTGGCCGCGCGGGACCTGGACGCCATCCTCGTAGAGCCGTGGCATGCCCAGGTACTCCTGGATCGCGTCGGCCATCAGGTTCGTGCGGCAGAGTGTCGCGATCCCGAGCTCGGCGTACGCCGCGGCCCGGAGCGGATCGTTCACCTTGGCCACGACGCGCCGCGCGCCGAGCACCTCCGCCGCGAGCTGCGTGGCGATCACGTTGCGGTTGTCGCCCTCCGTCACCGCCAGGAAGAAGTCGGCGTCGGTCGCATCGGCCTTGCGGAGGACGTCCTCGTCGGTGCCGTCGCCCCGGATCGTCCGCCCGCCGAACGTCGAGGCGAGCCGCTCGAACGCCTCGCTGTCGATGTCGATGACGAGGACGCCGTGGCCGGCGGCATCGAGGGTCTCCGCGACGAGCGCACCGACCCGGCCGCAGCCCACGATCACGACCTTCATGCCACCTCCTCCGCCATCGGCTCGCGGACGACCCAGACCGCCATCGGCGCGTTCTTGAGGGCGTACGGGATCGTCCGCCCGATCGCGAAGTCGCCGCCGAACCGGGTCCGGTAGGCGAGCGGCAGCACCAGCAGGTCGGCCCCGCGCTCGACGGCTTCGTCGACGATCGCAGCGCCGACGTCGCGGGCCTGGAGGAGCACCGGTTCGAGCTTGGCGCCGACGGATTCGGCCGCGGTCTCGGCAACGTCGAGCACGCGCATCGCGTCCTCCGAGCGGGCCGCCACGTCCGCGTCGAGCGGCAGCGTCCAGTCGATCTCGACGACGTGGACGGCGACGAGCTCGGCCTTCATCCCGCGCGCCGTCTGGGCGACGAGACGAACGAGGGCCGGGTCGCCGGGGCCGCCACTGAGGGCGATCACGGCACGCCGAAAGGCGGCAGGTTGTGAATCGGGCACCGGCCTGGGCTGCTCCGGGTGTCACTCCGGTCGGTCCGGAGCCATCGCGATCGGGATTTGATCGGCCGGAACGATAGCACCGCCCGATCGCTCAGGCGCCGCGGCGGCCGTCCCGGGAGCGGCCGTCGTCGCCCTTGGCGGCCTCGTCGCTGCGAGGGTGTCCGTCCTCGCGACGGACCGTCCCGATTCCGCGGCGAGTCGACCGATGGGCCCGGTCGCCCCACAGCTCGCGCGGCCCACGCCGATAGGGGACATCGGCGATGACCGTGTGCTCGCGCCCGAGCAGGGCGGCCTTCAGCCGCTGGGCCGTCTGGTTGTAGAGGATCCGGTCCCACCAGTGGCGGGCGACGTACTCGGGCAGGACGACGATCGTGACCGGGGCCTCCTTGTCGGCCGGCCAGTTGCTGTCGAGGACGTCGAGATAGGCGATCACCGGACCGACCACGGCCCGGTACGGCGACTCGACGATCACGAGCTCGACGCCGGGGAATTGCCGCGCCCAGCGTTCCCGGATCTCGTCGGCGTCGTCGGGGTCCTCGGTGACGTACACGGCGCGCACGTCGGTGGTCAGGGCGCGGGCGAAGTTGATCGCCTGGACGACGGCGCGGTTGATGCCGTTGACGGGGACGACCGCCCGCTGCTCCCGCCGCGGACCCTGGATCACCCCCTCCTCGCGAACGTGGAGCTCGGCCGTCTGGGCGTCGTACTCGCGGCGGACGAAGAGCATCCCGGCGACGAGGATCGGGATGAGGACGAGGACGCCCCACGCGCCGTCGAAGAACTTCGCCCCGACGACGACGACCGCGACGACGGCGGTGACGATCGCGCCGAGGCCGTTGATCGTGAGCCGTCGCCGGAAGCCCGGGCTGCGGACGGTGAGCCAGTGCTTGACCATGCCCGACTGGCTGATCGTGAAGTCGATGAAGACGCCGACGGCGTAGAGCGGGATGAGCAGGTGGGTCGTGCCCTGGGCCAGGAAGACGAGGCTGGCGGCGATGACCGCCAGCATGATGATCCCGCGGTTGTAGGCCAGCCGATCGCCCCGGAAGCTGAACTGACGCGGGGCGAGGCCGTCCTCGCCGAGGATCGCCAGCAGGCGGGGGAAGGCGTTGAAGCTCGTGTTCGCGGCGAGGAACAGCAGGAGCGCGGTGAACGCCTGGAAGGCGAAGAACGGGAGCGAGCCGTCGCCGTAGACGCGAGCCGCCACCTGCGAGATCACGGTCTTCTGGGCCGGCAGGTCGACCGGCGCGATCCCGAAGTTCACGGCGAGGAACGTGATCCCGACGAAGAGGACGCCGAGGAGGAGGGCCATCGCCGCGAGGGTCCGGGCGGCATTCTGCGCCTCGGGCGGCTTGAAGGCCCGGACGCCCGTGGCGATCGCCTCGGTGCCGGTGAGCGCGACCGAGCCGGAGGCGAACGCATGGAGCAGCAGGAGCGGGCCGACCGTCTCGGTCGTCGTGATCAGGGTGCGCTGGGCGACCTGCGCCGCGTCGTAACCGGGATGGTCTCCGAGGACGAGGATCCGGAACGCGCCGATCGCGATCATCACCATCGCCGAGCCGATGAAGAGGTACGTCGGGACCGCGAAGATGTTGCCGGCCTCGCGCAGGCCGCGGAGGTTGCCGAGCGTGATGAGTGCGATCGCGCCGACCCCGATGAGGACGCGGACGTCGAGGAGCTCGGGCACCGCCGAGGTGATCTGCTCGACGGCCGAGGAGGTCGAGACGGCCACGGTCATCGTGTAGTCGATGAGCAGGGCGGACGCGGCGATGAGCGACGGCAGGCGGCCGAAGTTCTGCTTCGAGACCGAGTACGAGCCGCCGCCGGTCGGGTAGGCGATGCAGACCTGGCGGTAGCTGATCGCGACGACGATGAGGAGGATCGCGATCGCCGCGCTCACCTCGAGCCCGAAGGCGACCGCGCCGACGCCTCCGATCAGGAGCGCTCGCAGGACCTCCTCGGTCGCGTACGCCGACGAGCTGATGGCGTCGGAGCTGAAGATCGCGAGCGCCTTCTTCTTCGACAGGCGCTCCTCGATGTCGGCCTCGATCGAGAGAGGCCGGCCGATGAGGAAGCGCTTGACCGCCGACCAGGCCAGGCCCGTGGCCGTCGTCGGCCGGCTCGCCTCCTCCTTGGCGGTCATCCGGCCCGGACCGGTGTACCGGAAGTACGCCGCATGCGGCCGCTCGATCCGGACGCGCCGATCGGCCATCTTCCGGCCGGCGAGCGCCGCCCGCTCGCCCCGGGCGAGGTCGCGGCGATCCCGCCCCGGCTCACGGCTCGGCTCGCGGCCGGGCGGAGCCTTCAGGGGGCGCTCGTCGTCGGTCATCGGCTTACAGCCCGAAGGCCAGTCGATCGGCGAGACGGCCCGGCAGGCCCGCGTCACGGACGGCCTGCTGGACGCGGCCGACGTCGTAGCCGACACGGTGCCAGGTCGCGGTCCGCGCCGCGGTGTCGAGCTCGAGCCAGCTCGCGGCCGGGTCGCCGTCGCGCGGCTGGCCGACGCTGCCGGGGTTGAGGAGGAGGGCCGGACCGTCGAGCGGGACGACGGTGCCCTCGGTCGGCACGAGCGGCTCGACCGCGCCGTCGTCGCCGGCCCGGAACGCGATCGGCACATGGGTGTGGCCGTGGAGCCCGATACGCCGGCCGGCGGCGACGAGCAGCCGGAGGTTCGCCCGCGCGATCCCGGTGCTCGTCACGTATTCCCAGGTCGGATCGCGGAGACTGCCGTGAACGAGGAGGTCCTCGCCGTCCTCGAGCGTCGACGGCAAGGCCGCGAGCCACGATCGCGTCCTCTCCGAGATGACGTCCCGGGTCCACTCGACGGCCGCCCGGGCGTCGGGGTTGAACCACTCGATCTCGGGGCCGCCGAGCGCGGCCGCGTCGTGGTTGCCGCGGACACCCACCGCGCCGACGCCGCGCAGCCGTTCGACGACCGCGTCCGGCTCCGGGCCGTAGCCGACCACGTCGCCCAGCTGCCAGACCGCGTCGACCGAGCCGACCGCGGCGAGGACGGCCTCGAGCGCGACGAGGTTCGAATGGACGTCCGACAGGACCGCGATCCGCATCCGGCGGGCCAGCCTAGCAGGCGCCGGGAGCCCACGGTCGGCGCGCCCGCAGTGCCGGCGATCGTGGGAAGGCCTCCGGGCTCGGGGCGGTCTTGACGACCTCGACGAGGCGGTGCCCGGGAAGGGCGGCCACTGCCACTTCGTGAACCCGGATCTCGACGCCGCCGAGGGCCGCGCCCGCTCGTCGGGCCGCCGCGAGCTCCGTCCCGAGGTCGCCGCGCTTCCAGGCGAGGAGCCGCCCGCCGACGGCCGCCAAGGGCAGCCCGATCTCGATGAGCTCGGCGAGCGACCCGACCGCTCGCGCCGTTACCAGCGGCCAGCGACCCCGGTCGGCCCCCCTCGCGAGGGCTTCGGCGCGCTCCGCGGCGACCGCGACCCGCTCGCCCACGCCGATCGCGTCGACCACAGTCTCGAGGAAGCGCGCCTTGCGGCCGACCGAATCGACGAGCATCGCCCGGCCGCCGAGGACGAGCGCGAGCGGGATGCCCGGATAGCCGCCGCCCGACCCCAGGTCGAGGACCGAGTCCGCGCCGACCGCCCGAAGGAGGGGGGCCGCGGCGAGGCTGTCGAGGACGTGGAGACGGGCCATCTCGGCCGGCTCCCGGATCGCCGTCAGGTTGATCGCCCGGGTCCAGGCGAGGAGCAGCCGGGCGTGACCGGCGATCGCCCGGCGCACGTCCGGTGTGAGGTCGAGACCGAGCTCGAGGAGGCCGGCGTCGAGGACGGACTCGAACGACTCGGGCAGGGTCGGAGTCTCCGAAACGCGCGTCGGGAGCGGACCTCGGGCCCGGTCCGGGCGGCGATCGCCGCCGGTGCCGCGCCGGAGAGCCGCTCCCGGCGTCGTCGTCATCGCCTCGGGCGCTGGTTGTCCGGTCTCGCGCGGTGCTGCCGGTTTCACGGCGCGGGTCTCCTCGCGCCCCTCGTGCATCGCGTTCCCCGGGCCCGTCGACCCGTGCGGAGGCCGGACGTTAGAGGGTCGGCGCGGTTCGTGTCAACGGACTTTTCCACGAATCCACCCTGCCCCGTCGACGCTGTGGACAACCCCCGGTCCGGGACCGGCGGCCCGTGCTGGCGGCCGGTCACCGCTGTGGACGACCGACGGTCAGCTCGCCCGCGTGCTGCGGATCGGTCGCCCCAGCGACCGGCGAACGACGTCCATCACCTCGTCGACGTAGGCCTCGGCCTCGCCGCGCTCGGCCGCCGTTCGGACGCAGCCGGCGACGTGGTCCTCGAGCACCAGGACGGACAAGGCGTCGACCGCCGCCCGGAGGGCCGCCGTCTGCTGGAGGATGTCGACGCAGTACTCCTCGCGCTCGATCATCCGGCCGATCCCGCGAACCTGGCCCTCGATGCGCGACAGCCGGCGGAGGAGCTGGGCGCGGTCCTTCGAGTACGAATGCCGGAACGACGAGCGACGCGCCTCGTCGTCGTCGGCGAGGGGCCCGGAGCGGGTCGGGGTGCGGCTGGCCACGGTCCGCATGATACTCCCCGTGGGTATCGACACGGGATCGCCGCGCGATCCGGGCGCGGCCCGTCACCGCGCTACACTGCGATCGTGGAGTCCGAGCCCCGGCCGCGACCATCGTTCGCGCACGCGAGCGAGGCCGAGATGGCACGGATCCTCGATTTCTACGAGGTCCGCTGGGAGTACGAGCCACGCCGCTTCCCCATCCTGTGGAACCTCGACGGGGACGTCGTCGAGAGCTTCGCGCCGGACTTCTGGCTTCCCGATCTCGACCTGTTCCTCGAGATGACGACGCTCAAGCAGCGGCTGGTCCGCAAGAAGAACCGCAAGCTGCGCCGGCTCCGGGAGCTCTACCCGGGCATCCGGATCAAGCTGTTCTACGCTCGCGACTTCCGGATGCTCATGCTCAAGTACGGCCGCGTCGCGCTCATCGACGACATGACCGGGACGAGCGGCCAGGTCGTGCCGGATCCGATCGTCGAGCCGCGGCGACCCGTCGCGCCGGATGGTCTCGCAGGTCGCCGGCCGAGCCGACGCGAGCGGCGGCGCGCGCGGGAGGCCGCGCGGTCCGTCGAGGCCGGACCGCCCCAGAACGTGAGGTGACCACGTGATCGACTCCGGCCCTCGCCCGATCGACCTCGGCGCCGACGTCGGCGAGGTCCTCGTCGACGAGGCCGCGATCCAGGCGAAGGTCGCCGAGCTCGGCGCTCGGATCAGCGCCGACTACGCCGGTCGCCAGCTGACGCTCGTCAGCGTCCTCAAGGGCTCGCTGCCGTTCATGGCCGACCTGATGCGAGCCCTCGCGCTGCCGGTCCGGATCGACCTCATGGAGGTCAGCTCGTACGGCGGCGCCGCGACCGAGTCGTCCGGCCTCGTCCGGATCCTCAAGGACCTCTCGTCGAGCATCGAGGGCCAGGACGTCCTCATCGTCGAGGACATCATCGACACCGGCCTGACGCTGAACTATCTGCTCCGCTACCTGCGCGGCAAGAACCCCGCCTCGCTGCGGATCTGCACGCTGCTCGACAAGCCCGCCCGCCGGCTCGTCGACATCCCCGTCGACTACATCGGCTTCACGATCCCGGATCGGTTCGTCGTGGGCTACGGCCTCGATTACGGCGAGTTCTACCGCAACCTCAGGTTCGTCGGCGTCCTCCGACCAGAGGTCTACGCGAGCGTCGCCGAGTAGATGCACCGACGTCCTCTCGGTCGCGGGCGTCTGCTCGCGTCGCTCGGCGCCATCGTCATCCTCGTCGGGTCGGCGCTCCCGTGGTACTCGACGGGCGGTGGAGCCGGCGAGCTCCCGGCCCGGACGCTCCACGCCTTCGACGGCTCCGGTTTCCTGTCGTTCGTCGCGGCGCTCGGGCTCCTCGCCCTCGTGGCACTGCCGTACGCCGCGGTGGATCGACCCGTGGCGGTCGACCGCTGGCTGTCGTTCGCGCTGCTCGCGCTGCTCGCGTTCGTGGGCGTCCTCCTCTGGCCGGTCAACCTCCTCGGCGACCTGGCCGCCGGGCTGCTGCCGGACCGCGCGTATGGCTACTGGATCGCGGTCGTGGGCGTCCTCATGGTCTGTCGCGCCGCGTACGAGATCCGGCTCGAGCCCGATCGGCGCTACTGACCGACCGGGACGACGACAGCGAGGAACTGTCGGCCGCGAACACCGCCGTCGGCGAGCGCCGGGACGTCGAGGGCGATGACGTACCGGCCCGGCGCCCACGCGGCCGGATCGTGGACGGAGCGATAGAGCGACGTGACCCCCGGCCTGGGTGGGCGAGTCGGGTCGGCGACGAGCGGCGCGAACGTCACGTTCACGGCGCGGTTGGACGCGATGCGCCAGATGGCGCCGATCGCTCCCACGCCGGCCGGATTCGGCCCCAACGCCGAACCCGGGGCACAGACCCCGAGGCCGAGCACGCGCGGGCTGTCGAGGCGGACCGTCGGGATCGCGGGGTCGAGGGGGCCGGTCGCCGGCGCGGCCGACGCGGGTGTCCAGGTCCGGACGATCCAGTCCGCGAGGCGGTCGAGCGACACGATCTGCCAGTCCTCGACCTGGCACGTCATCTCGCCGGGCCCCGGTGACGGATCGGCCGCCGCGCTCGCGAGCGGTGTGGATGCGACCGCCGTCCCGGATGTCCCGCCTGGCACGAGGGCGACAAACGACGGCGGTACGTCGCCTGCCGTGCTCGCCGTCGCTCCGACCGCCGGCGCCCAGGGCTTGAGCACCGCGAGCATGAGCAGGAGCACCGTGGATGCCACGCCCGCTCGGACCCCCGGTCGCGATCGAGCGACCCGGACGGTGGCCGGCGCGGCGAACCGCTCGCTCATGGTGGCCCGGACGATACGCCGTCCGTCCGGGAGCGCCGAGCCGAACGAGACGCTACCGTCGCGGACGTGACGGCTCGAACGGTGGGCGGCC
>DASTSC010000172.1:0-1463 GCA_035760905.1 Candidatus Limnocylindrales bacterium | reverse complement strand
CATCTCGGTCGTCGAGCTGGATGAGGTCACCTGCGAGTCGGCGGCCACGATCGCCGAGACGCTGGCGGTCCGGACGCTCGACGCGCTCCATCTCGCTGCGGCTCAGCGGATCGCCGGCCCGGGAGTCTCGTTCGTCACGTTTGACGGGCGGCAGGCCCAGGCCGCGCGATCGCTGGGGATGACGGTCGTCCCGGCGTAGAGCCGGCGCCGCCAGGTCGGGTCAAGACTCGGCCGTCGGCCGCGTCAGTTGGCGATGAAGGCCTCACGGTCGGCGCGCGCTCGGAGGGTCCAGCGACCAGGCCGGCCGTCGCCGATGGGACCATCCTCGAAACGGACGATCGGCACGATGCCGGCGACCGACGAGGAGAGGAAGGCCTCGTCGGCCGAGGCGAGGTCGTCGGGCGTCAGGAGACCCTCGACCGGGCGAAGCCCGGCGTTGGCGGCCCAGGTGAGCAGCCACGAGCGGGTCGTGCCGGCGAGGACGCCGCAGTCGAGCGACGGGGTGGTCAGCTCCATAGCGCCGTCAGGAGCGGTTCGGACGAGGAAGACGTTCGCCGAGGTGGCCTCGGACAAGTGGCCCGACACGGTCACGAAGAGCGCGTCGTCCGCCCCTCGCCGGCGAGCCTCCAGCCGCGCGTAGACGTACTCGGCGCGACTCGTGGTCTTGACGCCGACGAGCGGGCTGGCGGGGTCGCGCCGAATGCCGCTGACGATGACCGAGATCCCGTTCGCCGAGGGACCGGATGGCGGTGGCGTCGCCGGCCAGGCCTGGATGACGACGGTCGGCGTTTCGCCCTCGCCGACCGCTGGCAGGACCGAGCGCGACGACCAGGAGCCCCGGCTGACGGTGATCCGGATGGCGGCGTCGACCGCGTCGCTGTCGAGCTCGTCCGCCGCGAGCAGGGCGGCGATCCCCTCCCCGACGCGGGCATCGACCTCCGGCCCCAACGCGATCTCCATTGCCTCCGCGGAGCGGCGGAGGCGGGCGAGATGATCCTCGAGCTCGGCCACGCGGCCGCCTCGGGCGCGAAGGGTTTCGAACACGGCGTCGCCCATCTGGAAGCCGCGGTCGAAGGCGCTGACGTGAGGCCCGGCGGCGGACAGGAGTCGGCCGTCGACCCAGACGTGGGTCATCGCGTGGCCCGGGCCGCGAGGACCGAGAGGACATCTCGTGGCTCGAGGCCGCGCTCCGCCACGAGCACGAGGGCATGGTAGACGAGGTCCGCGAGCTCCCCCGTGAGCGCCTCGCGCGTGGCCTCCCGGGGTTGGTCGCCGGCCTGCGCCGCCGCGTCGTCCTTCGCCGCGAGCACGACCTCGACCGCCTCCTCGGCCACCTTCCGGCTCGTCGCGTCGACGCCGCCCTCGAGCAGCCGGACCGTGTACGAGCCCGCCGGCCGGTTCGCGGCGCGGCCGGCGATCGTCCGCCACAGGGTCTCGAGCCCGGCGAATCCCTGGCGCGGGGG
>DASTSC010000171.1:0-8799 GCA_035760905.1 Candidatus Limnocylindrales bacterium | reverse complement strand
ATCGGGTGCGGCCGATGGGAGACGCGCCGACCTCAGTACGCGGCCAACTGGCGGACTGCCGCCTCGATCCGGTCCGGGTTGACCATGAACCAGTCCTCGAGGAGGTGGTTGTAGGGCACGCCGGGCACGTCGGGACCGGCGACGCGCATGACCGGCCCGTCGAGGTAGTCGAAGGCCTCCTCGGCGATCGTCGCGCAGATCTCGGCGCCGTAGCCGCCGAAGCGGTTGTCCTCGTAGACGACGAGGGCCTTGCCGGTCTTGCGGACGGAGCCGAGGATCGTCTCCTTGTCGAGCGGCCGGAGCGAGCGGACGTCGATCACCTCGGCGCTGATCCCGTCGGGGGCCACCCGATCCGCTGCGTCGAGCGCGTAGTGGGCCATCAGCCCGTAGGCGACGATCGTGAGGTTCGAGCCGACGCGGGTCACCTGGGCCCTGCCGAAGGGGACCGTGTAGTCGCCGTCGGGCACGTCGCCGCGCACTGAGCGGTAGAGCTTCTTGTGCTCGAAGAACAGGACCGGGTCCTCGTCCCGGATCGCCGTCCTGAGCAGGCCCCGCGCGTCGTGGGGCGTGGACGGCACGACGACCTTGAGGCCGGGGATGTGGGTGAAGAAGGCCTCGACGGACTGGCTGTGGTAGAGCGCGCCGTGGACGCCGCCGCCGTAGGGCGCCCGGACCGTCATCGGCACGCCGAACCCGTTGTTCGAGCGGTAGCGCATCCGGGCCGCCTCGGAGAGGAGCTGGTTCATCGCCGGAAAGATGAAGTCGGCGAACTGGATCTCGGCGATCGGCCGGAGGCCGTTGATCGCCGCGCCGATCGACGTCCCGACGATCTGGGACTCGGTCAGCGGCGTGTCGATCACCCGCTCCTCCCCGAACTCGTCGTAGAGCCCGTCGGTGGCGAGGAACACGCCGCCCTTCTTGCCGACGTCCTCGCCCAGGACGATGACCGATTCGTCGCGGCGCATCTCGTCGGCGATCGTCTCCCGGATCGCCTCGATGAACGTCTTCGTCGCCATCAACCGGCGCCCTCGGCGTCCCGTCGCACGGCGCGCTCGTAGAAGCCGGTGGCCTCGGCCCAGTCGACCGGCGGGGCCTCCGACGGCCAGTCCTCGGCGAAGACCCACCTCGTCGCCTCGCGCGGGTCGGGATCGGGCTGCGACTCCGCGTACTGGGTCGCCTCGTCGACCTCGGCCTTGATCTCGGCGGCGATCCGGGCTTCCGACTCGTCGTCGAGGACGCCCGCCTCGCGGAGCTGGGTCCGGAAGCGCGGCACGGGATCTCGCTGCCGCTCGGCCGCGAGCTCCTCCTCCGAGCGGTACTTCGTCTGCTGGTCGTCCGACGAGTGGGCGGTCAATCGGGTGACCTTGGCTTCGATGAGCGTCGGCCCCTCACCGCGACGGGCTCGGTCGACCGCCTCGCGCGCGGCGCGGTAGCAGGCCAGGACGTCGGCGCCGTCGACGACGACGCCCGGGATGCCGTAGCCGGACGCGCGGGCGGCGACGTCGGCGAGGGCGAGCTCCTTGGTCGCCGGGACGCTGATCGCGTAGCCGTTGTTCTCGACGACGAGCACGAACGGGAGCCTGTGGATCGCGGCGAAGTTGAGGCCCTCGTGGACGTCGCCCTGGTTGCTGCTGCCCTCGCCCATGAACGTCATCGCCACCTGGTCGGTCCGGCGGATCTTCGCCGCGAGCGCGATCCCGACCGCGTGGAGGATCTGGGTCGCGACCGGCGAGCTGACCGACACGAGGTTGTTGCGGCGATCGCCGTAGTGGCCCGGCATCTGACGGCCGCCCGACGACGGGTCGTTCCCGGTGGCGTACTGGGCCGTCAGGATGTCGCGCGCAGTCATCCCGAACGTCAGGCAGGTCGCGATCGAGCGGTAGAACGGGGCGATCCAGTCGTGGCCCTTGCGAAGGGCCCAGGTGATGCCGACCTGGGCGCCCTCATGGCCCTGGCCGCTGATGACGAACGGGATCCGGCCGGCCCGGTTGAGGATCCACATCCGCTCGTCGACGGCGCGGCTGAGGGCGACAAGGCGGTACATGTCCAGGAGCTCGTCCCGGGAGAGCTGCGGCTCGTCGGACCGCCGGCCGGCGGTTGCCCTCGCCGACCGTGTCGCCCGATCGCTGACCGCCATCGGCGCCTCCCTTCGGGCCCTAGAAGTTGATCGACCGACCGTCGACGGCCATCGCCGCCTCGCCGACGACCTCGGAGAGCGTCGGGTGGGGGTGGGTCGCGGCGCCGATCTCCCACGGCGCCGCCTCGAGCTCGAACGCGAGCGAGGCCTCGGCGATCAGGTCGGTCGCGTGGGGGCCGAAGACGTGGACGCCGAGGGTGTCGCCGGTCTCGGTCTGCTTGATCACCTTGGCGAACCCTTCGGGCTCGCCGACGATCACCGCCTTGGCGATCGCGAGGAACGGCACCTTGCCGACCTTGTACGGCAGGCCACGCTCCTGGCACTGCTGCTCGGTCAGGCCGATCGAGGCGATCTCGGGGCGGGTGTACGTCGCCCGGGGCTGCTCGGCGTAGTCGATCGGATGGACGTCCGGGTCGCCGGCGATCGTGTGGACGGCGGTCAGGCCCTCGTGCGCGGCGGTGTGGGCGAGGAGCAGCCCGCCGACGAGGTCGCCGATCGCGTAGAGATGGGGGTCGCGCGTGCGCAGGTGGCCGTCGACCTTGACGAAGCCCCGGTCGATCTCGGCCTTCGTCGTCTCGAGCCCCAGGCCCTCGACGTTCGGCGCGCGGCCGGTCGCGACGAGCATGAGCTCGGCCCGCATCTCCTCGGTCTTGCCGCCCTCGGGACCGACCTCGACGCAGACCCCGTCCTTCGTGACCTCGACGGCCTTGGGATCGAAGCGTGCCTTCGTCATCACCCGGATGCCTCGTCGCTCGAAGCTTCGCTGGAGCGCCTGACTGACCTCGCGGTCCTCGAGCGGAACGATCGCCGGCAGGTACTCGAGGACGGTCACGCCGACGCCGAGGTCGTGATACATCGACGCGAATTCCGTGCCGACGGCACCGGCACCGACGACGATCACGTCCCTGGGCAGGCGGTCGGCCCGGAGCACGTCGTCGGAGGTGACGATCCGCTTCCCGTCCGGCTCGAGGCCCGGCAGCGACTTCACCCGGGACCCGGTCGCGAGGATGACGTCGGTCGCCTCGAGGACGCGCTCGCCCGAGCCGCCCGCCGCGTCGCCGTCCTCGCCCGGCGCCTGCCTGACGCGGACACGGGTCGGCCCGTCGAGGCGGCCCCGGCCGGCCACCCAGGTGACCTTGTTCTTGCCGACGAGCGTCTGCAGGCCCTTCCACATGCGGGTCACGACCTCGTCCCGGCGGGCGGCCATCCGGGCGTAATCGATCGCCGGCTCCCCCACCCCGATGCCGAAGTCCTTGGCATGGCGGATCCGCTCGGTGAACGCGGCCGACTCGAGGAGGGCCTTCGTGGGGATGCAGCCACGGTGGAGACAGGTGCCGCCGATCTTGTCCTCGTCGACGAGGGCGACCTTCAGTCCGAGCTGGGCAGCCCGGAACGCGGCCGTGTAGCCACCGGTGCCCGCACCGAGGACGACGAGGTCGAACGAGTTCGACGAGCCGACGGCCATCCGGTCAGCGGATCCGGCGGACGGCCCGGGCGTGCTGGGGCATGGGCTCGATCGTACCCCGTCCGGGCCACCGCTTCAGGGGACGTCGCGCCGCCTGCCGAGCGGCGCACGATCGGGGCGTGCCGCATCCCTCGGTCCGGATGGTCCTGCCCGCCGTCGGGGCGAGTCTCGTGGTCCTCCTCGGGGGCGCCGCACCGGACGCGGCGCTCGGCGCGCCGCCCGCCGCGGTCGTCGCCGACGTCGCCGGCGCCGATCGGGTCGTCGCGCTCACGTTCGACGACGCCTGGGACCCGTCCTCGACGCGGGCCGTCTTCGACATCCTCCAGGCCGAGGCGGTTCCGGCGACCTTCTTCCCGGTCGCGGTCGGCGTCGAGCGCGACCCCGCGCTCTGGCGGCGGATCGCGGCGAGCGGGGATCCGATCGGCAACCACAGCGTCGACCACCCGGATCTGACGGCGCTCTCCGACGAGGCCCTCGCGGCCGAGATCGCCGACGCGAAGCGGGCGATCGAGGCGGCGATCGGTGGCCCGAGCGCGCCGCTCCTCCGGCCGCCGTTCGGCCGGCTCGACGATCGGGTGCGGCACGTCGCGGGGGCGGCCGGCTACGCCACCCTCGTCCTCTGGAACGTCGCCTCGAACGACTGGGCCGAGCCCGACCCGACGCTCGTCGCGTCACGTTCGCTCGCCGGCGGGGCCGGGTCGATCGTGCTCCTCCATGCTGGACCGGCGTCGACGATCGCGGCCCTGCCGACGATCATCGCCGGCTATCGGGCCCGGGGATTTGCGTTCGTGACCGTGCCCGAGCTCCTGGCCGCGGCCGGCTGAGAATCGAAACGACCCGGTCGTCCGACCGGGTCGTTTGCCGTTCTTCGCGTGGCGTTCTCAGCCGCGCATCGAACGGAAGCAGTCGCTGCAGTAGACGGGCTTGCCGCTCGTCGGGCGGAACGGAACGCGTGCCGGCTGGCCGCAGTTCGAGCACGTTGCATCGAACATCTCGCGCGGCGCCCGGTCACGAGAGCCGTAACCGCCGCCGCCGCCACCGCCGCCGTAGCCGCCACCCGAGCCGTAGCCACCGGCCGAGTAGGCACCGCCGGCCGAGTACGAACCGTACCCGCCGCCGTTGCCACCGGACGAGTAGCTGCCGCCACCGTCATGGGCGTTACGCTGCGCCTTCCGCGCGGCCCGACACGTCGGGCACCGACGCGGCTCCGTGAAGCCGCGCTGCGCATAGAAGTCCTGCTCGGACGCGGTGAATGTGAACTCCTGTCCACAGTCCGCGCAGGTCAGCGTCTTGTCGCTGTACACCAAAACTCCTCTCCGGCCTGGCGATCCCTCGTTTCTCGCGAAGCCGTGAGAGGAGTCCGAGAAGGTCGTTCGAGCCGATCTGTTCTCCGAAGCGGCCTTCCGCTTCGGTGCTCCGGGCAGTCTACGGGCCGCTTCGGTGGCTGTAAACGGATCTGAATCGAATTCACGCGGCCGGCGGTCGAGCGGCCAGTCGCCACAGCACGAGCGCGGTGCCGACGACGAGGACGAGGATCGCCAGCGGGGTCCGGCCGACCAGCTCGCCGAGTGGGGCGACGAGGCCGGTCACGATCGCCGCGACGGCGACCACGGCCAGCACGACGACCGCGACGAGCACGACGTCGCGCCAGCCCGCGGGTCGTGTCTCAGGCACGGTCGGCCTCGCGTGGGACGCCGATGGGGGCGACCAGGACGCGACCGGCGTAGGCCGCGCCGCGTCGGGTGAGGAGGCCGGCCTTGGGGCGATGGAAGGTGACGGTCAGGTCCGCCTGGACCACCGGATCGGACGGATCGCCGGACGAGAGGTCGACGGCGGTCGGCGTGTCGACCGCGACGACCGGCACGCCCGCCTGGCGAGCCCGACCGATGAGCTCGACGGCGGCCCGGATCGGGTCGCGCAGGGGGCCGCGGACGCCGGTCCCGAGCAGCGAGTCGACCACCACGCCGTAGCGGCCGATGGCCGAGCCGAGCATCGCCACGTCCCGGCCGTTCGGCGCGTGCACCCGCTCCACGCTCGCCTCGCGGGCGAGGCGGTCCCAGTTGCGCCGCGCGTCCGGCGTCGACGGTCGCGCGTCGGAGGCGACGAGCGCGACGACGACACGGGCGCCGGCTCTGGCCAGGTGACGGGCGGCCACGAGGCCGTCCCCGCCGTTGTTGCCGGGACCGCACAGGATGAGGACCGGGGCCGTCGTCCACCGGTCCTGGTCGAGCGCGAGCGCCCGAACGGCCGCGGCGACGGCGGTCCCGGCGTGCTCCATCAGCCGCTCGCCGGGCATGCCGAGCGCCTGGGCTCGCCGGTCGATTCCCGTCATCTCCTCGCCGCTGATCGCCGGCCGGCTCGCCGCGTCGGCCCAGCGCGCGCGCAGCCCGCGAAGATCGAGCTCGAGGATCGAGGGGTCGTCGGCCGGGAGGACGGCGTGGGTCGGAGCCATGTGCGGCCAGCCTAGCGCGGAGGCGATGGCGACCGTTGCGGGGCAGCCTCGCCCGAGGCGAGGCGCGCCCGGAGCGGTTCGTCGGCGTCGACCTCGACGATCCCGTCGCGGGCGAGCCCGACGAGCGCTGCCGTCAGCGCCCGCCGATCGTGCACCCCCAACGGGCCTTCGAAGCGGTGCCAGCCCGGCGTCTCGCGGAGGACGGCGACGATCCGGCCGCGAAGCCAGCGCGTCGTCGACGGAAACGACGTCGAGCCGCGCGGGGCCGGCGACCGGCGAACCCCGACCGGGTCCTGGCGGACCTCACCTCCGCTGCCGGTCGCGCACCAGGGCCGCGCGGGACACCCGTCGCAGCGCGGCCTGGGCCGGCAGTGGCGCGAGCCGAGGTCCATCAGCGCCGGGGTCCAGTCGGCCGAACGACCGGCCGGAACGGCCGCGTCCGCGACGGCGCCGACGAACCCCGCCTCGGCGCCGACGACGCCGATCACCCGGCTCAGCACCCGCCGGACGTTCGTGTCGACGGCCGCGACGGGCCGTCCGAACGCGATCGCGGCGACCGCCCGGGCCGTGTAGGGGCCGACGCCCGGCAGCGTCTCGAGGACGCTCGGGTCGTCCGGGATTCGCCCGCCGTGCTCGGTGACGAGGAGCCGGGCCGCGCGGTGGAGGCTGACCGCGCGCCGGTTGTAGCCGAGGCCGGCCCATGCCCGCAGGACGTCGTCGAGCCGAGCCGCCGCGAGCGCCCCGACGGTCGGGAATCGGGCGACGAACCGTTCCCACGCCGGCGCCACCCGGCCGATCTGCGTCTGCTGGGCCATCGCTTCGCTGACGAGGACGAGGTACGGGTCGCGCGTCCGACGGAAGGGCAGGTCGCGCCGCTCGACGTCGAACCAGGCGAGGACCGCCGCCTGGAAACCGGCGAGGTCCTGGAGGAGCGCCGTGTCAGCGGCTTCGGCCGGCGGCATCGCCCGCGAGCGTATCCGGTCGCGATCAGCCGGCGTTCGGCCCGAGGAACACGTCGGCCGTGACGGCCTCCTGCTCGTGCGGGATCGTGACCCAGGCGATGACGGCGCCGGCGAGCGCGGCGACGACCCCGAACACGACCGCGACGACGATCGACTGGGCGACGAGCCAGCCCGCGATCGCCGACCCGATCGGGAACCCGGTGAAGTTGAGGGCCATCGAAACCGCGAACGCCCGGCCCATCCAGGCCGGGTCGGTTCGGCGCTGGCGGACGGTGAACAGGCCGATGTCCATCGGGCCGTTGAGGAATCCCGTGAGCGCCATCGCGGCGAAGATCGGCAGCAGCCCATCGAACGGCAGGAGGAGCAGCAGCGCCAGGCCGTAGCCGACCATCGGCCAGACGAGCAGCTGGCGCTCCCGGCCGCGGCTGTCCCAGCGGCCGAAGAAGAACGCCGCGACCATGCCGGCCACCCCCGACGCGGCCCAGGCGAACCCGGCCATCGCGGCGCCCTCGTGGAGGCGGTCGATGACGAGGATCGGCACGACGATCGTCGTCATGCCGCCGGCGAGGTTGAGCGTCGAGATCGAGAGCCCGAGTCCGCGCAGGGTCGGGTTCCGCATCGTGTAGACGAGCCCACGCCAGGCGTCGACGAGCAGGCGCCCGGACGACGGGGCGTCGCTCGTCGGATCCGGGATGCCGATGAGCACGACGGCGGCGACGAGCAGCAGCGCGGCGACGACGATCAGCGCCTGCGCCCCGCCGACCACCTGGACGATGGCGCCGGCGATCGGTGGCCCGAGCAGGGTGGCGACGACATAGCCGTTCGAGTCGACGGCGTTCGCCCGCTCCCAGAGAGGCGGCGGGACGAGGATCGGCAGGAGGCTGCGCAGCCCGGACGTGCTCAGCGGTGTCGTCAGCGACGAGGCGGCCGAGATCGCGACGAGGAGCGGCGCCGTGAGCGTGTCGGTCAGGGCCAGCCCGGCGATGAGCCCGAGCGAGACGGCGCCGACGACATAGTCGAGGACGACGAGCCGGCTCCGGCCGTGCCGGTCGAGCAGCGCGCCCGCGACCGGCGAGACGACGAGACCGGGGAAGACGCTGACGAACGTCACGGCGCCCGCGAGCTCCGGCGACCCGAACCGGCCGAGCGTGAACAGGACGAGCGCCACGCTCAGCATCCCGCCCCCGACCCGGGCGATCGTCATCCCGAGCAGGACGCGCCCGAGCGAGGGCACGGCGAGCAGCGCCCGATACGAAGGGCGCGCCGTGTCGATCGCGGACGATGGGTCGAGGGTCGGGCTCGTCACCGAGCCGCGACGCTACCAGAGCGGACGAGTGCCGCCCGCCTCCCGCCTCCCGCCTCTTGTTCTTCGATCCAGAACGTGTGGGCCGAGGGGGCGGCCCCCTCCCGCCTCTTGTTCTTCGGTCCAGAACGAACGCCGCGTGGATCAGGTTCTCCGCGCGTGAATCGTTCCTTCCGCGAGAACCTCCGGCACGGGCCGGAGCTTTCAGACCTTGAGCATCACGTGCTTGACGACCGTGTAGTCCTCGATCGCGTACATCGACTGATCCTTGCCGTAACCGGACTCCTTGAAGCCGCCGTGCGGCATCTCGGAGACCAGCGTGAAGTGCTCGTTGATCCAGACCGTGCCGAACTGGAGCGCCTTGGCGACCCGCATCGCGCGGCCGATGTCGGCGGTGAAGACCGACGACGCCAGCCCGAACCGGACGTCGTTCGCCCAGGCGATCGCGGTCTCCTCGTCGCTGAACCGCTGGACCGTCGT
>DASTSC010000170.1:0-7078 GCA_035760905.1 Candidatus Limnocylindrales bacterium | reverse complement strand
AGCAGCGCCACGAGCGCGAACGCCGCGGCGGCGATCACCGCCGGGCCGGTCGCGACGACGGCGACGACGGCCAGTGCCGACCGCCACGCCGCGTCCTCGAGCGCCAGGATCGTCGGCAGGACCGAGAGGACGACCGCCCCGCCGTCGGACAGCCCGCTCGCGGGCAGCGTCGACTCGAGTCGCCGGAGGTCGAGCTGGAGCTGCCCGACGTCCGCCGCCTGGAGCCGGGCCGGGTCGACGAACAGCCGCCAGCGGTAGTGGATCGGCAGGCCGTCGAGGGTCGGCCGGTCGAACGCGGTGACCGACGCCGCGGTCGCCGTGAAGTACGGACCGTAGGCGGCCGGCGCCGCGAGCGCGAAGACGTCGAGGAACTGCACCTCCGACGAGTAGACGCGCTGGGTCGGCCGGACGAGGGCCGGTTCGTCGAACCAGAAGGCGTCGTCCGGGTTCGCGACGCGGTAGATGCCGACGATCTCGACCGCGGCACCGACCGGGGCCGCTCGCGGCAGCGGGTCGCGCGGGTCGGGCCGGAGGAGGAGCGTGTCGCCCACACCGACCCCGAGCCGCTTGGCCGATTCCTCGACGAGCGCCGCCTCCACGACCGGTGCGCTGAACGCGGGCAGCTCGCCGGCCGCCGGGATCGTCGCGGTCCGGCTCGTCGCGGCCGGCGCGCCCCCGGCGACGAACGTGACGTGGTCGAGCGCGCGCGGCTCCCAGCGGATCGTGAGGACGGCCTGGACGTGTTGCGGATCGATGACCGACCAGCGGGTCGAATCGATCGCCATCACCCGGTCGACGATCGCCGATCGAAGATGGTCCGGGACCGTCCTCTCGAGCCGCTCACCCTCGGCCTCTGCGTCGGCGAGCGGGTTCGCCGGATCGCAGGCGCAGATCCGCGTCTGCTCGACGAGCTCGACGTTTCGGTCCGCGGCCCGGTAGCCGGCGACCGTCGTGCGCAGCGCGTCGTCGGCCGTCGCGGTGAGGAGACGCGGCCCGAGGGCGAAGACAAAGGCCGTGACGAGCACGAGCGTCGCGAGCCCGAGCGACGGGCCGATCTCGTGCCGGAGCCGACGGAGGAAGAGGATCACCAGCCGGAGCACGCTCATCACTCCTCCCCTGCCCGGATCGCGCCGCCGACGTGGAGCGGCGGGACCTGGCGCGTGGCGATGACGAGCGCCGCGACGAGCAGCGTGATCGCGCCGGCCTCGATCGGGACGAGGGCCTCGAGCGGGATGACGACGATCGGCGCCGGGACCGCGGGCGCGCCGCTCGCGGTCAGGGCCGTGGCCGGCAGGACGACCTGGGCGAGGAGGATTCCGAGCGCGACGCCGCCGATGAGCCCGACGACGAGCAGGACCGCGCTCTCGGCCAGGAGCCAGCCGAGGAGCTGGCGGCGAGAGACACCGAGCGCGCGGAGCACGGCGAGCTCGCCGCTCCGCTCGGCCGTCGCGACCGTCGTGTTGACGAGGAACCCGATCGCCGCGAAGACGAGCGCGGCCACGGCGCCGAGCGCGAGCGCGCCGATGACGCCGAGCGATACGGGGTCGGTCAGCAGCGACCGCTCGAGGCTCGCCCGGACGATCACCTGCTTGGCGGCGAACGGCGGCGCCTCGAGCGCGCCGGCTGCGGCCTGGCCGTCGTCGGTCGTCGCGAGCCACCACTCGTCGATCCGGGGCACGTCGCCGAGGGCGGCGAACCGGTCGAGATCGAGCGTCGGGCCGTCGACGACGAGGAAGGGCGCGGTCGGATCGAGCGGGGCGAAGAGCGTCGCGCTGCCGACGATCCGGACGTCGAGCGGGTGGCCGCCGGCGTCGAGCGTCAGCCCGTCGCCGATCGCGAGGCCCGCGCCGGCGAGAAGGGCGGGATTCGCGATCGCCGCCAGCGCGTCCTCGCGCGGCTCCACGACCGACAGGCGGAAGACCGTCGGCGCGCCCTCGAAAGTGCTGGAGATCGGACGCGAGTTCGCGATCTCGATCCGGCCCGGCGCATCGGCCGGGGTCGCGACGGTCTCGCTGCCGCGGTCGTCGTCGCGTCGCCAGGACCAGCCGGAGGCGGCCGGGTCGAGGCGCGCGTCGACCCAGCGTTCGCCCGACGCCTCGTCGCTGACGGCGAGCCCGTCGATCGCGAACGAGCCGATCGTGGCCACCTCGGTCGGTGGATCGATCGTGAGCTCGAGCGCCTCGAGCCGGAGCGGCGGAGTCGCCGTCGCCACTGTTCCTCCGGCGTCGACGCTGAGCGGGGTCGCGACCGACTGTCGACCACCGGCGAGGCGGAACGAGCCGAGCGCGATCCGACTCAGCCGCCCCGAGCCGTCGGCGACGACGGCCGAGGCGCCGATCGCCTCGGAGGTCCCGAAGGCCGCCGTGTCGACCGGATTCAGGGGGCTTTCGACCGGCACCAGCGCCGCGTCGATCGTCAGCCGGATCCGGGCCGGCCGGCCGGGCAGAGGCAGCCCGACGTCGGGCCGCGCGGCGGCGAGTGCTCGCAGATCGGTGTCATCGCGCTGCGCCCGCGAATCGGACCCGATGACGGCACCGAGCCTGGCGGCGTCGACCGCTGCGAGCCGAACCTCGCGGAGCGAACGACCCGAGGCGACGGTCTCGAGCGACACGGGGACGGCCGCGGCCACGCCCGGAGCGCCCGCCACGAGCGACGCGCTCGCCCACGGCGGCGTCGTCGGATAGTCGTTCGCGACGACCCGCACCGAGGCGACGGCCCGGTACGCGGCCTGGTCGGCCTGCGACCGCGTCCACGTCGCGGCGTAGGCTGCGGCGAACGTGCCGAGCGCGACCGCCAGCACGAGCAGGAGGGCCGAGCGCGTGTAGCGCAGCGGCCGCCGGGCCAGCTGCCGCGATCCGAGCGAGGCGACGAGCCCGCGTGCTCGGCCGAGGCCCCGCTCGCCGAGCTCGGCGAGACGGGGCAGGATCCGGATCGCCACGATGCCGCCCGCGACGAGCGTGAGCGCCGGGGCGGCGACGAGGAGGGGGTCCGCGACGAGCGTCCCGCCGGCGGTCCGGGTGAGCGGCGCGCCGTAGAGCCGCAGCTGCCAGAGCCCGATGCCCGCGACGACCACGAGGACGAGATCGAGGCCGAGCCGCTGCCCGAGCGTCCGCGCGATCGGCCGGGCGAGCGAGGCGCGGACGCCGGCCTCGGCGGCCGCCGACGCGACCGTCGGCAGGGTCAGCGCGGCGAGCCAGACGAGCCCCGCGACGACCGCGACGACGGCCGGGGCGACGACGGTCCCGGCTGTCGGTACGAGCGTCGGTACGGGCGCGGGCCCGAGCCGGGAGACGAGCGCGACGATGCCGACCGCGATGAGCGGCGCGAGGACGACGACCGGGAGCGCCAGGAGCAGCGCCTCGACGAGGGCCATCCGGACAAGGTGCCCGGTCGTCGCGCCGCGGGATCGCAGGAGCGCGGTCTCGGCGCGCCGCCGCTCGAGGAGGAGCCCCGAGACGAGGACCACCGCGTACACGGCCAGGGCCCCGAACTGGAGCGCGAGGAGAAGGATGCTGCTCCGGCTGGCGGAGATCGCCGCCGTCAGCGAGTCGAGCAGGCGCGGCAGGCCCGTGGTCACGGTGGGCTGAGCCGTTGCCGGCAGCTGCGCGCCGAGTCGCGTCCGCAGCCCGGCGACGTCGGAGGACAGCTGCCGGGCGTTGCCCGGCGAGAGCGCGGCAACGGGGACGAGGCCCCGCCACTCCGCGCTCAGCCCCCGACTGATCCCTGCCCCGAGATCCGCGTCGGCGACGACGAAGGGGCCGCGCGTCGTCGTGCCGGTCGCGCCGGCCTGGCTTCCGGCGCGCTCGAGCGGATCGCCGAGCCAGTACGGGTCGTTCGGGTCGACCGGCGTCCACAGGCCGACGACGACGAACGACGCGCCGACGGAGGGAGCGCGGATGTCGGTGAAGCTGCTGCGGTCGCCGAGCCCGATCCCGAGGGCCCTGGCGGCCGGTTCCGAGAGGGTCGCCTCGATCGGGTCCGCGCCGGCGGTCGCCCAGCGGCCGGCGGTCAGACGGGCATGCTCGGGCAGGCCCTCGAGGCTCGCGGCGACCGCGAGGTCCGTCGCGCTCCCCTCCCCGCTGCCGGCCGGGACGAGCGGGTCGGAGCGGACGATGCGGACGACCGCGCCGCCGACGGACCCGAGTGCGGCCCCAAGCGTCGGCCGGACGATCGCGTCGACGGCCGCCAACCGATCCGGGTCGATCGCGATCCGGACGTCGACGTTGCGCGTCGTGACGTCCTCTGCCGCGACGGCCTCGCGGAGCCCGCCGGTCGCGACCGTGTCGGCGTAGAGGACCGTGGCCGCGAGCACGCTCGTCGCGCAGAGCAGGAGCAGCCAGGCCGCACCGACCACCGCGAGATCGGAGCGGGCACGGGTGACGACGACGCGCGACAGGCGCAACAAGACGAACGGGCCCTCTCCAGTCTGGTCGGCGTCCGAAGGGCGATACACCGACCACCGCCCGACGGTTCACGGCGGAGACAGCAGCGCGACGCGCGGCGGCGACGGTCGGCTCACCGTAGCGCAGCTTCCCCGTCGGCGATGCCGGACCGGGGACGGGCCTAGACTGGCGGCAGTGCCTGTTCGCCTCGCCCGCGCCTACGACCCTCCGAGCGGCGGCCATCGGGTGCTCGTCGATCGGGTCTGGCCCCGCGGCCGGAGCCGCGAGGCCCTCGCGATCGACGCGTGGCTGCCCGAGGTCGCGCCGAGCGCGGAGCTGCGGCGCTGGTTCGGCCACGAACCGGCCCGTTGGGAGGCCTTCCGGGAGCGCTACCACGCCGAGCTGAAGGCACCGGAGCAGGCCGCGCTCGTCCGGCAGCTGGCCGATCTCGCGAGGTCGGGCGACCTCGTCCTCGTCTTCGGCGCGCGCGACCGGGAGCGCAACCAGGCCGTCGTCCTGGCCGAGGCGGTCGAGGACGAAACAGCCGGCCGCTGACCGCCGCAGCCGTCGCGAACCCGTTCGCGGCCCCGCGACGTACGGACCGGCGGAGGTCGTCATGAGCAGCAGCGCGTTCTCAGCCAACCCGTCCACCGCGGCCGGCGATTCCTACCGGCCAGGCGTCTGCAACATCGGCCCCGCCGAGATCGCCCGGCGCCGCCGGATCGGCCACGTTGGTCTCGCGGCGACGCTCATCGCGCTCGCCGGCCTCGTCCTCGCCGCCGCTCCGCCGATCGCCCGGCTCGTCCTCGTCGTGCCGGCCGGCGCGGCCGCCTCGGGCTACCTCCAGGCCGCCCTCCGGTTCTGCGCCGGGTTCGGCGCTCGCGGGGTCTTCAACTTCGGCGAGCTGGGCCCGACGACCGCGGTCGAGGACCGGGCGGCGCGGGTCCGCGACCGACGGCGATCGTTCGAGATCAACGCCGCCAGCCTCCTCGTCGGGATCGTCGTCGCGGTCGTCGCGGTGCTGCTGCCGCTCTGAGGGCGACCCTCGGGCGAGATCAGCGCAGAAACGCGCGCCGGAGCTCCGCGTTCCACGGTCCGGGGCCGTCACCCTCGAACCCGATCGTCCAGATGCCGGTCCCGAGCAGGCCCGTTCGCTTGACCCAGGCCCACTTGTCCCGCGAGGCACGCGGGCTGTCGAAGTAGAGCTCGACCCAGTGCGCGGCGCAGGACGCGCAGTCGCGGACGCGCCAGCGGCTCCAGGCGACGTGCTCGACCGGATCCCAGCGCAGGCCGTGCTCCGCGGCGAGCGCGGCCGCTGCGCCGACGCTCAGGTCCGACCCCCGACCCGTCGTCCGGGCGTGGGGCTGGCCGGTCTTCGTCGGCCACAGGTGGCCGTAGTACGGAACGCCGACGATGATCCGTTCGGCCGGCACGGAGCGGCGGAGGAGGCCGACCGTGTCGGCGAGGTCGTAGCGCGGTCCCCCGAGCGGAGCCGTCGAAGCCGCCACCTTCGACCACCAGCCGGCGTAGTGGTAGCCCATGAGGTAGATCGCATCGGGTTTCCCTCGGGCGATCGCCGCGACGTCGTACGAGTCGAAGTGACCGACGAGGGCGACCGTCAGCTGGAGCCCCGGCCGCGCAGCGTCGAGCGCGCGACGGACGCGGGCGACGAGGTCCGCGTGCTCGTCCGCCAGACCCGCCGGGATCGGCTCGAAGTCGAGGTCGACGCCATCCACCCCGCGCTCGATCACGAGCCGGGCGATCGTCCGGGCGAGGCGCTCGCGCCGGCCGCGGCTCGCCAGGAGCGCGATCGAGGCCGCCCGACCGCCGGCGGTCCAGGCGAAGCGGCCGATCGTGGCGACGACCCGCGTCCCGGCGGCGTGGGCCCGCGCGATCACCGCGTCCATGCGGGCCGAGGTCCACGCCCGTCCGCCGCCGTTCGACAGGCTGATCCGGCCGTGGGCGGTGGCAGTGAGACCGAAGTAGGCGATCGTCGAGACGGCCGAGAGGTCCATCCGGCTTGCGACGTAGTCGAGCTGGGGCACGGTCGCGAAGGCGATCACCTCGTGCGTCATCCCCTTCGCCTCGAACCCGAAGGGCTTCGGCGGCGCGCTCGCGGACGGGGCGGCAGCGGACGCGGACGGTGCCGAGCTCGGGGCCGGCTCGCTCGGCGCGCTCGGGGAGGCGGCCGGCGGCGGCGCGGTCGCGTCGCCGGCCGAAGCGACCGGTGCCCTCTCGGACGGGGCTGCGCTCGGAGCGGACGAGGCGGTCGGCGGGCTCGGCGCGACGCTCCCGCAGCCCGCAACGACGACCGCGAGGAGGGCCGCGAGCCACGGCCGGACACCACCCGGGAGCGAGGCGTGCGCTCGGTGCCCGTTCGCGGCCATCGGGCGAGGATAGGGCAGGCGGCCGGCCGACCCCTCAGTCCGAGGTCGTCGCCGTGGGCTCGGGTCCGCCGGCGGTGACCTCCACCGCTCCCGACGCGAGGTCGACCTCGAGGCGGCACCGAGCCTCGGCGTGACACCACTCGAGCGACAGCGCTCGATCGGTCGCGCTCACGGCGAGATCGCCCGCGAACGCGGGATGGGTGTTCCGGATCCGGATGAGGTCGACGATGCGCCGGACGACCGGTCGCTCGAGGGCCGCCTCGATCTCCGCGAGGCTGAAGTCGTGCCGGTTCACGGCCCGCCCGTCAC
>DASTSC010000169.1:0-9245 GCA_035760905.1 Candidatus Limnocylindrales bacterium | reverse complement strand
AAGGACATGTCGATGTACTCGTTCGAGGAGTACACCCGGGTCAAGCACGTGATGATCGAGCTGACCGGCGAGGCCGAGAAGCCCTGGCACTACACGATCTTCGGCGACAAGCCGGCGGAGTAGGCGCTACTCGTCGAGGGTTCGCTCGGGTTCCTCGCGTCGGTCACGCGCGACGAGGCGGACCTCGTACTCGCTGAACGGGCCGTCGACCGGGTCGACCTCGAAGCCGACGCCGTGCGGGCCGCCGAGCGCCCCGGTCGCCTCGGCCGTGTCCTCGGCGTTGACGGCGACCTCGCCGCCGTTTCTGTGAACGAGAACCGCGAGCGCCTCCCGGAGCTTCGCGTCCTTGCGGCGGTCGTCCATGCGATCGGCTCTCCGTCGACGCCGGGCGGAAATCGGAGACTCCGGGACTCGCCCGGGTGGGGCACCCGGCGAGCCACCCCGGAGCCGGAACGCGCGCCCCCCGATCTGAAAAGGTGCAGGCGACGCGTCCTCGATACCAGCCTGCGACCGTTCGGTCACGGTGGCGTCACGAGGCGTCGGCGGTAGGCTACGGTCGCCTTGCAGCAGCGACGACCGCTTCTCGGGAGGCTCGTCGAGCCTCCGTTGCGCGCCTGGCGCTCGGCGGGTGCGACGTGCGCTGCGCCCGCAACGTCCCATGTACGATAGTTGTTGTCCAATAACTACATGCGGCGCTCACCGCCGCCCGGAGCTCGCCTGCCCGTGTCGACCGCTGCACGCCGCCAACCCGCGTCTCGAGGCCGCCGTTGAGCGGCGAGGCGACCTCCGACCCGATACGTGAGCGGGCCGGGGATCGCGTCGACCGGATGACCGACGACGGTGCGGATCCGAGCCCAGCGGACGCCGACCAGCTCGAGCGGGCGCGACGCCTCCCGTCGGACCTGCCCGCCGACCTCGCGACACCCGCCGAGCGGTCGCTCGGCGACTTCACGATGACGCTCGAGGCGATCAAGCTCGTCCCGCTCGCGCTCGTCATCGGCCTCGCCGCGACCGTGATCGCGGTCGTCCTGCTCGACCTGATCGGGCTGTTCACGAACGTCCTCTACGAGGGACGGTGGGACGCCACGCTGAGTCCGCCCGATCCCTCGAGGCTCGGCGTCGCCTCGGTCGCGATCCCGATCGTCGGCGGCCTCGTCATCGGCGTGATGGCCCGCTTCGGCTCGGAGCGGATCCGCGGCCACGGCATCCCCGAGGCGATGGAGACGATCCTGGTCGGCGGCAGCCGCGTCGAGCCGCGGCTCGCGATCCTCAAGCCGATCAGCTCGGCGATCAGCATCGGCTCGGGTGGTCCGTTCGGCGCAGAGGGCCCGATCATCCTCACGGGCGGCGCCGTCGGCTCGATCTTCGCCCAGCTCTTCCACCTGTCGGCTGCGGAGCGCAAGACGCTCCTCGTGAGCGGCGCCTCCGCCGGCATGACGGCCGTCTTCGGCACGCCGGTCGCCGCCGTGATCCTCGCCGCGGAGCTGCTGCTGTTCGAGTGGAAGCCCCGCTCGCTCCTGCCGGTCGCCGCCGCGTCGGCGCTCGCCGCGATGCTCCGGATCGAGCTCGCCGACGCCGGCATCCTCGCCCCGGCTCCGCTCTTCCCGGTGCCCGCGCATCCGACGCTCGGCCTGGAGGCGCTCCTCGGTTCGCTCGTGATCGGCGTCATCGGCGGCCTCGTCGCGTGGCTCCTCACGGCCGCCGTCTACGGCGCCGAGGACGCGTTCACGCGGCTGCCCGTCCACTGGATGTGGTGGCCGGCCCTCGGGGGGATCGTCGTCGGCGTGGGCGGGCTCGTCGAACCGGCGGCGCTCGGCGTCGGCTACGACTCGATCCGGGCCGAGCTGGCGGGTCAGATCGCGCTCGACGGGCTCGTGCTGCTGTTCGTCGTCAAGCTCGTCATCTGGGCGGTCGCCCTCGGCTCGGGCACGAGCGGCGGGATCCTCGCGCCGCTGCTCATCCTCGGCGGGGCCGCTGGCGCGATCGTCGGGCAGTGGCTGCCGGCGGCCGGGCCGGCAGTCTGGGCGATGCTCGGGATGGCGGCCGCCCTCGCCGGCGTCACCCGCTCACCGCTGACCGCGCTCGTGTTCGCCCTCGAGCTGACCCACGACCAGAACGCGCTCCTGCCGCTGCTCGTGGTCTGCATGACGGCCTATGCGATCAGCGTCCTCGCCCTCCGCCGCTCGATCCTCACCGAGAAGGTCGCCCGACGCGGCTACCACGTCATGCGCGAGTACGCGGTCGATCCGCTCGAGGCGCTCTTCGTCCGTGACGTCATGACGACGAACCTGCTCACGGCGAAGCCGGACCAGACCATCGACGAGCTCGTTGCGCTTGCCGACGGGACCCGCCATCGGCGCCAACGGCTCTACCCGGTCCTCGATCCGGCCGGCCGCCTCCTCGGGGTGATCGGCCGGAGCGAGGTCGCGTCGGCGGCCGCTGCCGGGGCGGGCGACCGCGGCGCCGCGGCCTCGATCATGCGACCGCCGGTGGTTGCCCATCCGGACGAGACGTTGCGGGCGGCGGCCGAGCGGATGGCCGCGACGAGGCTCGGGGTCCTGCCGGTCGTCGACCGCGCCGACGCTGCGCGCCTCCGCGGCCTCGTCAGTCAGTTCGACCTCCTTCGGGCGCGCGATCGCCTCCTCGCCGAGGAGCGCCATCGCGAGCAGGTCCTTCGGCTCCGCGCCCTGCCGTCGTTCCGGGGGCGGCCCGCCGGCCGGACCTGAGCCCGACCCAGTCGGCGTCTGGTGACTGCCCGCACCACGAGCCCGCGCCGAGGCGGTCGCGGAGCCTCGCGGTGACGGATGATCGGGCGGTGGAGGTCCGAGTTCTCGTGGCGGCCGTCTGCGCCCAGCTCTTCGACGTCGCGACCTTCGTCGTGATGATCGCGAGCCACGGCCCGCGGGCGGAGGGCAATCCCGTCGTCGTCGCCCTGCTCGGCGCGCTCGGGCCGGCGCTCGTGATCGCCGCGAAGCTGGGCGTCGTGTCCGTTGTCGTCTGCTCGGCGTATGTCGCGGCTCGAAAGCCCATCGCGGTCCGGCTCGCCGTCGCACTCCCGCTCGCGGGCGCCGTCGTGTTCGGCCTGATCGGCGGACTGTCGAACACCCAGGTGCTGCTGGGGAGCGGCGTCTAGCCGCGGCCTCAGACGCTCGCGCCGACGGTGCTCAAGAGCTCCGAGACCTGGCCTCCGAGGAACACGAGCGCCACGATCGCGACGAGCGCGATGAGGGACAGGATGAGCGCGTACTCGGCGAGGCCCTGACCGTCCTCGTCATCCATCCGACGCAGGAATTCCACGTTCCGCCACCTCCGGGCCGCGCGCGCTCTGTGAGAACGCGACGCTCGACCACGGGGTCGCACCCGTCAAGCGACGAAATCGTCATGGCGGGGCGTACGAACGACCGCCCGACCCGGTGCCCGTTGGCGACGACGTCGGCGGCGAGCCGCGAGCGCAGCGGCCGCTGGTCGCACCATCGGCTCGCGGTCGCGGCCCATGGCATCATCGGCCGTGGCCATCCGAACGAGGAGGACGACGCGCCCGTGCCGCCGATCAATGAGCTGTCCCGGATCGAGCCCGTCTACCTCGCCCGGCTCGACAGGCAGGGCATCTTCACGACCGGGCTCCTGCTCGAGGTGAGCGAGACGCCGACGCGGCGCCAGTACCTCGCCGACCAGGTCGGTGCGTCGCCGAACGACGTCCTCACCTGGCGCGACGAGGCGCTGATGCTCAACCTCGCCGGGTTCGGCCCCGGGGAGCACCAGCTGCTCGTCCAGGCGGGCATCGACGGCGTCCGCGACATCCTTCACCTGCCGCTCGAGGAGTTCGGCCGGCGGCTCCGCCAGGCGGCGACCGAGCTCAACGTCGAGCCGCCCGATGCCCTCCGGATCGAGGGCTGGTGGGAACAGGCGAAGACCCTCGAGGAGGAGTAGCCGCGCCGCCCGCGAACGCGGGGGCGAGCGGCGGCTAGGATTCGAGCGTGACCTCGCCGACCGCTCACGAGACGATGACCCGGGAGCCGGTCGGGCGGCCGGGAGTCCCCGGCGCGACGGCCGTCAGCCGGCGCGGCGCGACGATCGTCGCCGGCCTCGCGGTCTCGATCGCGACGGCCCTCGCGCTCGTGGCACTCGCCGTCCCGCTCTTCCTCAACCCGGCCTGGGTCGGCTTCGAGCAGGAGCGTTCGCGGGCCGACGCGTTCACCGGCTACTCGCTGCCGGAGCTCCACGCGGTCACCGGGAGCCTCCTCCACGACCTCGTCATCGGTCCCGGGACGTTCGACGCGACGGACGCGGCCGGCCGGCCCGCGCTGTCCGAGCGCGAGCGCGCCCATCTCCGTGACGTGCGGTGGGTCTTCGGGGCCGCGCTCGTCGTCGCCATCGCGAGCGTGGCGATCCTCGTCGTCGGCGGTTTCGTGGCTCGCTCCCGATCGAGCTTCTGGCGGGCGGTCCGTCGCGGCGCAACCGGCCTCGGCGCGGTCGTGATCATCCTCGGCGCCGTCTCCGTCGTCGCGTTCGACGCGGCGTTCGACCTCTTCCACCGGCTGTTCTTCCCGGCCGGCTCGTACACCTTCGACCCCCGAACCGACCGCCTCGTCCAGCTCTTCCCGGACCAGTTCTGGTCCGAGACGACGATCCTCCTCGGACTCGTCCTGCTCGTCCTCGCCTGGGACGTCCGGCGCTTCGCCGGCCGGCGCGTCGATCGGCTCGCCGGATGAACGGCCTGCCCGTCGCCCGGATCGCCGGCTTCGAGATCCGGCTCCACCTGTCGTGGATCCCGATCCTCGTCTTCCTGACCCTGAGCATCCTGACCGAGCTGTCGTCGCTCGACGCCGGCCTGCCCGACTGGGCGGCCTGGTCGACGGCGCTCGGCGTCGCGTTCGGGTTCCTCGTCTCGGTCCTCGTCCACGAGCTCGGCCACGCGATCGTCGCCCGTCGCCTCGGCATCCGGAGCGGGGCGATCACGCTCTTCTTCTTCGGCGGCACGGCCTCGGTCGAGCTGGAGGCGTTCCGGCCCGAGGACGAGGTCCGGATCGCGGCGGCCGGGCCCGTCACGAGCCTCGCCCTCGCGATCGTCCTCGTCGGGCTCGGGATCGCGGTGAGCGGCCTGCCCGGGGAGCCGGCCGGCGTCGTCAGCAGCGCGACGATCGTGCTCGGCGTCCTCAATGGGCTCCTCGGGCTCGTCAACCTCGTTCCCGGGTTCCCGCTCGACGGCGGTCGGGTCCTCCGAGCCGTGGTCTGGGGCCGGACCCACGACGAGCGGCGGGGCACGGTCGCGGCGGCCCGGGCCGGCCGGCTGGCGGGCTGGGGCCTGACGCTCCTCGGGATCGTCGTCGGGCTTCGCGGCGACGGCGTCGACGGGATCATGCTGATGATCTCGGGCTGGTTCCTGTCGAACGCGGCGGCGGCGATGGATCGCCGGATCGTCGTGGAGGACCTCCTGCGCGGCGTCCGGGTCGACGAGGCGGTCGAGCGCGACGTGCCCCGGATCAGCCCGCAGCTGACGGTCGACACGTTCGCCGACCAGTTCCAGTCGGGCGCCGCGACGGCGATCCCGGTCGTCCGCGACGATCATCTGCTCGGGCTGGTCGGCCTGTCGCAGCTCCGCCGGGTGGGCCGCGGCCGGTGGCCGACGACGCGCGCCGAGGACCTCATGGTCGCCGTCGACGAGCTGCCGGCTCTCCACCCCGAGGACGCCCTGTGGCCGGCGATCGAGACGCTGCGCCGGAGCGGTCTCGACGGGCTGCCAGTGCTCGGCGAGGGCGGTCTCCTCGGCCTTCTGACGCGCCGGTCGGTGAGCGCGGCGATCGCCAGCCGCGTCCGGGGCGCGGGGTCGTGAGCGTGGCCGAGGTCCCGCTACCGGCCGGACTGCTCACGGTCGATCAGGCGGTCGAGGCGGTGCTCGCGGCGGTGACCGGCCCGCTCGACGCCGAGGACGTCGCGGTCGCCGACCTCCACGCCGCGCTCGGGCGGGCGCTCGGGGCACCCGTGGCCGCCTCGACGGACCTGCCGCCCTGGGACAACAGCGCGATGGACGGCTACGCGGTCCGGGCGATGGAGGTGGCGTCGGCGACGGAGCGGACGCCGGTCCGGCTCGAGGTCGTCGGGGAGGTGGCGGCCGGCGCCGCGCCGATCGCGCTTCCCGCCGGCAGTGGAGCGGCGATCCGGATCGCGACCGGCGCTCCGATCCCGGACGGCGCCGACGCGGTCGTCCCGGTCGAGCTCACGACAGCGCTCGGTCCGGACGGCGCCACGGTCGCCGCTCGCGGCGGGCCGGCCGTTGGGCCGCTTCCCGCGGCCGTGCTCGTCCACGAGGCCGTCGCCGCCGGCGGCTCCGTGCGCGCGCGGGGCGAGGACGTGCGGCGGGGGACCACGGTCCTCGAAGCCGGCGCGCCGCTCACGGCCGCCGCGATCGCGCTGGCCGCGGGCGCCGGGGCGTCGCGCCTCCGGCTCGTCCGCCGACCACGCGTCGGGGTCCTGGCAACGGGCGACGAGCTGCGGGCCGCGGGAACGGACCTCGGGCAGGCGGGGATCCCCGACGCGAACGGACCGGGACTCCGGGCGCTCGTCAGGGCGGCCGGCGGGGAACCGGTCGATCTGGGCGTGGCCGCGGATCGGCTCGACGACGTCGTCGGCCGGCTCGAACGCGGGCTGGAGGGATCCGGCGGGCGGCCCGTCGACGCCGTCGTCGTCTCCGGGGGCGTCTCGGTCGGCCCGTACGACGTGGTTCGCGAGGCGTTCGGTCGCCTCGGTCGGGTCGATCTCTGGCGCGTCGCCGTCCAGCCGGGCAAGCCCTTCGCGTTCGGGCTCGCCGCGGGCGGACGGCCGCTGTTCGGGCTGCCCGGCAATCCCGTCTCGACGTTCATCACCTTCGAGCTGTTCGTCCGCCCCGCGATCCGGCAGCTGGCCGGGCTCACCCCGCTCGAGCGGTCGCGCGATCGGGCGGTCCTCGACGGTTCGGCGACCTCGGGCCGCGACCGGCGCACGTTCCTGCGGGTCGCCGCCGTTCGCGATGGCGACGGCTCGGTCTCGCGCGACGGGGCCGGTCGTGCGATCGTCAGGCTCGCGGGCGGCCAGGGGAGCCACGTGCTCTCGGCGCTCGCGGCGGCGGACGCGCTCGCGATCGTGCCCGAGGAGGTGACGTCGGTGGATCCCGGAACGGAGCTCGAGCTGTGGTGGCTGGACCGATGAACGAACGCGAGCCCGAGACGCGGGCCGACCGGCGCCGGCTGACCCACGTCGACCGGACGGGCCGGCCGCGAATGGTCGATGTCAGCGCCAAGGCGGTGACGGCGCGGCGCGCCGTGGCCGAGGGGATCGTCTCGCTGTCGCCCGAGACGCTCAGCCTCGTCATCGACGGCCGTGCCGAGAAGGGCGACGTGCTCACGGTGGCCGAGCTGGCGGGGGTCATGGGCGCGAAGCGAACGTCCGAGCTGATCCCGCTCTGCCACCCGCTGCCGCTGACGGATCTCCTCGTCCAGGTCACGCCCGATCGAACGGCCGGCGGCCTTCGCGTCCGGGCCGAGGTGGCGACGACCGCGCAGACCGGGGTCGAGATGGAGGCCCTCACGGCGGTCTCCGTCGCCGCGCTCACGATCTACGACATGGTCAAGGGCGTCGAACGCGGCGTCGAGATCCGGTCGATCCATCTCGTCACGAAGAGTGGCGGCCGGAGCGGCGAGTGGCGTCGCGAGGGTGACGTCGCGCCGCCGCCCGCGGTCCGTCGACGCGCGGCCCGCGCGGCCGGGAGGGTCGCGTCGAAGCCGCGCCGGCGCCAGGCGTGAGCGAGGGGACCGGAGCCACGCCTGGTGCCACGGCGAGCGCCACGCCGGATGCCACGGCGGGCGCGGCCCGGACCGCGGCCGTCATCACCGTGAGCGACGGGGTCGCCGCCGGCGTCCGCGACGACGAATCCGGCCGGAGGCTCGACGAACGGCTCCGGGCGCTCGGCTTCGCGACCTCGCGGGCGGTCGTGCCCGACGAGCGCGACGCGATCGGCGAGGCGATCGTGTCCGCCGCGGACCAGTGCCTCCTCGTCGTGACGACCGGCGGCACCGGCCTGACGCCGCGCGACGTGACGCCGCAGGCGACGACGGCCGTGCTCGACTACGAGGTGCCCGGACTGGCCGAGGCGATGCGCGCGGCGGGCCGCGCCCAGACGCCGCTCGCGGACCTTTCGCGCGGGGTCGTCGGGGTCCGTGGCCGGTCGCTCGTGGTCAACGTCCCGGGCAGCCCGAAGGCCGCGATCGAGTCGATCGACGCGATCGCGCCGGTCCTCGAGCACGCCCTCGAGACGTTGGCCGGGGCGTTCGACCACTCGGCCCGGCCGGGGCGAGGCTGACCGTGCCCGACTACTTCCCGCACGTGCCCGGCTACCCGCTCGTCTTCGTCGTCTTCTGGGGCGCGGCGGCGTTCTTCGCCCTCGCGATGGCCCGCCACCTCCGGGTCTTCGCGGCGGCCCACGCCCCGGGCCCCGATCCGCTCGCCGGCCTGCCGCTCCGGCTCGGCGGCCTGCTGCTCTACGTCTTCGGCCAGGCGAAGATGTTCAAGGACCCGCGCGCCGGCGTCATGCACGCCGCGATCTTCTGGGGCTTCGTCCTGCTCACGATCGGGACGGCGAACGCGGTGACCGGGGGGATCGTCCAGGCGGTCGTCGCGTGGCCGTTGGGCGGGGTCCTGTGGACGCTCGTGTCCGCGGTCCAGAACGTCGTGGCGGTCGGTGTCCTCGTCGCGATCGCCTACGCCCTGTGGCGCCGGCTCGTGACGAAGCCAGCCCGGCTCACGCTCTCGCGCGACGCGCTCATCATCCTCGGGCTCATCGGCGGCGTCGTCGCCACGGAGCTGCTCGGCCAGGCCTTCGAGGCCGCGGCGTTCGGCGACGTCGAGGGAGCGTTCGTGGCGAACGTCCTCGCGATCCCGCTCCGGTCGCTCGGCGCACCCGCCGGCGCGGCGGCCTACGCCGTGCTCTGGTGGGCCCACATCCTCTTCGTCTCGGTCTTCCTCGGCTACCTGCCGTTCTCGAAGCACCTCCACATCGCGACGTCGTTCTTCAACGTCTTCTTCCGCAAGCTCGCGCCGCGCGGCGAGCTGCCGCCGATGGACCTCGAGCGGGAGGACGCGACCTTCGGGGTGAAGTCGATCGCCGACCTCGGCTGGAAGGACGTCCTCGACGGCTTCACCTGCACCGAGTGCGGCCGCTGCCAGCAGGCCTGCCCGGCCTGGAACACCGGCAAGCCGCTCAACCCGAAGAC
>DASTSC010000168.1:0-6138 GCA_035760905.1 Candidatus Limnocylindrales bacterium | reverse complement strand
CGATCGGGGCGACGCCGGGGGCCGCCCGCTCGATCTCCTCGAGCCTGGCCTCGAGGCCGCTCGTCGCGTCACCCTTCGGAGGAGTCCGGTCACGCAGCTCGTCCATCGCTCCACTCGCTTCGACGCGGCGCAGACACGCCGTGTGGCCAGCGTGACCGGGGTGGGGCGACCGCCGCTCCGGACCTGGCCGCGCCACGCTTGCGACTCCGTGTCAGACTCCCGCTCGTGCAGACGCGCCTCGAACCGGCCTGTCTCGTCATCGCCGCCGATTCCTGACGGCCTCGGGCGCACCGTCGGGTACGGTGAATCGATGAGCAGCCAATCGATCCGCGCCGCCTACAGCCAGTGGCCGGAGTACAACCGGCGGCTCCGCGAGCGCATCGCGACGATGACCGAAGACCAGCTCGCGATCGCGCCGCCGACCGATCGATGGCCGCTCTGGGCGACGATCGGGCACGCCGCCTGTCAGCGGGTCTTCTGGTTGTGCGACTTTGCGCGCGAGCCGGGTGCCGAGACGACCCGCTTCACGAACGCCGCGTACGACTGCCCGGGCGATGACGATCTCGAGCACGTCCTGACGTCTGCGCAGCTCGCCGAGGCGCTCGACGCCACGTTCCGGATCGTCGAGCGCGCCCTCGACACCTGGACGCCGGAGTCCCTCGCGGAGGAGCTGACGAGGCCGGACTGGGACGGATCGTGGCGGCACACCCGCGGCTTCGTCATCCAGCGCGTCTTCGCCCACGACGTCTACCACACGGCCGAGCTCAACGAGGCGCTCGGGCGCGCCGGTCTCGAGCAGGTCGACCTGTGGGGCTGATCGCGGGATCGGGCTGGTGAGGTCGGCGCGGCTCGCCCTCGGCCGCGACGAGATCCTCGCCTTCCGCCGGCATGTCGCCGCGCTCGACGAGCGACTGCCGATGACGGTGGCGTCGCTCCGGCGGGCCGCCTGGGCGGGCCTCCAGGACAGCATGCCGCGGGCCGCCCTCCTGTCGATCCACGCGAGGGTCGAGAGCACGCGGCCGACGACGTGGCAGGAGCCGCCCCTCGTCCAGACGTGGGGTCCGCGGTTCAGCGCGTACGTCGTCGCGAGCGATGACCTCGCGCCGTTCACGCTCGGCCGTCTGCCCGACGACGAGCCGCGGCGCCGGCGGGCCTACGAGATCGCCGCTCGGCTCCGCGACTTTCTCGGCGGCCGCCGGATGTCGTACGCGGATGCGGGTCGAGGGATCGGCCTCACGCCGAACGCGCTCCGCTACGCGGCGCCGACGGGCAGCGTCCTCATCCGCTGGGAGGGCGCCCGCCGGCCGCTCATCTGGACGGTGCCCCCGCCCGCGGTCGAGCCGCTCGACGCCCGGCTCGAGCTCGTCCGGCGCTACCTCCACGCCTTCGGGCCGGCGACCCCCGACGCCTTCGAGGAGTGGGCCGGGCTGCGGCGCCCCGCGGGTTCGGCGGCGTTCACCGCGCTCGGCGACGGGCTCGTGCCGGTGCGGACGCCGATCGGCGACGCGTGGATCCTCGCGACCGACGAGGCGGAGGTGCGCGGTCCGACGGAAGGCGCCGGCGGCGCCGCTCCCGCGCGCCTTCTCCCGAGCGGCGACACGTTCTTCCTGCTCTGGGGCCGAAGCCGGGAGCTCCTCGTCCCGGACGGGCGGCTCCGCTCGCTGCTCTGGACCTCGCGGGTCTGGCCAGGCGCGCTCCTCGTCGGCGGCGAGGTGGCCGGCACGTGGCGGCGATCGGACACGACGGTGACGATCGCGCCGTGGCGCCGGCTCGACGTCACGGAGCGCTCCACCGTGGAGGCGGAGGCGGCATCGCTGCCGCTCCCGGACGCGAGGGGCGCGGTCGCAGTCCGCTGGGAGGGCCCGGTCCCGGGGCAGGTGTAACGTCCGCGGGAGGCTGGGGCGATCGGGACCGCCGCGAGCGGATCGGACGCCGGGTCCCATCGATTCACGGCGACGAGGAGCGGATGCAGTTCGGGATCTTCAGCGTCAGCGACATCACCGTGGATCCGACCACGGGTCGCGCCGTCTCGGAGCACGAGCGGATCGAGGCGATGGTCGAGATCGCGCTCCACGCCGAGGCGGCCGGACTCGACGTCTTCGCGACCGGCGAGCACCACAACCCGCCGTTCGTCGCCTCATCGCCGACGACGCTCCTCGCGAGCATCGCCGCCCGGACCTCGCGGCTCATGCTCTCGACCGCGACGACGCTCATCACGACGAACGATCCCGTCCGGCTGGCCGAGGAGTACGCGCTCCTCCAGCACCTCGCGGGCGGTCGGGTCGACCTCATGCTCGGCCGGGGGAACACCGGACCCGTCTACCCGTGGTTCGGCCAGGACATCCGCAACGGCATCCCCCTCGCGATCGAGAACTACGCCCTGCTCCATCGGCTCTGGCGCGAGGACGTCGTGGACTGGGAGGGCCGCTTCCGGACGCCGCTCGTCGGGTTCACGTCCGTCCCGCGTCCGCTCGACGGCATCCCGCCGTTCGTCTGGCATGGCTCGATCCGCAGCCCCCAGATCGCCGAGCAGGCCGCGTACTACGGCGACGGCTTCTTCCACAACAACATCTTCTGGCCGAAGGAGCACGTCGAGCGGATGGTCGAACTCTACCGGCGGCGGTTCGAGCACTACGGCCACGGCCGGCAGGAGGACGCGATCGTCGGCCTCGGCGGGCAGGTGTTCATGCGGCCGAACAGTCAGGACGCCGTTCGAGAGTTCCGGCCGTACTTCGATCACGCGCCGGTCTACGGGGGTGGCCCATCGCTCGAGGACTACATGGCGGACACCCCGCTGACGGTCGGCAGTCCCCAACAGGTGATCGACCGAACGCTCGGCTTTCGGGAGTTCGTCGGCGACTACCAGCGCCAGCTGTTCCTCATCGACCACGCCGGCCTGCCGCAGAAGGTCGTCCTCGAGCAGCTCGACATGCTCGCCGAGCTCGTCGTGCCGGTCCTTCGCCGCGAGTTCGGAGCACGACGCGCACCGGGAGCACCCGACGATCCGCCGACGCACGAGAGCCTGCGGGCTCGGGCGGGCGCCGTCCGTCTCGCGGGCGATCCCGAGGACGACCGCGTCGGCGAGCCGGCGCGCAGCGCGTGAACATACGGGAGACGGGCATCGACGAGCAGGGTCGCCTCCGGCTCGTGACGGTGTCGGCCGGCCTCGGCCAGCCGTCCTCGACGCGACTCCTGGCGGATCGGCTGGCGATCGCGACGGAGCGCGAGCTGACGTCGGCCCGGCGGGAGGTCGTGCACGAGACGATCGAGCTGCGCGGTCACGCCCAGGAGCTCGTGAGCAACCTCCTGACGGGCTTCCCGCCCGCGGACCTCCGCCATGTCGTCGAGGCGACGCGCGCCGCCGACGGGCTCATCGCGGTCACGCCGATCTTCAACGCCTCGTACAGCGGGCTGTTCAAGCTCTTCTTCGACGTCCTGGAGCGCGATTCGCTCGCCGGCCTGCCGGTGCTGATCGCCGCGACCGGCGGCACGAGGCGACACTCGCTCGCGCTCGATTACGCGGTCCGTCCGCTGTTCGCGTATCTCGGCGCGGCGGTCGTTCCGACCGCCGTGTTCGCGGCCGCGGAGGACTGGGGCGCTGCACCCACCGACAACGCGGCCGGGGCCCTCGTCGAGCGGATCGATCGCGCCGCGGGCGAGCTCGCCGGGGCGATCCTCGCGGGGCCGCGCCGTCGGACGCGCGATCCGTTCGCCGACCCCGTCCCGTTCGCCGACCTCGTCCGTGGGTCCAGAGCGGAGGACGGTGCGGGCTCCGACGAAACCGCCGATTGAGCCCGAGACAAGCGCGGGATGCGTGACGGATAAGCGTCGCGCCGTACGGTCAGGGGCATGTCGCTCGCGAAGGCGCCGTCCCGCTCCCTCGGCACCCGTGTCTTCGCCGCCTGGTCGATCGACGTGCCGCCAACGTTCAACGAGGCGGCGGTGGAAGGCGCCGGCTGGCACGGCTACGACGCCGACCGCTCGATCTCGCTCACCAGCGTCGCCCTGACCGAGGAAGACGAGCCCGTGATCGCGGAGCGGATCGTCGACCAGCTCGCGCCGGCGATGCGGCTTCCGGGCAGGCCCGTCGCCGACCTCCCACCCGGGCTCGAGGGCTGGGCCGCGATCGACGAGGCGACCCAGCCCGCGCGGGCGTCGAAGACCCTGTCGGGCGTCCTCGCCGCGGACGGCCGGATCCTCATCGTCACGATCACGGCCGACGACCTGGAGTGGGCACGGCGGACGTGGCTCTCGATCCGCCACCATCCGGCCCCGCTTCCGCCGACGGCGACCCGGCCACGTGAGGCGGCGCGCCTGCACTGAGCCCGATGGCGCTAGGATCGATTGCCATGACAACGATCCCCGACAGCGTCCGTGCGTTCCTCGCCGAAGGGCTGTGGGCCCACGTCGTCACCCGAACCCGCGACGGCGACCCGCACGTCAATCTCACCTGGGCCGGCCTCGACGGCGACGAGATCGTGTTCGCCTCGTTCTTCGACGCGAGGCGAGCGGCCCGGATCCGCCGCGATCCGCGCGTCACCCTCTCGTTCGAGGCGAAGGAATACGACGGCGGCGCCCTCTGGCCGTACCTCGTCATCGACGGCCGGGCGCGCGTCGAGGAGGGTGGTGCGCTCGCGGTGATGGACCACCTCGCCCAGTGGTATATCGGCCCCGACGCCACGTATCCACGGCGTGATATGCCCGCTGGCTACACGTTCCGGGCGACCGTCGAGCGGATCTACGGCCAGGGCCCATGGAACCCGCGCTGGGTCGAGATGGACCGGGCGTCACGGGAGGCGAAGGGATGAAGCTCACGACGACGATCGAGCCGACCGGGCCGACGACGGCCTGCCTCGTGGTGCCCGACGAGCTCGTCGCCGCCCTCGGCGGTGGCCGCCGGCCGAAGGTGAAGGTGACCCTCAACGGCTTCGTCTATCGGACGAGCATCGCGCCGATGGGCGGCCGGAACCTCATCTCGGTCACGAGCGCGACCCGTGAGGCCGCCGGTGTCGCGATCGGCGAGCAGGTCGAGGCCGGGATCGAGCTCGACACCGAGCCCCGGACGGTCGCCGTCCCGGACGACTTCGGCGCCGCGCTCGATGCCGAACCGGCGGCCCGGGCGACGTTCGACGGCCTCTCGTACAGCAACCGGTCCTGGCACGTCCTCCAGATCGAGGGCGCGAAGTCCCCTGAGACTCGGGCCCGCCGGATCGAGCGATCCGTCGCCGTGCTGCGGGAGGGTCGTCAGAGGTAGCGGCGGCGGGCCCCGCCTCTCTCAGCCGGCCTCCGAGATTCCCCGCCTGGTGAACGTCAGGTGGGTCACGCCACTCGGCGACGAGACCGCCTCGATCTCGTAGTCGCGCTCGAGGCCCTCGAGCCCGTCCCAGAGGCGGACACCGCGGCCGAGCACGATCGGGACGACGACGACATGCATCTGGTCGATGAGACCGGCCTCGAGGAACGACCGGATCACGGTCACGCCGCCGCCGATCCGGACGTCCTGGCCGTTCGCCGCCTCGCGGGCCGCCGCGAGCGCCTGGGCCGGTGGTGCCTCGACGAAATGGAAGGTCGTGCCGCCCTCCATCTCGAGCGGGGGCCGCGTGTGGTGGGTGAGGACGAACACCGGCGTGTGGAACGGCGGGTTCGGGCCCCACCAGCCGCGCCACTCGGGGTCCTCGTGCCAGCCCGGATAGCCGTACTTGCCGGCACCCATGATCTCGGCCCCGACGCCGGCATCGTGGAGCCGCACGAACGTGTCGTCGATGCCCCGGCTGCCGCCGGGCTCCCCGACCATCTGGCGCCACCACCGGGTCGCGAACATCCACTCGTGGAGCCGGTCGCCGGCGTGGCCGAACGGCTCCTCGCGGGTCAGGCCCTCGCCCGTGCCGAAGCCGTCGAGGGAGACGGAGAAGAACTGAACGCGGGCGAGGGACATGGCGCCTGCTCCTCGGTGGGTCGCCGGAGAGCCCGTCGCCGGAGAGCCCGTCGCCGGATGACTGGAGCCGACACTCGGATTCGAACCGAGGACCTGCTGTTTACGAAACAGCTGCTCTACCGCTGAGCTATGTCGGCGCGAGGGGAGAGTATAGGTGCTGCTTGCAGACAGGAGCTGTACGCTCGTGGACGAGCACGATCATC
>DASTSC010000167.1:0-10304 GCA_035760905.1 Candidatus Limnocylindrales bacterium | reverse complement strand
CCCCGTCGTGGCCGCGCGCCGTGCTCCGGGCCCAGGCGATCGCGGCCCGCTCGTACGCCGACTATCGGCTCCACCCCGGGCGCGGTCGCTACGACCTGCACGACGACACGCGGTCACAGGTCTACCTCGGCGTCCTCGCCGAGCGTGACGCGACGGACGCCGCCGTGGCCGCCACCGCCGGCGAGGTCGTCACGAGCGGGGGCGCGGTCGCGAACGCGCTCTTCCATTCGTCGGACGGCGGCTGGACGGAGAACAACGAGAACGTCTTCGTCTCGAGCGCCGGCGCGAAGGTGGCCGGGGCCGTGAGCTACCTGCGCGGCTCCTCCGACCGGACGGCGGATGGCACGTCGTACGACGCCGCGTCGCCGTATGCGACGTGGCGGACGGGAACCTACGATCGCGCGACGATCCAGTCGATCTTCGCCGCCGACAGTCGGACCGACGTCGGGAGCCTGGTTGCCGTCGACCTCTCGAACCGCGGCGTCTCGGGCCGGCTCATCAGCGTCACCCTCATCGGCTCGGACGGGACCAGGCGGACCGTGTCGGGCGACGTCTTCATCGGCGTCTTCAACGCCCACCGGCCGGTCGGCGACCCGATCGTTCGAAGCACGCTGTTCGCCCTTTCGCCGATTCCCTGACCCGAATTCCCGGGGCGCCCAAGCCCGTCGCGGGTAGACTCGGCGAATGGCCACCGACGTCCGACCGACGACCCCGACGGAGCCGGCGCCGCGCTCAGCGACCCCCCGCAGCCCCGCCCGCCACGACCTCGGGATGAAGGCCACGCTCCTCTTCCCGAACAGGGAGGTCGTCGAGCGCTACTACGTCCCGTTGATCTACACCGCCTGCCGGACGTGCTACTCCGAGCTCGAGCCCCAGGAGATCTTCCGTCGCGCGGTCGACGGCGAGATCGACGAGGCGAAGATGCAGAAGCTCATCGGCGGGGTCATCGAGTCGGGCCACGGCAGCACGATCGAGCACGTCGTCTTCACGTTCGGGATCAGCGGCGTGTCGCGGACCCTGTCGCACCAGCTCGTCCGCCACCGGGCCGGCGTCGCGTTCGACCAGCAGAGCCAGCGCTACGTGAAGTACAAGGGTGCGGCGACGATGCTGCCGGCGACGATCGCCGAGGGCGACCCCGCGCTCCGCGAGCGGTACGAGGAGCAGGTCGACGGGGCGCTCGACCTGTACGGCCGGATGCTCTCGGCGGGTGTCCCCGGCGAGGACGCCCGGTTCGTCTTCCCGAACGCGACCCGGACGAACCTCGTGATGACGACCAACCTCCGGGCGCTCATCCACATGTCCGGGCTGCGCCTCTGCACGATGGCCCAGTGGGAGATCCGACGGCTCTTCCAGTTGATCCGCCACGAGGTCTTCGAGGTCTCGCCGTTCCTCGGCTCGTTTCTCGCCCCGAAATGCGTGCCGCTCGGCTACTGCGACGAGATGAACAACCGCGACGGCCACTGCCCGATCCGGCCGCACAAGGACCTCGTCCTCGCGGCCTGGGCGGACAAGGCCAAGGCGGCCCGCGCCGCGGGCAAGGACCTGCCGGTCAAGTAAGCTGCCCGATCGACTACCGAGACGCGGGGCCGATCGCCCACCGCTGATCAAGCCTCGCCCTCGGACGCCACGCCGATCGCCCTCAGTGATCACACGGGCGTCCGATCCGCCCGCGGCCGGGCGGTTCGATCGCCACGCCGATCACCCCTGCTTGCCCCGATGGGCAGCGAGCCGCGGGCCCCGGACCGCACCCGCGATAGCCGTACGGGCATCCTCAGCCGCGCGGCGAATCCTCAGCCGCGGCAAATCCTCAGCCACGCGGCAAGTCCTCAGCGGCGCGGGAATCCAGTGACGTTGGCGCCTGACCCGGTTTCGAGCCATGTGAGACGTCCCCGGACGGCCAACACCCGGTCAGAGCCCCTCGAATGGACAACCCGGCCGGATTCCCGGGTGGATGCGGTCGACACCTCCCGACCGACCTGCCGCGCGACGCCAACCTCATTGGAAAGCCGCGTCGATCGCGCGAGCGGCGTCGATCGCGCTCGCAGATCGGCGTGGTTGCAGGCCGGGCGCTGCCTTCGGGCCGCCCGCGATCCCCCGGCCGGTCAGCCGCGATCCTGCGCGGCAGCCACCTCGCGAACGAACCGCCGCACGACGCGGGTGAGACGAGGAGCGGCTTCGTCGCCGGCGGCCAGGACCTCCTCGTGGGTCAGCGGCTCGCCGGTGTAACCGGCGCCGGGGTTTGTCACGAGCGAGATGCCGGCGATCTCGATGCCGGCCCACCGGGCGGCGATCGCCTCGAGGACGGTCGACATGCCGACGGCGTCGGCGCCGAGCGTCCGGAGCATCCGGACCTCGGCCGGGGTCTCGTAGGACGGACCGAGCAGCCCTGCGTAGACGCCCTCCTCGAGCGGCACGCCCTCGCTTGCGCCGGCCGCCCGCAGGAGCCCCCGGAGCCGGGCGCTCCAGGCGTTCGTCATGTCCGGGAAGCGCTCGCCGAGCGTGTCGGCGTTCGGGCCGAGGAGCGGCGTGCGGCCGGTCAGGTTCAGATGGTCGGCGATGACCATGAGCGTCCCGGCGCCGTAGTCGGGGTTCACGCCGCCGGCCGCGTTCGTCAGCACGACGACGCGCGCGCCGAGGCGACCCATGAGCAGCACGGGCTGGACGACGAGCCCCTCCGGGTTGCCCTCGTAGAGGTGGAGCCGGCCCTGGAGCATGACGACTGCCACGCCGTCGAGCCGGCCGAGGATGAGCCGGCCGACGTGCCCCGGCGCCGTCGCCGGCGGCCAGCCGGGCAGCTCGGCGAAGGGGATCGCGACCGCGTCGGTCACCTCGGTCGCGAGGCCGCCGAGCCCCGACCCGAGGACGATCCCGATCGTCGGGACGAGGCTCGTCCTGGCGCGGACCGCGGCCTCGAGGGCGTCGAGTCGCACGGGAAGCTCGGAGGGAGGAATGGGCTCGGGCGTCGTCACGGGGCGAACCTGCGTCACGGGGCGAACCTGCGTCGCGGGACGAACCTGCGTCGCGGGGCGGAGACGCGGCCGTGCGGGCCCCACGGCGATCGTCCAGGGGGAGAGACGGATCCGGAGGCCCGCGGCTTCAGGCGCCCGACGGGAGTACCGACACCGGGATGCCGGTCACGTCCCGCCGGGCTCCGCCCGCCACGCCGAGAGCCGGACGGACCGGCACCGAGGCGCCGACCGACAAACCCGGGCGCGGGTTGCGGGCAACGAAGCGCCCGAAGCGACCGGAAGAGCGGGGGCATTGAGGTGATCGCTGCCGCCACGCCGGAAGACGTTGATGTGATCTCCGCCAACCGGAAGGAGCGCCTTGATGTGATCTCTGCGACTCCGGGTCTCTGACGGCCCCTTCGGGCAAGACCGAAGTTACGGCTGACGGGCGGCCCGGTCAACGCGCTTATCCACGAACTTGCGGTGGATTGTTCAGGCGGTGTCCACCCTGAGCGGCGCCGATGTGGACGAAACGTTGATAAGCGGCCGATCGAGCAAGGTCGACGGACGGGCGATCTCGCGGTCAGCCGCCCATCGCGAACATCTCGACCCGGTCGGGATCGTGCCGGCGCTCGTCGGTCGCGGCGGTCCGGAGTTCGCTGTACCGATCGTCGCGGTTCGACCAGACCCGGTCGACGAAGGCGGCGAGGCCGTCGTCGTCGATGCCCTGGCGGAGGCGGCCGCGGAGGTCCCAGCCGCGCGCCGAGAAGAGGCACGTGTAGAGCGTGCCGTCGGCCGAGAGCCGGGCCCGGGTGCAGTCGCCACAGAACGGAGCGGTGACCGAGGCGATGACCCCGATCTCGCCGCTGCCGTCCGCGAACCGATACCGCCTGGCGACCTCGCCGCGGTAGTTCGGGGCAGCGGGCTGCAACGGCAACTCCCGGTCGATCGTCGCCACGATCTCGTCCGCCGGCACCACGTCGTCGAGCCGCCAGCCGTTCGAGTGGCCGACGTCCATGTACTCGATGTAGCGGACGATCAGGCCTTCGTCGCGGGCCCAGCGCGCGAGCGGCACGATCTCCTGCTCGTTGAGGCCACGCCGCACCACCGCGTTGACCTTGATCGGGCCGAGACCGACCGCGCGGGCTGCGTCGATCCCCTCGAGCACGCGACCGACCGGGAAATCGACGTCGTTCATCCGCCGGAACGTCGCGTCGTCGAGGGCGTCCAGACTGACCGTGACGCGGCCGAGACCGGAATCGGCCAGCGGTCGGGCGAGTGCCGCGAGCGCCGCGCCGTTCGTCGTCATCGTCAGGTCGACCGGCCCGCCGCCGGGGCGTTCGAGCGCGGCCAACAGGGCAACGAGCCGAGGCAGGTCACGCCGGACGAGCGGCTCCCCGCCAGTCAGCCGGAGCTTGTCGACCCCCAGCCCGACGAACGTCGAGGCGATCCGGGCGATCTCCTCGAACGAGAGCAGCTCGGATCGCGGCAGGAACGCGAAGTCGCGGCCGTAGATCTCGCGCGGCATGCAGTAGACGCACCGGAAGTTGCAGCGATCGGTGACCGAGATCCGGAGGTCGCGGACGGGGCGATCGAACCGATCGAGGGGCGTGCCCGACTGGCGCGACGAGGCCGCACCGGGTGGCAGCGGCGGAAGCGGCGGCTCCGGTCGCAGGCGATCGGGCGGCGGCCGCCCGGGATCGCGCGGCCCGAGCGAGATCGGCGGTTCCACGCCCGGATCGTACCCCTCGACCGCGGACCGACCCGGCGGCGGCCGGCCGGGGTCCCGGTAGCCGACGGTACCACCGGGCTCCGATGCTGGTACCTCTTGCGGACTCCACCGGACCGATCCCGGGATGCAGGATCCGCTCAGCACTCGAATCGCCCGGTTCGAGGGCACCCGACGGCGTCGGGGCGAGCACCGGCCAGCGCCGAGCGACGCCCGGGCGACCGTCTCGACCGAAAGCCCTGGAGAGGACCTCGCACCGATGGCGACCACCGAATCTCGATCCGGCTTCCGGCTCCCATGGGCCGGCGAGCGTCGGGACGAGGCGACCGACGCAGACCTGAGCGAGTCGGCCGCCGCGGCCGACGACGCGACCGCGGAGGCGTCCCTCGAAGCGCCGACCGACGTGGCTGAGAACGCCCTCGTCGAGCCGACGGCGGAGTCGACCCCGGCAGCCGAGAGCACGGCGCCAGCGCCGACCGCTCCGGCTCCCGCCGCGACGAGCGCTGAGCCGGCCTGGTCGCCCGCGGCCTCCCCCCCGTCGGGCACCGGCCGAAAGCCGACGAAGTTCCTGGCCGACCTGACGAAGGCGATGCAGGCGGCCGCCGAGGCGGAGCGCCAGGAGACCCTCGAGCTCTTCCAGCTCGAGGCGAAGTCGCACGTCGAGTCGATCCACGCCCGTTCGTCGACCGAGGCCGAGGACCTGCGCAAGCGCGCCGACGACGACATCGCGGCGATCCGTGACTGGTCGAAGCAGGAGATCGCCCGAGTCCGCGAGGAGACCGAGAACCGGATCTCGGCCCGCAAGACCGACCTGACCGAGGAGATCGACGCGCATGCGGCGCGGATCGAGCGCGAGATCGATCGGGTCCACGCGACCGTCGAGCGGTTCGAGCACGAGATGGCGACGTTCTTCGAGAACCTGCTCGGAGAGAGCGATCCGACCCGCTTCGCGGCCATGGCCGCGAGCCTGCCCGAGCCGCCGGCGTTCGACGCGGCGACGATCGAGCGAGCGGCCGCGACGGCCCCGCCGGCGCCCGCGCCCGTTGCCCCACCCGACGCGGACGAGACGCCGACGAAGGCGTCCGACCCGTGGCGGGACGAGCCGGCTCGCACAGCGGCGAGCGACGTCGACGCGGCGAGCCACCCGGACGCGGCGAGCGCGTCGGCCGCGTCGGCCGACGGGCCTGCCCCGGTCGACCAGGAGGCCGCCTTTGCGGCGATCGAGGCCGCCGCCCAGGCCGCCGAGGCGACCGAAACGAGCGCCCCCGAGACGAGCGCCCCCGAAACGACCGAAGCTGCTCCCGAACCGGAGGCGGTCGAGTCGCCCGAGGCCGAGGGCGTCCCGGCACCGGACGAGGCGCCGGACGAGGCGCTAGCCGATGATCCGCGCCTCGCGGCGCTCGGGATCGCCGACTTCGCCACGGCCGAGGCCGAGGCGAGCGCCGACCTCCCGTCCGACGACGAGCCGGTGCCCGATATCGCCGACGAGACCGTCGCGGCCCGCCTGGCGGGCCTGGTGCCGGACGAGACCGCCGCCGCGGCGCCGGCCGAGCCCGATTCGTCGGCCCCGACCTCGGCCGAGACGCGAGTGTTCGTCAGCGGCCTCGTGAGCGTCGCCAGCATCGCCGGGTTCAAGCGCCATCTCGGCCGCACGCCCGGCATCCAGTCGGTCGGCGTCACCTCGGGGCCGGACGGAGAGTTCGTCTTCGCCGTCGCCCATGACCCGTCCGTCGACGTCGGCGGCGTCGTCACCGCGCTCCCCGGTTTCGGCGCCCGGGTGACCGAGTCCGCCGACGGAGTCGTTCGCGCGACCGCGCACGATCCCGACGCAGCCTGAGCGGAGGGGTTCGAGACGTGGGCCGACCTGCCGTCGCCATCGCCCTGCCCGAGGAAGAGGCGCCGCTCGTCGCCGCCGAGCTCCGCGAGGCGGGCGTAGAGCCGATCACCGTGAATCATCCCGACGAGCTCGAGGCGCTCGTCGATGCGCGCCGCGACGTGGCGGTCGCGATCCTCGACGGCGAGACGAACTTCGATCGGTCGCTCGAGTACTACGCGATCCTCCACGACAACGGGCGGAACATCCCGGCCCTCATGGTCGTGTCACCGAATGCGTTCGAGCGGCTCGCGACCTCCGCCAGCGGCTCGATCGACGACGAGTACTTCACCCGCCCCTACTCCGCCGAATCGCTCCGCTGGCGCGTCGAGGCGATGTGCATCCGCGGCCAGACGATCGACGACGGCAGCGGACCGGTGCTCCAGTCGGGGCCCGTCGACTCCTCGGAGTGGGTCCGCCGGGCGACGATGCTCGCGGTCTTCAACCCGAAGGGCGGCGTCGGCAAGACGACGATCGCGACGAACCTCGCCGCCGCGCTCCAGGTCACCCGGGGCTTCCGGGTCCTGCTCGTCGACGCCGACACCGTGACCGGCCACGTCACCACCTCGCTCGGTCTCGAACAGGTCCGGACGGTCGTCGACAGCTGGCGTGACGAGCTCGAGGGCGGGCCGTCCGAGAGCTTCACCGAGCTCGCGTCCGACCATCCGAGCGGGATGAAGGTCGTCGCCCTCACCGGGAGCCCCCTCGAGAACGACGTCCTTGCCCCGGACCGCGTGGCCGGTGCGCTTCAGTCCGCCCGGCGTGGCTACGACTTCGTCGTCGTCGATCTCCATCCCTCGTACAGCGGCCTCAACAGGGCGATCTTCGGCGTGGCCGACCGGATCCTCGTGCCGGTGACGCCGGACGTGCCGGCCCTTCGGGCGGCCGTCCAGTTCCGCGACGTCGCCGTCGAGCTCGGCTTCCGCGACAAGCTCGCGATGGTCGTGAACCGGGCGAACAGCGGCGTTTCGGTGGCCGACATGGAGCGCACCGTCGGGATGCCGTCGGCGGCGCTCATCCGTTCGGGCGGGCTCCTGTTCGTCCGGTCGTCGAACGAGGGCCGCACGATCGTGGAGCGCTACCCGAAGGAGCGCGTGAGCGAGGACTTCATCGCCCTCGCGAGCCATGTCGCCCCGGGCAGCACGACAGCCGCGACTCCCGTGGCGGCGCCCAAGGCCGTGTTCCGCCTCTTCGGTCGCCAGAAGGAAGTCGCCCGCGCCTGACGCTCGGCGCGTCGTCCGCGTCCCTCAGCGCGAGCGGTCCTGCCAGCTGATCCCACCGAGCGGCTGGCCCGGCAGCGGCTGCGGCCTCTCGCCCGTGCGGAGGTCGATCTGGTCGACCCCGCGCAGGTAGGAGCGGTTGATCAGGACGACCTCGGCCGCGCCCTCGATGCGCTGGCCCCCGACCGAGACCTCCGCCGCCGTGACCGCGACGAACATCTCGGTCGCCCGGTCGAGGAGGCGGGCCGGCTCGGAGCCCGGGTAGAGATAGATCGTCCCGACGACACGTGCGGGCGGCAGCTCGAGGGCGACGTCGTAGGCGATCTTGTGGACGCGATGGGCGACGCGCTCGGCGTCGGTCAGCGCCGGCTGCGAATCCTCGCCGCCGAGGACGACGATCACGTCGTACGGGTCCATGCTCCGGAGCCCGGGGGCCGGCGCCGGCGGCGCGGAGCCGTCGATTGGCGCCCACTCGACGTCGCGGATCGGGATCGGCTCGCGCCGGTTGAGCGCGTCGGTGAGCCGGCCGGCGATCTCCATCTGGCCCCGCAGCCGCCACTCCTCGGTCAGGGCGTCGAACGCCACCCCACGAACGCGAGCCGAGCCCGGCCGCGCGTCGGCCGTCGGCGCTCCCTCGGCCTGCTGGCCTCGGGAGCGGAGCCGGAACCCGAACGGCACTACTCCTCCTCGGCCTTGCCGCTGTTCTCGCGGATCGTCTCGACGACGGTCGCGTCGGCGAGGGTGGTGACGTCGCCGAGCTCTCGGCCCTCGGCGATGTCGCGCAGGAGCCGGCGCATGATCTTGCCCGAGCGGGTCTTCGGCAGGTCCGGCACGAACATGAGGAACTTCGGGCGGGCGATCGGCCCGATGACGTAGGCGACGTGCTCCCGGAGCTGGACCGCGAGCGCGTCGCTCGGCTCCTGGCTGCCCTTGAGGATGACGAACGCGAAGATCGCCTGGCCCGTGACCGGGTCGTTCTTGCCGACGACCGCGGCCTCGGCGACGGCCTTGTGGTCGACGAGCGCGGATTCGACCTCGGTCGTGCTGATCCGGTGGCCGGCCACGTTCATCACGTCGTCGACGCGGCCGAGGAGCCAGTAGTAGCCCTCCTCGTCGCGCTTCGCGCCATCGCCGGCGAAGTAGAGGCCCGGGAAGCGGGTCCAGTAGGTCTGCCTGTAGCGCTCCGGGTCGCCGTAGATGCCACGGAGCATCGCCGGCCACGGCCGCTTGAGGACGAGGTAGCCACCCTGCCCGAGCGGCACGGATTGGCCGGTGTTGTCGACGACGTCGGCCTCGATGCCGGGGAACGGGAAGGTGGCGGAGCCGGGCTTCGTCGTCGTCACGCCGGGGAGCGGCGTGATCATGATCATCCCGGTCTCGGTCTGCCACCACGTGTCGACCACGGGGGCGCGCCCGCCGCCGATGTTCTGCTGGTACCAGAGCCAGGCCTCGGGGTTGATCGGCTCGCCGACGCTGCCGAGGACGCGGAGCGAGCTCAGGTCGTGCTTCTCGGGCCACTCCTCGCCCTGCTTCATGAAGGCCCGGATCGCGGTCGGCGCGCAGTAGAGGATCGTGACCTTGTAGTCCTCGACGATCTGCCACCAGCGATCGGGACCCGGGAAGTCGGGCGCGCCCTCGTACATCACGCCGGTCGTCGCGTTCGCGAGCGGCCCGTAGACGATGTAGCTGTGGCCGGTCACCCAGCCGATGTCGGCCGCGCACCAGTACACGTCGTCGGGCTTGAGGTCGAAGATCGCCCAGTGGGTGTAGGCCGTGCCGAGCAGGTAGCCGGCCGTCGTGTGGAGGATGCCCTTGGGCTTCGCCGTCGTCCCCGAGGTGTAGAGCAGGTAGAGCATGTGCTCGGAGTCGACCGGGACGGGCTCGTGCTCCTCGCTCTGGCGCTCGACGATCTCGTGCCACCAGACGTCGCGGCCCTCGACCATGTGGACGCCGTCGTCCAGCCGGTTGACGACGAGGACCTTCTCGATGCTCGGGCTCGAGGCGACGGCCTCGTCGGCGTGGTGCTTGAGGCCGACCTTCCTGCCCCGCCGCCAGCCGCCGTCGGCGGTGATGAGGAGCTTCGCCTCGCAGTCGTTGATCCGGCCGCTCAGGGCCTCGGCCGAGAAGCCGCCGAAGACCACGGTGTGGGGTGCGCCGATCCGGGCGCAGGCGAGCATGGCGATCGGCAGCTCCGGGATCATCGGCATGTAGATCGCGACCCGGTCGCCGGTGCGGACGCCCAGCTCGAGCAGGGCGTTCGCGGTCTTCGAGACCTCGCGCTTCAGGTCGGCGTAGGTGAGCGTCCGCGTGTCGCCCGGCTCGCCGATCCAGTGGTAGGCGACCTTGTCGCCGAGGCCCGCCTCGACGTGGCGGTCGACGCAGTTGTAGGCGACGTTGAGCTGGCCGCCGATGAACCACTTCGCGAACGGGAGGTCCCACTCGAGCGTCTTCTCGAACGGCTTCGACCAGACGAGCCGCTCGCGCGCGAGCGTCGCCCAGAAGGCCTCGAAGTCGCGGTTCGCCTCGTCGTAGAG
>DASTSC010000166.1:0-1067 GCA_035760905.1 Candidatus Limnocylindrales bacterium | reverse complement strand
TCGGCGCTGCTCGTCGGCGGCCAGGCGGTCGACCTGCTCGACTACTGGGGCATCGCGGCGATCGTCCTCGGGCTGCTCGTCTTCCTGGGCGCGCTCCGCGGTCAGCGTCGCCCGGGATAGCTACGCCTGCGGCGACGATGCCGGGGGCGTAACTGGCTCTACGCGCCCGACGCCTCGGGGCGAGAAACGGGTTGCGTTCGCCCGGGCGACGCCAATAATCCGAGGATGCCGCTTCGGGAGGGGAGCGAGCTGGCGGGGTACCGGGTGGCGTCGCTGCTCGGGCGTGGCGGCACGGGCACGGTCTACCTCGCCGAGGACACCCGCCTCGGCCGGAAGGTCGCGCTCAAGGTCCTCACGAGCGAGGCCGCCGACGCCCCCGGCGTCCGCGAGCGGTTCGTCGCCGAGTCGCGCCTCGCGGCGTCGCTCGATCACCCCCACATCGTCCCGATCTACGAGGCGGGATCTGTCGACGACGAGCTGTTCATCGCGATGCGCTATGTCCCGGGCCCCGACCTCGCCGGGCTCATCCGCGATGCCGGGCCGCTGCCTCCGGAGCGCGTCGCGAGGATCGTCGGACAGATCGCGAGCGCACTCGATGCCGCGCACGCGGCGGGGCTCATCCACCGCGACGTCAAGCCCGGCAACGTCCTCCTCGCCGAGGGGGCCGAGAGCGGAACCGACCACGGCTACCTCACGGACTTCGGGCTGACGAAGCAGGCGACGTACGTCGGAGCGGACGCGACGAAGACCGGCCAGCTCCTCGGCACGATCGGGTACGTCGCGCCGGAGCAGATCGCGGGCCTGCCGATCGACAGGCGGGCCGACGTCTACTCGCTCGGCTGCGTCCTCTACGAGTGCCTCGCGGGCACGGCCCCGTATCCACGGGAGACCGACATGGCCGTGCTGATGGCGCACGTCGAATCCCCTCCTCCGTCCCTGGCCGCCCTCCGTCCGGAGCTGGGCCCCGGCATCGACGCCGTCGTCGCCAAGGCGCTCTCGAAGCGGGCCGAGGATCGTTACGCGAGCGCGGGGGAGCTCGCTCGCGCCGCGACAGCCGCGCTGTCGCC
>DASTSC010000165.1:0-18563 GCA_035760905.1 Candidatus Limnocylindrales bacterium | reverse complement strand
CGCCCGCTCCTCTGCTTGCCGCCGGCCGTTTCGGTCCGGTCGTAACCCTCAGGGCAAGCGACGCGCCAAGGCCGTCCGGGACGGCCTTCCTCGAGCTCGGGTCGACCTGCCAGCCGCACGGATGCGGCCGCGCGTCCGGTTCGGAGCGTCGAAACCACGGGAGAAGCGCGGGTGAAGTGCCCACCATTACGGTCCGGCCGAAATGGGCAAGCGCAAGCGCACCGAGTCGATGATCCTCGGCGACCGCGAGGCGATCGCCCTCGCGGCGACCCTCGGCGGGCACCTTCGCGCGGCACGGATCGGCCAGCACCTGCGCTTGATCGACGTCGGCCGGCGAGTCGGGCTGTCGCTCGCTCGCCTGAGTGAGCTCGAACGCGGCGATGGGGCCGACACGCCCCTTCGAACGTGGGTTCGGCTCGGGATCGCGCTCGGGCGGCCGGTCGCGGTCGGGCTGACGCCGCCGACCGGGCCGGAGCGCCTCGAGGATGCCGGGCATCTCGAGATGCAGGAGTGGCTGCTCCACCTCGCCCGACGGCTGGCCTGGGCGGCGGCCGGCTGGGAGGTGCCGACGCGCCCGCTCGAGCCGCGGCGTTCGGCCGATGTCCTCGTCCGGGTGGGCCGGACGCTCGTCCTGTTCGAGTGCTGGAACACGATCCGCGACCTGGGCGCGGCCGTCCGGGCGACGAACCGCAAGCTGGCGGAGGCGAGGGATCTCGCCGTCGCGCTCGGCGTCGATCGCGTCGCCGCCTGCTGGCTGGTCCGCCCGACCGCGGCCAACCGCTCGATCGTCCGAACGTACCCGGAGGCGATCCGGGCGAGGTTCGGGGCCTCGGTGGCGTGGGCGAGGACGCTCGCGGGGGGCGGGGAGCCACCCGACCGGCTCGGCTTCGTCTGGCTGGATCCGCGCCGAGGTGCAACCACGCTCCGATTGCGCGGCTGAGCGGCCGGCGCACCCGCGCTCCGGCCCGACTCATCGGCCATGCCGCTCCGCGCGTCCGGCGCGTCCGGAACGCGGTGTAGGATCGAGGCGACGGCCGTCCGTGCAACCGGAAGGGGGTCCGCCGTGCAGCTGACGCAGCTGGCGACCGAGCGATGAAGCCGACGATGGCGGTCGTCCTCGCCGGCGGCGAGGGGGAGCGGCTGTCGATCCTGTCGGCCGTTCGGGCCAAGCCTGCCGTGCCCTTCGCCGGCAAGTACCGGATCATCGACTTCACCCTGTCGAACGCCGTCAACTCCGGCATCGACGACGTCCTCGTCCTGACCCAGTACAACCCCCGTTCGCTCCAGGATCACATCGGGCTGGGGCGGCCGTGGGACCTCGACCGGAACGCGGGCGGGGTCCGGCTCCGCCAGCCGTGGGTGAGCCGCGGCCGCGTCGCGGAGTGGTACCGGGGCACGGCCGACGCCGTCCTTCAGAACCTCGGTGAGATCGAGGCGGACCCGGCCGAGAACGTGCTCATCCTCGCCGGCGACCACGTCTACAAGATGGACTACACGCCGTTCGTCAACGCCCACCGCCGGAAGCGGGCCGAGGTGACGATCGCCGTCCGCCACGTGCCGCTCGTCGAGGCGACACGGATGGGCATCCTCGCCCTCGACGAGACCGAGCGGGTCGTCGACTGGCAGGAGAAGCCGAAGCAGCCGAGGAGCGACCTCGCGTCGATGGGCGTCTACGTCTTCACGAAGAAGGCGCTCCGGAAGTGGCTGACCGAGGACCGTGCCGACTTCGGCAGCCATGTCATCCCGGCGATGCTCGAGGGCGACGCCCGCGTCTTCGGCTACCGCTACGACGGCTACTGGCAGGACGTCGGCACGATCCAGTCGTACTGGGAGGCGAACATGGCCCTCCTCAGCGACCGGCCGGAGCTCGACCTCTACGACAAGGACTGGCTCATCCACACCCGGTCGGAGGAGCGCGCCCCGGCGAAGATCGGCCCGACGGCCCAGGTCCACCGAAGCCTCATCAGCCACGGCTGCGTCATCGACGGGACCGTCGTGAACTCGGTCCTCTCGCCGGGCGTCCGCGTCGAGGTCGGCGCCGTCATCCGCGACTCGATCGTCATGTTCGACACCGTCATCCGGACGAGCGCGATCGTCGACCGGGCGATCATCGACAAGGAGGTCGTCGTCGGCCCGGGCGCGGTGGTCGGCGAGGGCGGCGACTTCGATCCTCCGAACCGCCAGGAGCCGCAGCGCCTCAACACCGGGATCACCGTCGTCGGCAAGCGCACGATCGTGCCACGGGGGACGCGAGTCGGCCGGAACGTCCGGATCGCCTCCGAGGTGCGGGCGGTCGACTTCGCCGGGCGGCGGGTGAAGTCGGGCGAGACCGTCGAGGTCGGACGGGGCCGCCGGCGAACGGCGCGGCTGCCCTCGGCGGCGGTCGACCTCGAGGCGCGCGCGGCCGAGGGTGCCGGCAGCGGCCGCTGATCGGTCGCGAGTCGCCGCTGATCGGTCGCGGATCCGGCGCTGATCGGCCGTTGACCCCGCGCTGATCGCCGTTCCCGGGCTCCGGCAGGGGCCCTCGGTAGACTGACGCGGTGCCATCCACCGCCTCGAAAGCCGGTCACGTCGCGCCCGCGGACGTCGAGGGCTGGCTCCGATCGCTCGGCCTCGAGCCTGGGCCTGCCACCGAACGCGACGGCGTCGCGGCGTGGGACCTCGAGCTCGACGGCCGCCGCCGGTTCGACGTGCCCGTCACGCTCATCCTCGATCCGACCATGGCGCTCATCGTCTGGGTCCACTTCGCGCCGCCGATCGGCGACGGCCTCCGCGCCTCGTACCGCAAGCTGCTCCGCTGGAACGACGAGTTCCCGTTCGCGAAGTTCTCGCTCGCCGAGGATGGCCGGCCGATCCTCATGGCCGAGCTGCCGATCGGGACCGTCGACGCGGACGCGCTCGGCCTCGCCCTCGCCCGACTGCTCCTGATCGCCGACCGCCTGCTCGAGGAGTCGGCGGGCTGGCTCTGGATCGGCGGGCGGATCCCGGATCGCGCCGGGCGGGAGCCCCGCAACACGGCGCTGCTGATCCGGTACGCGGATCGCCTCTCGGAGCTCGCCCCGTCGTGACCCTCGCCCGCGACCAGCATCGGCTGGGTCCGGCCGTCTCGGTCGCAGTGGCGGTCGTGGCCGCGCTCGCTGCGCTCCTCGCGCCGCCGGCCGTGTCCGGGGTCACGGCCGCGACGCCGGACCTCACGATCGTCACCGCGGCCCGCTACGACGTCCGCCCGGCCGATCATCTCGTTCGCGTCCGGGTCGACGCGACCGCCGTCAACCACCGGTCCGACACGACGATCCGGCGCTACTACTACGACTCGGCCACGATCGCCGTCCTGCCGGGCACCCGCAACTTCCACGTCAGCGCCAGTGGGGCGAAGCCGCATGTCTCGGTCGCGAAGTCGACGAAGCGCTACGTCCTCCTCCGCGTCGCGTTCGGAAAGCGCGTCTACTCGCACCGAACGTTTCGCTTCCACCTGACCTTCGACCTGCCCGATCGCGGCGGCGCCGCCACCCGCGACGTCCGGATCGGCCAATCGCTCGTGTCGTTCCCGGTCTGGGCGTTCGCGACGGCCTCGACGCCCGGCAGCAGCGTGACCGTCCGGTTCCCGTCGGGCTACGACCTCCATGTCGACCAGGGGTCGATGACGGGCCCGACGAAGGAGGGCGACCTCCTCGTCCTGCGCCGGTCCTCGATCGGCGACGCGGCGGCCTTCTTCGCCTACCTGAGCGCCGACCGGCCCGGCAGCTACCGCGAGACCGCGGCCACGTCGACGGTCGGCGACGCGACGGTGCCGCTCGCGATCCGGTCGTGGACGGACGACCCGGCCTGGGGAAAGCGGGTCGGTCGGCTGTTCGTGCGGGCGTTGCCGGCGACCGGTGACCTCGTCGGCGTGGCCTACCCGCGGTCGGACCAGCTGGTCGTGCAGGAATCGGTGACCCGCTCGTCCGGTGGCTACGCCGGGCTGTTCGACCCGTCGACCGGTCGGATCGAGGTCGCCTACTACGCCTCCCCGTTCGTCGTCCTCCACGAGGCGGCCCATGCCTGGTTCAACGGCGCGCTCCTCGTCGATCGCTGGGCCGACGAGGCCTTCGCGTCGTACTACGCCGAGCTCGCGGCCGCTCGTCTCCACGTGGACGTCAGCCCGCCGCGGCTCACGAAGAGCCTCGAGAAGGCGCGGATCCCGCTCAACGCCTGGCAGGAGGTCGGGCGCGACCCGGCCCAGACCGAGAGCTACGCCTACGCCGCCTCGCTCGAGCTCGCGCGGGCGATCGGCAAGCGCGCCGGCACGGACGGGCTCGCGCGAGTGTGGGCCGCCGCCGCGGCCCGGCAGGCGGCGGATCAGCCCGTCCACCCCGCGCCGGGCTCGGCCGCCGAACCCGCGAGCGGTCCACCGGACTGGCGGTCGCTGCTCGACCTCCTGGAGACGCGAACGGACCGGTCCTACGACGATCTCTGGCGAACGTGGGTCGTCCGGCCGGACGAGACGGCGCTCCTCGACGAACGGGCTGCCGCGAGGTCCACCTATGCCGATGCGGTCGCCGCCGCCGGCGACTGGGAGCTCCCGCCGTCGATCCGGCGGGCGCTCGACGCCTGGCAGTTCGACACGGCCACGGCGCTTCTCGGCCAGGCCCGCGAGGTCCTCGACCGGCGGACGGCGCTCGCGGACGGAGCCGCGTCCGCGGGCGTGACCCTACCCGGGACCGTCGAGCGCGACTTCGAGGGCGCGGCGTCGCTCCGGGTCGCCCTCGACGAGGCCGAGACCGAGATCGCGGCGATGAACGCGATCGGAGCGGCGGCCGCGACACGGCCCGTGGAGGCGGACCTCGTGACGCAGCTCGGCCTCCTGTCCGCCTCGCCCGAGTCGACGATGGACGAGGCACGGACGGCGTTCTCGCAGGGCCGTCTCACCGACGCGGTGGCCGGCGCCGAGTCCGCCCGGGCGACGTGGATCGCCGCGCCCGAGGCTGGCCGCCAGCTCGCCCTGAGGATCGCCCTCGGTCTGGTCGTCGCCCTGCTGCTCGTCGCGCTCGCGGTCCGGGCGCTCGTCCGTCGCCGGGGCCGACGCTCGGCGGCAGCGGCCACGGCCGCGCCGTCCTCGGCCGGCTCGTCGGACCTGACCTGAACCCGATGCGGCCCGCGCTACACTCGCGCGCACCTCGCGCCCGTTCGGGGCCGCTCACGAGGGAGGGAACGCTTTGGGGCTGACGAGGATCCGGCCGTCGCGCGAGATCCTGTCCGGCGAGTCCGCGGACGTCTACTTCGCCCGGGCCGAGGAGATCCTCAAGCGCGAGGGTCTCGACCCGCTCGTGACGATGGAGGTCTTCGCCCGCGAGGCGGGGGTGCTGTGCGGGATCGACGAGGCGAAGACGCTGCTGGCGACGGTCCTCGAGGACGACCTCGACGGTCTCGAGGTCGAGGCGCTCGAGGACGGCGATCCGTTCGCGGCCAAGGAGGTCGTCCTCCGGATCCACGCTCACTACCGGCGGTTCGGGCTCTACGAGACCGCGATCCTCGGGATGCTCGCGCAGTCGACGGGCTGGGCCACGGCGGCTCGCCAGTGCGTCGAGGCCGCGGCCCCGAAGCCCGTCATCTCGTTCGGGGCGCGCCACGTCCACCCCGACATCACCGACGTCCTCGACTACGCCGCGATCGTCGGCGGCTGCGTCGGGGCATCGACGCCGGCGGGCGCGCGCCTGGCCGGGCTCGCCCCGACGGGCACGATGCCGCACTCGCTCGTCCTCATCTTCGGCGACACCGTGAAGGCGGCCGAGGCGTTCGATCGCGATCTCGACCCGGCCGTCCCCCGCATCGTCCTCATCGATACGTTCAAGGACGAGGCCGAGGAGGCGCTGCGGGTCGCCGAGGCGCTCGGCGAGCGCCTCTACGGGATCCGGCTCGACACGCCGGCGGAGCGTGGCCGGGTGACCGCCGACCTCGTCAAGGAGATCCGGGCGCGGCTCGACCAGGCCGGCTTCTCGCACGTGACCATCACGGTGTCGGGCGGTCTCAACCCCGAGCGGATCCTCTACTTCAAGGAGGAGGAGGCGCCGGTCGATTCGTTCGCCGTGGGCTCGTACATCTCGGGCGCGACGCCGATCGACTTCACCGGCGACATCAAGGAGATCGACGGGCGGCCGATCGCCAAGCGGGGGCGGATCCCGGGGCGGACCGAGTCGCCCCGGCTGCGGCCGGTCGACCTCCGGGAGTGGCGGGGCACGTAGGGTCGCGGCGACGGCCGGTGGCCCGGCGCGCGGCGCGACGGCGGGTGGACCGGCGTCGCGATCCGGCGGTCCATGCAACCATCTCCCGATGGACCCCGAGCGCGCCGATCCGACGCCCGAGCCGGGCAACCGGCGGCTCCCGCACGAAACGACCTACGGCCTCCTCCAGCGCGGCCACGCGCTCATGCAGTCGCGCCACCACGCGCAGGCGGCGATCGTGCTCGGCCGCGCGGCGCGACAGGAGCCGGGCAAGGCCTCGATCCTCGAACCGCTCGGTCGGGCCTTCTACAACAGCGGCCAGCACGATCGGGCGAGAGAGACGTTCGAGCAGCTCATCGAGATCGACCCGTCGGCGCACTATGCCCACTACGCGCTGGGCCAGTCGCTCAAGCAGCTCGGACGTCGCCGCGAGGCGTGGACCCACCTCCGGATCGCGGTGGCGCTCAGCCCGGATTCGCGGCTCTACCAGGCGGCCCTCGAACGGCTCGGGCCGAAGGAGCCGGGGGATCGATCCGCAGAGGGGCCGAGCGAGGCGTCGAGCGAGGAGCGGAGCGAGGCGTCGAGCGAGGAGCGAGCCGGAGACTGATTGCCTGGCGCCGGGTCGCTGCGCTCCGCACGGCGCACGTGCGTCCCGAGGGCCACGGCTCGGCGCACGTGCCCCGGCGCCGGTGGCCCCGCAACCTCTCAAATACTCGCCCCGGCAGTGGTATGCGTGGCGCGCCGGGCGCGTCGCTGCTCGGTTAGCCGTCATGGGCTGACAGCTCGGCGAGTGTCAGCCGGCTGCGTCTAACTGACCTGGGCAGGGTCCGGGACACGGCGCATAGCACTAACCGGGCGAGTATCCGGGAGGAACACCACGCCCAGCCCGCTGAGCTCACCGTCCGCGCATCCACCGGAGACTGCCGCGGATCGCCGACGGCGATCAACAGGAGCGTGCCGCGGTTCTCGTGATCGCCGGCGGCGATCGTCGGACCCAGGTCCCGTCCGTCGCGCATCGCCGTGATCGGTCGGGGCGGTCGCCTCGACACCGCGGCGCGGAATCTGATCGCCGGGGGCGATCGGGGCGATCCGGCGGCGATCGGGGCGATCGGGATCGCCAGGCCGCCGCTCCGCACCGCTCCCCGCCGCCAGGACGCCCGGGACGCCGCCGGGACGCCGCCAGAACTACGCCCTCGACCGCAGCCTCGCCAGCTGGAGCAGCCCGACGAGCGACTTGGCGTCGCGGATCTCGCCACGCTCGGCCATCGCGACCGCGTCGCGCCAGGGGATCGCCCGGAGCTCGAGATGCTCGTCCTCGTCGGGTCCGAGGCGGCCGTCATCGTCGGCGGGCGTCAGGTCGGTCGCGAGGTAGAGGTGCATGAGCTCGGTCGCGAAGCCCGGCGCCGTCCAGAACTCGCCGAGCTTCTGCCAGCTGCCCGCGCGGTAGCCGGTCTCTTCCTCGAGCTCTCGCCGAGCGGCGATCTCGGGCTCCTCCGTTCGCCCGTCCGGCAGGCGGTCGAGCGTCCCGGCCGGCAGCTCGAGGAGGTCGCCGCCGGTGGGCGTTCGCCACTGGCGAACGAGCAGGACGCGATCGTCGCGGTCGAGGGCGAGCATCGTCACCGCACCCGGGTGCTCGACGATGTCGCGCGTCGAGCGCGAGCCGTCCGCGCGCTCGATCGTGTCGACCCGAAGGCCGAGATACCGGCCTCGATAGACCTCGCGTGAATCGACGACCCGCTCAGCGAGCGGGTCGTCGGTGGGTTCGCCGTTCATGCGCCGCGCGACGCGGCGCCCGTCACGCGGCCGCCTGCTCCTGCGCCGCCGCGAGCGACGCCCCGCTGTCGGGGTCGAACAGGTGGAGCTTGGAGAGCGGGAACGCGAGCTGGACGATGTCGCCGGGCCGAACCCGGTTCTCCGCGTCGACGATCGCGACGACGTCCTGGCCGCCGACGTTGACGTGGAGGAGCTCCTCGTTGCCGAGGTACTCGACGACGTCTGCCCGGGCCTCGATGTGCGCCGCCTCCTCGCCGGCCTCGCCGATGTCGAGGTGCTCCGGGCGGAAGCCGAGGATCAGCTTGCGATCCGTCGTCGGCCCGACGGCGTCGCGATAGCGGGGCGGGACGGGGAAGTCGAAGCCGTCGCCCTTGAGTCGGGCCTGGCCGCCCTGCCCGGAGACCGCCACCTCGGCGAAGTTCATCGACGGGCTGCCGATGAACCCGGCGACGAAGCGATTGACCGGATGGTCGTAGAGCTCCTGGGGCGCGCCGACCTGCTGGAGGAGGCCCTCGCTCATGACCGCGATCCGGTCGCCCATCGTCATCGCCTCGACCTGGTCGTGGGTGACGTAGACGATCGTCGTCTGGAGGCGCTGGTGGAGCCTCGCGATCTCGGCCCGGGTGGCGACGCGGAGCTTTGCGTCGAGGTTCGAGAGCGGCTCGTCCATGAGGAACACGGCCGGCTCGCGGACGATCGCCCGACCGAGCGCGACGCGCTGGCGCTGCCCGCCCGACAGCTCCTTCGGCTTGCGCTTGAGGAGCTTGCCGAGGTCGAGGATCTTCGCCGCCTCGTTGACCCGCGTGTCGATCTGGTCCTTCTTCACCTTTCGGAGCTTGAGCCCGAAGGCGAGGTTGTCGTAGACCGACATGTGCGGGTAGAGCGCATAGCTCTGGAAGACCATCGCGATGTCGCGGTCCTTGGGAGCCACGTCGTTCACGACCCGATCGCCGATCTTGAGCGTCCCGCCCGAGATCTCCTCGAGGCCGGCGATCATCCGCAGGCTCGTTGTCTTGCCGCAGCCCGACGGCCCGACGAGGACCATGAACTCGCCGTCCTGGATCTCGAGGTTGAGATCGTTGACCGCGAGGACCTCGCCGTACTTCTTGGTCACGTGGTCGAAGGTGACTGTCGCCATCGTTCCGGCTCCTCCAGTCGAGCGAGTGCCCGGGATGCTACCACCGTTCGTTCAGGCCTCAGACGGCACCGCCCGCGCTCGTCGTCGCCCCATCCTACGACGCCGGCCAGCGCTCCTCGTAGACCGTCTTCGCGCGGGGCAGGCGCGCCGTACCCGGTTCCGACTTCGGCGCGCGGGCCGCGGCCGTCGGGTGGCCGACCTGGACGATCGTCCGGATCTGCCGGTCCTCGGGTAGCCCCAGTCGCTCGGCCGCCACCCGGCGGGCGTCGGGGCTGAGCCACGAGATGCCGGCCCCGAGCCCGAGCATCGACGCCGCGACGAGCATCCGCTCGGTCGCCCGCGCCTCGTCGTAGGCGAGCGAGATCTGCCGCGATTCGTTGATCGGCATCGCGACCGCGATCGCGGCGTGAGCGCCGCGGAGCCCGCGCGTCGAGGGCAGGCCGGCGGCGGCGATCGCGTCGAGGGTCGCCGGATCGCGGATGACGACGAACCGCCATGGCTGGGAGTTCTGGCTGCTGCCGGACCAGCGGCCGGCGTCGGCGATGGCGGCCAGCTCGTCGGGCGTCGGGACGTCGTCGGTGAACTCGCGGTACTGCCGCGTCCTGACGAGCGGTCGGACGATCTCGGCGGGCGAGGCGGAACGGTCGGCGAGGGAATCGGTTGCCATGACCCGAGCCTAGTCGAGGATCGCGTCGGGAGCCTCGCCGAGCCGTCCCGGCGCGTGGCGGCCGCGTGACCCGACGGGCTTCGCGCCGGCGTCGTCAGGTCAGCGCGATCCGCCGGTCGAGACGTGGACGCGATGGGACGACGTGCCGTTCCGGACCGACTGGGGTGGCTGGACGCCGCCGCCGTTTCCGGAGAACGGGTTCGTCAGGCCCGCGAAACCGCCCGAATCGTCGTCGCCGCGCTCGCCGGCGCCCTCGAGCGAGTCGCCGCCCTGCGCCGTCGACGGCAGCTCCTCGACGGTCGCCGCGCCCGGTTGGCCGGCATAGGTCGTGGCGGCGAGCGCGCCGAACCCCGCGGTCCCCGCGATCCCGGCGACGGCGATCGAGGTCGTGAGGCCGCGAAGACGACCGAAGGCGCGTTCGCGCTCGAAGGGGGATGGCTGCAGGGATTCGCTCATGCCCCGAGTCTCGGCCGCTCTGCCTGTCGGTTTCGTTACGCGAGCGTCGACGGTCGCGATCACGCCGTCTCCGCCCCGGCACGGCCCGGAGCGGGGCCGGTGGCCGTGCGCGGTCCCGGGAACGCGAGCGGCCAGCTGACCGACATGCGGGCGCCGCCACTCGGCGAGGAGCCCACCGACCAGCGGCCGTGGGTCGCCCGGACGATCGCGTCGCCGATCGCGAGCCCGAGGCCGGCTCCGCCCGGCGTGTCGGTCGCGCGGTGGAAGCGGTCGAAGACGCGGGCCCGATCGCTCTCGGGGATCCCGGGACCCGAGTCGTCGACGGTGAGCGACGCTCGGGCGCCCTGCACGCCGATCGAGATCGTCACGAGCCCGCCGTCCGGCGAGTACCTGCAGGCGTTGTCGACGAGGACGCCGAGGAGTCGATCGAGCCAGTCCGGCGGCGCGTTGACGACCGCCGTCGCCTCGGGCGCCTCGACACCGAGCCGAAGGCGGCGGGCCTCCGCGACGACCGCGAAGCGATCGACCGTCTGGCGGGCGAGCGTCGCGAGGTCGACGGGCTCGGACGTCGGCGCGGCCTGGGTGGCGTCGAAGCGGGCCAGCCAGAGCATGTCGTCGACGAGCCGGTGCATCCGCTTCGACTCGCGATCGACCCGCTCGAAGGCCGTCCGGTACCACTCGGCCGAGCGCTCCTCGCGCAGGGCGAGGCTCGTGTTCGCCTCGATGACCGAGAGCGGCGTGCGCAGCTCGTGCGAGGCGTCGGCGGTGAACTCGAGCTGGCGAATCCGCGCCCGCTCGATGGGCGCGGCGACCCGTCGCCCGATGGCGACCGCGCCGAGGAACACGACGAGGAGGAGGACGGGCGCGATGACGATCTCGGCGCCGACGATCGTCGCTCGGGAGCCGTAGAGGGGATCGAGCGACTGGCCGAGGATGAGTCGATCGCCGTCGGGCGCGGTGAAGCCCGCCAGCCGGACGTCGTGGCCGTCGAGCGTGAACGTCTCGGGCTGCTCGACGTCCTGGGCCTCGGCGGGGAGGTTCGTGAACGGATTGCGGGTGTCGGCGAGCAGGGTCCCGTCGGTCTCGAGCCGCCAGGCGAGGATCGGGACGCCGCCCGGGCTGCGCGGCGCGGGCGCCTCGTACGGCTCGCCCTCCTCGGGTTGCCGGTTGAAGTGGACCGAGCCGGTCAGCTGGGCGTCGATCTGGGCGAGCTGGTTCTGCATGAAGAGGCCGACCACGCCGACGGCCACGACGAGATAGGCCACCGCCACGAGCCCGGTCGCCGCGAGCGCCACACGGGTCGAGGCGCGCCGGACGTCCATGGCCTCGCTCATGCCTCCTCGAGCCGGTAGCCGGCCCCGCGGACCGTGACGATCCGGACCGCGGCCCCGGTGAGCTTGCCGCGCAGCCGGCTCATCTGGACGTCGATCGCGTTCGAGCCGAGCGGGTCGGTCTCGTCGGCCCAGGCGTGCTCCGCGATCGCCTTGCGCTCGACGACGGCCGGCGAGCGGCGCATGAGGAGCTCGAGGATCAGGTACTCCGTGCTCGTGAGGGCGACCGGGCGGCCCTCGTGGGCGACGACGCGTCGGATCGGGTCGAGCTCGAGCCGACCGCGCCGGACGACGGGCCCGTCGACGCCGCGCGGCCGGCGCTGGAGCGCCCGGACGCGGGCGAGCAGCTCGCCGAAGTCGAACGGCTTGACGAGGTAGTCGTCGGCCCCGCTGTCGAGGCCCCGGATCCGGTCGGCCGGTGCGTCCCGCGCGGTGAGCATGAGGAGGGCGGTCGGTCGGCCGTGGTCCCGCGCCCAGCGGACGACGTCGATCCCCTCGGCGCCCGGCATCCGCCAGTCGACGATCGCCACGTCGTACTCGTGCCACGTGAGCTGGTCGATCGCGTCGTCCCCGCGGTCGACGGCGTCGACGTGGTAGCCGCTGTCCGTGAGGCCGAGCACGATCACGTCGCGGAGACCCTCGTCGTCCTCGGCCACGAGCACCCGCACGTCAGGATCCCGAGCGCGAGGCGGGCGCGGGGCGGGCGATCGGCGTCGGCGTGCGCCGGGGCTCGGCCGTGAGCCGGAGGGCGAGCACCGGGCAGACCTCGACGGCCTTGCGGGCGAGGCCTTCGAACTCGCGCGGGACGACGTCGGCGCGGAGGATCGGGTAGCCCCAGTCGTCGAGATCGATCAGCTCCGGAAGCAGCTCGGCGCACATGCCGTAGCCGTCGCAGCGGATTCGATCGACGTGGAGCCGCCGGCGCGGGATCACCTCAGGCAGCCCGCCCCGCGGCCCCCGCGGAGCAGCGTCCGGTCGCCGCGTGGAGCCGGAACTCCTCGCCGAAGGCGTCGAGCGCCGAGGCGAGGTGGCCAGCCGCGCCGTCCGGATGGCGGCAGGCTCCTCGCCCCGGGAGCTGCCGGCCCCAGCGGTCGAGCCGGGCGAGGTCCCCGCTTCGACCCGTCCCGACGGCGATCCGCTCGAGCGTGTCGCCGATCGCGCGAAGCCCGAAGACGCAGGGGCCGCACTGGGCGGCGCTCTGGGCGGCCATGTAGGCGATGATGCGCGCCGTCGCCCGGACGCCGCACTGCCCGGCCGGCAGGAAGGCGATGACGCCCGCGCCGAGCGTCCGGCCGCGCTCGCGCAGCGCCGCCGGGTCGAGGGCGATCTCCCACGCGTCCGCCGCCGGCGCCCAGCCACCGAAGTAGCCGCCGAGGAGGACCGCGGACGTCTCGGCCAACCGGGCACCGGCCATCCCGGCGACGTCCGCCACGGTCGTTCCGAGATCGATCTCGCGGACGCCCGGCGAACTCCCGCCGGTCACGGTGATGAGCGTCGTGCCCGGTGTCGTGCCCGAGCCGCGCTCGCGGTACCAGGCGGCGCCCCGGCGGGCGACGAGGGCCGCGCAGGCCAGCGTCTCGACGTTCTGGACGAGCGTCGGCCGACCGTCGACGCCGGCCTCGAACGGCCGCGGCGGCACAGCCGTCGGTCGCGCGTCCCGGTCGTTGACGAAGTGGACGGCGGCCGTCTCCTCGCCGGCGACGTACGCCGTCGGCGCGTCGACGATCGTCACCGGGACCGGCAGGCCGCCGCGGGTCGCTGCGCGTTCGCCGATCGCCCGCGACAGGGCCGACCGGGCGTGGCGATGCTCGGCGCCCACGTAGAGCACGACCTCGGCGGCGCCCACCGCCGACGCCGCCAGCAGCGCGCCGTCGAGGACGAGGTGCGGGCGGAGCGTCATCAGCGCCCGGTCCTTCGCGCTGAGCGGCTCGCCCTCCGCGCCGTTGGCGAGCACTCGCGCGTCGCCGCCACCGCGCGCCGCGACCGTCCGCCATTTCGTCCCCGCCGGAAAGCCCGCGCCGCCGCGGCCGAGGAGGCCGCTCGCCTCGAGCTCCTTGATGGCAGCCCTCGCGTTCGGCCGCGGTCCGAGGCGGGCGAGGTGGTCACGGAGCGACTCGGGCCCGGCGTCGAGCGGCGGGCCGGCGAGGATCCTGGCGGCCACGTCACCGGTCCCGTCGGACGTACGGCGTCGCCCCCGGTCGACGACCCGCGGCGACCACGTCCGGAAGCCGCTCGCGGTTCGAGCCGCCGGCCCAGAGACGCCAGCCGATCGCGAGCGCGACGGCGAGGATGCAGCCCGCCTGGACCGCGAGGAGCCACGTCGAGAACGCGTCGGTCCCCGCCCCGAGGCCGTGGGCGAGCGCCAGCGGCCACGCGGCGTAGGCCGTCCAGTGGACGGCACGCCAGAGCCCCTGGCCGATCCTCGGGCGGAGGAGGCTCGTCACGATGAGCGCGAGCAACAGGTCGAGGGCGACGACGCCGATCGCCACCCAGACCGGGCGATACGAGGACGCGAACGGGACGATGGCGGCGGCGATCCCGAGCGAGGTGAACGGATCCGCGATCGCGGTCACGATGTGGACGGCGAGGAAGGCGAGCGACAGGAGCGACAGGTTGCGGTGGAGCTCGGCGGTCAGGAACCGCGGCCAGCCCGCGGTGCCCCAGCGAGTCGTGGTCAGGATGCCGAGGACGGTCGTCGCCGTGAACAGCAGGAGGGCGACGACGCCTGCGCCGCGGGCCGCGAACCAGAGGATCTGATCGCTCACTCACCCACCCGTCGTTGACGACGTCGACGTGACGTCCCCGGCCAGTCTCGCCTCCGATCCTGTCAATCGGATGACATGAAAACGGCGACCCGGGGAGGAGGACGGGTCGCCGTTTCGAGGGAGGGGAGGGGGCCTGCGGCGATCGTCTCGCCGTCGTGGTTGCGGGAGGATTACGACGCGACGGGCCGCGTTTCGGTCGCGGGCCATCCATTGACCCGCCGGACGGACCCGTCGACGGCGACGAGTCGCGCCGGGAGGCCGGTCCGCTCGAGCCAGGGGATCGCCTCGGATCCGAGGATGATCGCGGCCGTCGTCGCGATGTTCGCGTCGACGCATGTCGCGGCGACGGCGGACGCCGTCCGCCACGGGCCCTCGGCCGGGCGACCGGTCCGCGGATCGACGAGGTGGTGGAGGACGACGTCGCCGCGGCGCCAGCGGCGGACCGTCGTGCTCGAGGTCGCCAGCGCGCCCCCGGCGATCGCCACGACCTCGCCCGGTTCATCGGACGACGCGCCGCTGTCCTCCGCCATGAGGACGTGCCACCCTCCGTCCGGCGCGGTCCCGGCGGTGGCGATGTCACCGCCGGCGCTCACGAGGACGCCGGCGCGAGTCGGAAGCTCCTCGCAGGCTGCCGCGGCGGCGAGATCGGAGATGAGCGCCTTGCCGGTCGAGCCGAGGTCGAGCTCGATGCCGGCGGGGACGCGAAGGCGGCGGCGGGCAGGGTCCCATTCGACGGCTCGCCAGCCGGGCGCGGCGGTGAGGCGGAGGACGATCGGGTCGCTCCGCGCCTCGACGACGGCGAAGTCGGCGTCGTAGCCGGCGAGCCTGAGCGTCCGGCCGATCGTCGGATCGACGATGCCCCCGGTGAGGGCGGCGGCCCGGAGGGCCTCGTCGATCGCCCGGCCGAGGAGCGGGCTGACCAGCGCGGGTCGCCCGTCGGCGGCGACGATCCGGCTCAGCTCGCTGTCCCGCCGGAACCGGCTGTAGGCGGCATCCGCGGCGGCGACGACCCTCTCGACCGCCGCGCGCGCCGGGGCGAGCGGCCCGCCGGCCACGACGACGCGGATCTCCGTCCCGATCGCGCGCCAGGCGGCCTCGAGGACGTCGTCGCTCATCACCTCGGAGTCTCGGGCCGGGCGGCTTTCGGTCGGGTGACGGCTCGATCAGGGCAGCGCGGCGAGGATCTTCCGAACGACCGCGGTCTCGGTCGTCGCGATGTCGAACACGACGTCGCCGTGCACGTAGACGAAGTCCGACAGCCCGCCGCTGCCGCTGCCGGCCGTCACGTGGACGACGTGCTTGCCGCCGATCGTCCTGTTCGTCCGCGTCGCGCCCGACGAGCCAGCCGTGATCCAGCCCTCGACGACCGCCGTCGCAAGCCTGGAGCCGCCGACGCCCGGGAGCCGGAACGCGTCGAGATACCAGGTCGCGGCACCCGAGCTGTCGAATGCCTCGGCGATCCGCAGGTCGGACGGCGAGGCGCCGAGGGCCTTGAGGGAGTCGGTCAGGGCCTTGCTCGCCGTGTCCGTCCCGAGCACCTTCGTCGCGACGTAGCTCTCGCGGTCGAGCGTCGTGTCACCGATCGACGCGGGCAGCAGCGCCTCGAGGTCGGGGTCGGCGTGACTCGCGGCCTCGTCGGACGGGGCCGCGCTCGGCGGCGCGCTCGGCCCGGGGGTCGCCGGCGGGCTCGCCGCGCCCCCGGCGGCGGGGACGCTCGGCAGCGCGGTCGCGCCGTTCGTCGCCTTCTCCATCGCGGCGTCGACGGCCCGGGCCGCCGTCTCGAGATCCGCCGCGCTGATCGAGCCCGCCGCGGCGAGGGTCGCGACGAGCGGGCCGCGCCGGAAGAGGACGACCGACTGCCCGGCCGCCTGGTTGCTCGTCGCGAAGGACTCCTCCCCGACCGACGCGAACGGGACGTCGACGGCGCCCTCGGAGAGCGACACGACGTGGGAGCGGAGCAGGCCGTCGTGGGCGTCCGGCCCGTAGCAGCCGACGCTGACGAAGATCGCCGGCGCGATCTCGTCCGAGGCGCTCGGCGCCGGACCGCCCAGCGTCGTCCCGACGGAGTCGATGTAGATCCCCGATCCGGACATCGTCCAGCCGTTCGGCAGGCTCCCGGGCGCCGGCAGCGAGCTCCAGGCCGCCTGCCGGCAGGCCTCGCTCGTGCCGGGTCGGAGGAGGACGAGGGCGAGCGCCGCGCCGCCGAGGGCGAGCCCGGCGAGGGCGAGGCCGAAGGCGGCGATCGCCAGGCGGGATCGCCTCGCCGGCGTCGCTGCCGCGGCGCCCGGTCGGTTCCGTTGTCTCGTCATGGCGCCATTCGCGGAAGCACCGTCACCTCTCGGAATGAGAAGCCGCTGACAGGTCCGGCGACCGTCTCGGACTGACCACGGAAGCCCCGGCCGGGCAGGATCGGACGACGCGCCGGGGGCGTTCGCAGTCGAGAGGCTACCGAATGACCAGCGAGACGACGCCGGACGGCGAGCCGCTCGACGTCCGCGAGACGGCCGAGGCCGTGCTGTTCGCGATCCGCCGGGTGATCGTCGGCCAGGACGCGATGCTCGAGCGCGTTCTCGTGGCGCTCCTCGCGGGCGGCCATCTCCTCATCGAGGGCGTTCCCGGCCTGGCCAAGACCCTCACGGTCCGGACCCTCGCCGATGCCCTCGACGCGACGTTCCGGCGGATCCAGTTCACGCCCGACCTCGTTCCGTCCGACCTCGTCGGAACGCGGATCTACCGGGCCGATCGGGGCACGTTCGACACGGAGCTTGGCCCCGTCTTCTGCAACTTCCTGCTCGCCGACGAGATCAACCGGGCGCCGGCCAAGGTCCAGAGCGCCCTCCTCGAGGTGATGCAGGAGCGCCAGGTGACGATCGGGCCGCAGACCTACCCGGTGCCCCGGCCGTTCCTCGTCATGGCGACGGAGAACCCGATCGAGTCCGAGGGCACGTACCCGCTGCCGGAGGCCCAGGTCGACCGGTTCATGATGAAGGTTTTGATCGACTATCCGGACGCCCGGGACGAGGCGGTCGTGGTCGAGCGCTCGCTCGCCCCGGCGCCGGCGATCCGGCCGGTCCTCGGCATCGACGCCCTGGCCCGGCTCCAGGCGCTCGTGACCGAGGTCTACGTCGATCCGGCGGTCGTCGATTACGCCGTCGCCCTCGCCGCGGCGACCCGCCACCCCGAGACCGTCGGCTGTGCCGACCTCGCCGAGTACGTCGCGTTCGGCTCCAGCCCCCGGGGATCGATCAGCCTCGTCCACGCCGGTCGCGCCCTCGCCCTCGTCCGCGGGCGGCGCTACGTCGTTCCGGGCGACGTGACCGACCTCGCCCGCGACGTGCTCCGGCACCGAATCGTGCCGAGCTTCACCGCGCTCGCCGACGAGGTGACGGCCGACGCGCTCCTCGACCGGCTCATCCCGGCGGTCGAGCCGCCCGTCCTCGGCGCCGTCGACGTGGCGTCGTGAGGCTCCCAGGCGTCGGGCGTGCCGGTCGTGAGCCGGAGCGAACCCCCGCTCGACCGGGACCCGGACCGACTCCCGAGGCGCTCGTCAGGGCGCTCGACCTGGCGGTGGGCCGCCGCGTCCGGGGCCTCGTCACCGGCGAGTTCCGGTCCGCGGCCACGGGCAGCGGCACCGATCTCGCCCGGATCCGCCCGTACGTTCCGGGCGACGACGTCCGGCAGATCGACTGGAACGTGACCGCGCGGACGAACGAGCCGCACGTCCGCCTCCACCTGCCGGAGCGGGCGGTGACCACGTGGCTCCTGCTCGACGTCTCGCCGTCGATGGCCTTCGGGACCGCGGACCGGCGGAAGGCCGACGTGGCCGAAGGGGTCTCCGTCGCCATCGGCCACCTCGCCACCCGGCACGGCAACCGGCTCGCGGTCCTCACCTACGGCGACGGCGGCGGCGACGGCGGCGGGTGGCGATCATCGCCCGCCGGCGGCCGCGGTGGTCTCCTGACGGCGCTCGTCGCCGCGCGCCAATCGACCGTTCCCGACCCGACGACCTCCGGCCCTGGTGCGCCGGGTCTGCCGGGACCGAGCTCGCCGGCGGAGCCGCTCCGGCTCGTCGCGTCCGCGGCGCCACCGGGTGGCGTGGTCGTCGTCGTGTCCGACTTCCGCGGCCCGCGCGACTGGCGCGGCCGGCTGGCGGAGTGCGCCGCCCGTCACGAGACGATCGCGGTCGAGATCCGCGACCCGCGCGAGGACGACCTGCCCGACGTCGGCGAGCTG
>DASTSC010000164.1:0-7622 GCA_035760905.1 Candidatus Limnocylindrales bacterium | reverse complement strand
GGCCTCCGCCACCCCGACGACCAGGGGAAGCTGTCGCCGCCGCGGCGGTTCAACCTCATGTTCAAGACCCACATGGGCCCGGTCGAGGACGAGGGCGCCGTCGTCTACCTCCGCCCCGAGACGGCCCAGGGCAGCTACGTCAACTTCCGGAACGTCCAGCAGAGCTCGCGCAAGAAGATCCCGTTCGGGATCGCCCAGATCGGCAAGAGCTTCCGCAACGAGATCAGCCCGGGCAACTTCGTCTTCCGGATGCGCGAGTTCGAGCAGATGGAGATGCAGTACTTCGTCCGGCCGGACGACGCCGCCGCGCAGTTCGAGGCGTGGCTGCCGCGCCGGTTCGACTGGTACCGGGAATACGGCGTCGCCACGGAGCGGCTCCGGACCCGGGAGCACCGGCCTGACGAGCTCGCCCACTACGCGAAGAAGGCGGTCGACGTCGAGTACCGCTTCCCCTTCGGCTGGAAGGAGCTCGAAGGCGTCCACAACCGGGGCGACTTCGACCTCTCGAACCACCAGGCGGCGTCGGGCGAGAACCTCGAGTACTTCGACCCCGCGACCGAGGAGCGCTACGTGCCCTGGATCGTCGAGACGGCGGCCGGCGCGGACCGGGCCGCGTTCACGTTCCTCATCGACGCCTACCGCGAGGAGGAGGTCCGCGGCGAGAGGCGGGTCGTGCTCGGCCTCCACCCGGAGCTCGCGCCGTACAAGGTCGCGGTGCTGCCGCTGCTCAAGAAGCGGCCCGAGATCGTCGAGACGTGCCAGAAGCTGCTCGCCGACCTGAAACGCGACCTCATGGCGGTCTACGACGACACGGCCGCGATCGGGAAGCTCTACCGGCGCCAGGACGAGATCGGCACGCCGTGGTGCGTGACCGTCGACGTCGAGTCGCTCGAGGACGGCGCGGCGACGGTTCGCGACCGGGACACGATGACCCAGGAGCGGATCCCGCTCGAGGGCCTGAAGCGAGCGATCCTCGACCGGCTGGAGGCTGCCCGGCCGTAGCGATAAACGCCGGTTCAGCCTGCTGGCGTGGCGCTGCCGCCCAGGCTCGCGTGGCCTGCCCGGTCTGGCTACCCCTCGGCGGTCCACGTCTCGGCCCAGCGCCACTGCATCGTCGCGCCGAAACGCTCGCCGGCGCCGAGCTCCACGAGACCCGTCGACTCGATCCCGGCCGCGGCCAGCGCGATCGCGTTCGGCCAGCCGGTCTGGGGCTCGACGCAGAACGTCTCGCCGCGGGTGTAGACGACGAACGTCGCGGGCCGCGGCTCGAGGTCGATCCGGAGGGTCAACCGTTCCCACTCGACGAACGCCGGCTCGTCGACCTCGGGGTACGCGTCGTCGAGCGGCCGGCCGACGATCGGGACGCTCGGCCCGAGGTCGGTCCGCTCGTCGAGCGGAAGGAGGCGACCCGTCGGGATCCTGTCGACGGCCTCGAGCGTCGAGCCCGCCACGAGGGTCACGTGGGCGGCCTCGCCGTTCGAGCGGAACCAGGGGTGCCAGCCGAGGACGACGGGCGTCGGCCGTTCGGCCTCGAGCTCGGCGGTCACGACGAGCCCGTCCGCGCGCAGCTCGTAGGTCTGGACGACCGTGCCGCCGAACGGCCAGCCCGCCGGCCCGAGGGCGAGCCGCAGGCGTGCCTCCCGCCGGTCGGCCTCCTCCACCGTCCACGCGCTGCCGTAGCCAACCCCATGGAGCGCGTGCCGTTCGGTCGGTGTCGGCAGCGTGGCCCGGACGCCGCCCCAGTCGAGCCGTCCGTCCTCGATCCGGCCCGCCCAGGGGACCATGAGGTAGCAGCCCCAGTCGATTCCCGCGTCGCGGTCATCGGGCGGCCCGAGGATCAGCTCCCGGCCGCCGACGACGAGCGACGCGATCCTGCCCCCGCGTTCGGCGTCGATCGCGAGCTGAGTGTCGCCGGCCTCGAGCTGGAGGCTCATCCGGCCCGATGATGCCGCGCCACGGAGCGTCACGCAGCCTGTCACCGCACTGCCATCGGTCGGGACCGGCGATTGGCGCGCCGACCACGGGCCGCATGGCCCGATCCCGGGGTGACCGTTGTCACTGGTCCGGCCGTGTCGGTCGCGGGAGGGTAGGGCATCGCTCCACCCGGACGGCCGGCGCGGGCGCCGCACCGGCCATCCCGACGGGAGGCAAGGCCATGACGCGCGTCCTCATCGTCCAGCGCGACCGATCGCTCGCCGACCGGATGGCGTCCGACCTGCGGCGGGCCGGGTACGAGATCGAGCAGTGCGGAGGCCCACGCGAAGAGCGCTGCCCGGTCGTGGACAGCCTGCCCTGCGCCCTCGTCGATCGGGCCGACGTCCTCGTCTACGACGCCTGGATCGCCGGCGACGCCGACGGCGGCCACCGGCTGGTGAGCCATCTGCGCGACGTGTACGCCGATCTCCCCGTCGTGCTCACTTCCGCGGACCCGTCGCTCGACTGGGTGACTCGCGACGGCCCGGAGCGCGTGCTGCCCCTCCCCGCACGGCCCGAGCCGGAGGATCTGCGGGCGGCTGTCGAGACCGCGATCGGCGACCAGGGAATGGCCGTCTGAGGCCCCTCACCGACCGACCGCGCCGGACCGATCGCGCCCGGACGACCCTCCGCCGACGCCCGCCGGTCTCGCGGCCAGCCGTCTGACCCAGACGACCGCCGTCTGCTTCAGGCGCTGGTCGCCGTCGCCAGGTCCGGTGCCGGGTTCTCGGCGTCCGCCGTCCCGCTCAGGTAGGCGTCGATCGAGGCCGCGGCCCGCTTGCCGTCGCCCATCGCGAGGATCACGGTCGCCGCGCCACGGACGATGTCGCCGCCGGCGAAGACGCCGGGCACGCTCGTCGCGGCGTGGTCGTCGGTGACGATGTAGCCGCGCTCGGTCAGCTCGAGGTCGGGGGCGGTCGCCGTGAGGAGCGGGTTCGAGCGCGTCCCGATCGCGACGACGACGAGGTCGGCCGGGATCGTGAACTCGGACCCCGGGATCGGCTCGGGTCGCGAGCGGCCGGACGCGTCGGGCTCGCCGAGCGCCATCCGGATGCAGCGCAGGCCGGTCACCCAGTGGCGCTCGTCGCCGACGACCTCGACCGGCGCGGCGAGGTACTCGAAGCGCACCCCCTCCTGCGCTGCGTGGTGGACCTCCTCGGCCCGCGCCGGCATCTCGGCCGGTCCGCGGCGGTAGACGATCGTCGCCTCGGCCGCCCCGAGACGCCGCGCGGTGCGAACCGAGTCCATCGCGACGTTGCCGCCGCCGACGACGACCACCCGCTGGCCGTGGAGGACCGGGGTGTCGGCGTCGGGTGTGTAGGCGCCCATGAGGTTGACCCGGGTCAGGTACTCGTTCGCGCTGTAGACGCCCTTGAAGTTCTCGCCCGGGACGTTCATGAAGACCGGCAGGCCCGCGCCGACCGCGAGGAAGATCGCGTCGAACTCGGCCCGCAGCTCGGGCAGCGTCCAGGTCTTGCCGACGATCGCGTTGGGCCGGATCTCGACGCCCATCTCCTCCAGCCGCTCGACCTCGCGGGCGACGATGTCCTTCGGCAGCCGGAACTCGGGGATCCCGTAGATGAGGACGCCGCCGGCGGCGTGGAACGCCTCGAAGATCGTGACCGCGTGGCCTCGCCTCGCGAGCTCGCTCGCGGCGGTCAGGCCGGCCGGCCCGGAGCCGACGATCGCGACTCGCTTGCCCGTCGAGGTCGGGAGGGACGAGGCGAGCTCGCCGCGGTGTGCCTGGGCCCAGTCGCCGACGTACCGCTCGAGCCAGCCGATCGCGACCGGCGGTCCCTTCTTGCCCCGCAGGCAGTGGCCCTCGCACTGGCTCTCCTGCGGACAGACCCGGCCCGTCACGCACGGCAGCGCGTTGTCGTCGAGGAGCGAATCGGCCGCCCCGCGCATGTCGCCGGCGCGGAGGCGGGTGAGGAAGCGGGGGATGTTGACGTGGACGGGACAGCCATCGATGCAGACCGGGTTGCGGCAGTCGAGGCAGCGCTCGGCCTCGAGGAAGGCGACCGTCTCGGGCAGCCCGAGATTGACCTCGCCGAAGGTGTGAGACCGGACGTCCGCGTCCTGCTCGGGCATCGCCACCCGGTCGATCTTCATCCGATCCTTCGGTCCGACCGGCGGATGGTCGCCGGCGAGGATCCGGCCGATCAGCTCGTCGACCGCGGGGTCGCGCTCGGGCGGCGCGGACTGCGGGCCTGTCTCGACGCTCATGACGCTGCTCCCACGACCGCGTCCGCGGCCGCCTCGACGGCGGTCCCGGTCGCGCACGTCTCTCGCCGCGCGAGCGCGGCCTGCTCGAAGTCGCGATACGTCCCGAGCCGGTCGGTCAGCTCGGCGAAGTCGACCTCGTGCCCGTCGAACTCCGGACCGTCGACGCAGGCGTAGCGGACGTGCCCGTCGACCGTCACTCGGCAGCCGCCGCACATCCCCGTCCCGTCGACCATGATCGGGTTGAGCGAGACGGTCGTCTTGACGCCGTACGGTCGGGTCAGCTCGCTCACCGCTCGCATCATCGGCACCGGCCCGACCGCGAAGGTCTCGTCGATCCCGCCGGCCTCGAGCGCGTCGCGGAGCGCCTCGGTGACGAACCCCGGCCGGCCGTAGCTGCCGTCGTCGGTGCAGGCGACGACCTCGCCGCACGCGCGGAGCTCGTCCTCGAGGATCACCCACTCGCGTGACCGTCCGCCGACGATCGAGGTCACCGCGACGCCACGACGGGCGAGCTCCTGGGCGATCGGCAGGAGGACCGCGGTACCGACGCCGCCACCGACGCACAGGCAATGCCCGCTCGACGGCAGCTCGGTCGGACGGCCGAGCGGTCCCGCGACGTCCTCGATCGCGTCGCCGGCCGCGAGCGCGACAAGGTCGGTGGTGCTCTTGCCGACCGACTGGACGATGAGGGTGATCGTGCCGGCGTCCGCGTCGGCATCGGCGATCGTCAGCGGGATCCGCTCCGCGCCGGGCGCGCGATGGACGATGACGAACTGCCCCGGCCGGCGGATCGCCGCGATCCTCGGCGCCTCGACGATGAGCCGCGTCACGTTCGGTGAGAGCTGCTCGCGACTGACGATCCGGTGCATGGACGACTCCGCAGCGGCCGATCTCGCGCTCGATCCTGCCGTCGGCGCCGAGCGGGCGACAGCGACCATCGACCCCGTTTGGCAGGGGCCGAACGTCACCCCGATTCGGGACTCGTCGGGAACAATAGGGGCGATGCCCGCCCTCCGCGATGCGCCGCACGTCCACGCCGACGATCGGGCCTCGTGGCGCGCCTGGCTCGAGGCGAACCACGCCACCGGCCGGGGCGCCTGGCTCGTGACCTGGCGCCTGCGGTCGGGCAGGGCCGGCCTCGACTACGAGGCCGCGGTCGAGGAGGCGCTCTGCTTCGGCTGGGTCGACAGCACCGGCGGCCGCGTCGACGACGAGCGGTCGAAGCTCTACTTCGCGCCGCGCGGTCCGCGAAGCGCCTGGGCGGCGACGAACAAGGCCCGCGTGGAGCGGCTCATCGCCGAGAAGCGGATGGCACCGGCGGGTCTCGCCGCGATCGATCGGGCGAAGGCGAACGGATCGTGGACCGTCCTCGATTCGGCGGAGCGGCTCGAGGTCCCCGATGACCTCGCCGCGGCGCTCGAGGGATCGCCGCCCGCGGCGGCGAACTTCGCCGCGTTCACGCCGTCGGTCCGCAAGATGCAGCTCGCCTGGGTGGCGACGGCGCGGCGGGCCGCGACGCGCGCGTCGAGGATCGAGCGGGTCGCCATGGCCGCGGCACGGAACGAGCGCGCCGTCGGCTGAGCCCTCAGCCGGTGGTCGCGGCGGCGCCTGTGCCGGTGGCGGCCCATCAGCCGGTGGTCGTGGCGGCCCCTGCGCCGGCCGCGGCCGGCACCCCCTTGCCCTTCGGCCAGTAGAGCTCCTTCTTGACGTGGAACTCGGGGAAGCCGCGGTCCATGAGGACGGCCTCGACGTTGAGGATCATCTCGGGGTTGCCGCAGATGTAGACGACCGTCGCCTCGGGCCGCAGGTCGAGCTCCTCGCAGACGGAGGCCACGTTCGCCTCGACCCGCCCGGTCCGCCCGTCCCAGCCGGCGTTGCGTGCGTGGCCGGCACGCGACACGGTCGGGACGAACGTCAGCGGGTAGCCCGCCGCGATGAGCTCGTCGAGCTCCTCCTGGTAGCCGATCTCGTCGACGTACGACGCCCCGTGGAGGAGAACGGTCCGGCGTGGATCGTCGTCCGCCTGCGTCTCGCGGATCATCGACAGGAATGGCGCGATCCCGGTCCCGGTCGAGACGTAGAGATGCGTCCGGGTGTCGTCGGGCTCGAGCATGAACCGGCCCTTCGGGCCGATCATCCGCATCCGGTGCCCGACGGGCAGCCGCCAGAGGGCGGTCGTGAAGCGGACGATCGGCACGTGCCGGACGTAGAACTCGTAGCCCTCGCTGCCGGCGACACGCGGTGCCGAGGCGACCGAGTACGGCCGCTGGAGGATCCGGTCGTCGGTGAGGACGCCGATCGTCATGTACTGGCCCGACGCGAACGGGATCGGCTCGTCGTCGAGCTTGACCCAGAAGTAGGCGAGATCGTCGGTCTGGTCGACGCGCCGGACGAGCGTGGCGTTGTACTGCGGCGCGTCAGGGGCGATGACGCGCGAATCCTCGATGGGGGGCATCGGGGGCGATGGTACCCGCGATCGATTCGCCTCGGCCGGCGGCAGCTGCGGCGGGTCCGGGTGGGCCTTGCCTCCAGGCCGCGGTCCGGGTCCGGGCCGGGCCGCGGCTACAATCGGGCGCGAACGAACAGCAACCGGTCGCCCGCGAGCGGGACCGTCGGCGCCGCTCGCCCACCTCCTTGGAGCCCCGAATGGCCGAGACCCTCACGCCCCCGTCCGAGCGCGCCCACAGGGCGTCCAAGCGCTACATCTTCGCGTGGGGCGACGGCCGGGCCGAGGGCAACGCGAACATGCGCGACCTCCTCGGGGGCAAGGGCGCCGGCCTCGCCGAGATGACGCTCGCGGGGCTGCCCACGCCGCCCGGCTTCACGATCACGACCGAAGCCTGCAACGACTACTTCGCGAACGGCGAGCGCCTCCCGGACGGGCTCTGGGACGACGTCCTCGAGGCGGTGAAGGAGGTCGAGCGGGAGACCGGCAAGGGCTTCGGCGACCCGCGCAACCCGCTCCTCGTGAGCGTCCGCTCCGGGGCGAAGTTCTCGATGCCGGGGATGATGGACACCGTCCTCAATCTCGGCCTCAACGAGCAGACCCTCCAGGGGCTGATCGACCTGACCGGAAACGAGCGGTTCGGCTGGGACGCCTACCGCCGGTTCATCCAGATGTTCGGCCGGATCGTCATGGACGTGCCCGGGGAGCGCTTCGACGACGCCCTCGACGAGGCGAAGGCGCGTCACGGCGCGAAGCAGGACACGGACCTCGACGCGGCCGCGCTGCGCGAGGTCGTCGATGCGTACCTGCGCATCGTCAAGGAGGCGACCGGGCGGGACTTTCCAACCGACCCCTACGACCAGCTCGACCTCGCGATCAAGGCCGTCTTCGCCTCGTGGTTCGGTCAGCGGGCCCGCGACTACCGGAAGTTCAACCGGATCCCCGACGACCTCGGGACGGCCGTCAACGTCGTGAC
>DASTSC010000163.1:0-12231 GCA_035760905.1 Candidatus Limnocylindrales bacterium | reverse complement strand
GCGGCGCTGGGGCTACTACGTCCTGCCGATCCTCTTTGGCGACCGTCTCGTCGGTCGCATCGAGCCCCGAATCGACCGCCCGAACGACCGGCTGGCTGTCCTCGGGCTCTGGTTCGAGCCGGGGTTCGACCCTGCCGAGCCGGGGTTCGCCCCCGCGCTCGCCGACGCGCTCGACGCCCACCGCCGGTTCGCGGGCGTCCGGTCGGTGGACCTGCCGAGGACCCGCACGCTCGGTTGGATCACGGCGGACCTGCGGGCGAGGCTCGGCCCCAACCCGCGGCGGGCGCGGCGCCGGGTTCGGCCGGCCCGGCCCGCCGTTCGCGCCGCCTGACGCGGAGCGCTCACGAGAGCGTCTCGTCTGCGTGTGTGAAAGGATTCGTCCGACCCACACGCATTCGAGGAGAGCCCGCATGGCGGCAGTTCGAACGGCGGAAGTCAGCTGGTCCGGAGACCTCGCGTCCGGGAGCGGGACGATCCTCTACGTCTCCAGCGGCGCGATCACCCGTCTGCCGGTCAGCTGGGCGGCACGGACCGAGGACCACGGCGGCAAGACGAGTCCCGAGGAGCTGCTCGCCGCGGCACATGCCTCGTGCTTCTCGATGGCGCTCTCCGCTCGCCTCGGCAAGAACGGGACGCCACCGGAGAACCTGCAGGTCACGGCCAGGGTCACGTTCGACAACCCGGGCGGAGCCGGCTGGAAGGTGGCGTCCTCCGCCTTGGCCGTGCGCGGCCGGATTCCGGGGATCGACGAGGCCAAGTTCCGCGAGCTGGCCGAGGACGCGAAGGAGAACTGCCCCATCAGCGTCGCCCTGAAGGGCAACGTCGAGCTGTCGGTCGAGGCGACCCTCGAGTCCTGATCGGCCGCCGCCTGCCTACCCGATCGCGAGCAGCCGCTGCGGGTTGTCGACCGTGATCGTCCGGATCGTGGCCTCGTCGGCGCCGCGCTCGCGCAGGCGCGGCAGGAACGTCTCGGCGAGGTACGTGTAGCCGTTGCCGCCGTAGTGCCGGAGCTGCTCGTTGTGGCAGACGTCCTGGCTCAGCAGGATCCGCTGGGCGTGGCCGCGCGAGAGGAGCTCGAGGAGCAGGTCGACGACCCGCGGCTCGCCCCGCCGCTCGAGCGGCGTGAACGACATGCCGAGGAAGTCGAACTCGACCGACGCACCCCGCTCGACGATCGCGAGGTAGTGGTCGAGCCGGGGATACGAGTCGGCGTGGCCGATGACGACGCGGGTCGGATCCGCGCCCTCCTCCTCGAAGATCCGAAGCTGGGCGAGCCCGACCGGGCTCTGGACGGCGTGGGTGGTGATCGCGAGGCCGGTCGTCCGCGCCGCCCGGGCCGCCGCGCGGTGGACGCGCTCCTCCTGGGCCGAGACCCACGGCTTGTCGGTCCCGATCTCGCCGATGATCCCGGCCCGGACCCGGAGCCGGCTCCCCGTCGCGTCCTCCACCTCCTCGCCCTCGGTCGCGTCGCGGACGAGCTCGTCGGCGAGGTCGTCGACCGAGCGCCGGTCGATGAGCGCCTCGGGCGGGTAGTAGGCGCCGCGGTACCAGCCGGTCCCGGCGACGACGTTGAGGCCCGCGGCCCGGGCATAGCGCACCAGCCTCGCCGGGTCCCGACCGACGCCCTTCGGGGTGACGTCGACGATCGTCGAGCCACCGGCCTCGCGGAACCGGACGAGCTCGGGCACCACGATCTCGTCGTCGGGGGTGAGCTCCCAGTAGTCCCAGCGGGTCGGGATGTGCCAGAGCGCGATCCCTGTGTGCTCGTGGGGCAGCGTCACGCCGAGAGCGTCCGGCGCGACGTCGCCGAGGACGGTCCGGGCCCGGCCGAGAGACGCCGTCACGACGCCCTGGCGGTCGACGGCGCGGGCGGCAGGAGGTCGAACGGTTCCGCGAGCACGGCCGGAAGAGCCGGTCGGGTCGGCGCCGCCGCCGCCGCGACGAGGAGCTCGACGATCGTCCGGGCACGCCGCTCGTGGGCCGCGCGACGGAACGCCGCCCCCTCCTCCATCCGCTGCAGGACGAGGCCGTCGAGAAGCGCCGTGCAGGCCGAGGCGACTGCCTCGACGTCGAGCCACCCCGACAGCTCGCCGCGGGCGATCCCCTCCTCGAGCAGCAGTCGTGCAGCGGTCGAGAGCTGTTCGCGGCGGCGGACGAGCATCTCGCGCACGCCCGGCTCCTGATCTGCCTCGGCCCAGGCCTGGACGAGGTACGAGGCCGTGGTCGACCCATCCGGCGGGTCGAGCACCGAATCGACGAAGAACGAGACGGCGATCGCGAGCCGCTCCGCAGCCGAGCCGCCGACCGCCAGCCGCCGCCCGAGCTCGCCGAGGCCCTGACCGCCGATGACGTCGCACGTGGCGAGGAACAGCTCGTCCTTGCCGGCGAAGTGGGTGTAGATCGCGCCGACCGAGAGCCCGCTCTCGCGAACGACGTCCTGGATCGTCGCCCGGTGGAACCCGCGCTCGGCGAACACCCGCAGCGCGGCCGACACGATCCGGTCCTTCATCTGCTGCTCGTGCGCTGGCGTGATCCGCGGCACCCTGACCTCTCGACCAAAAAAGAACGTAGGCTCTGATTGTACGACGGTTGGTCACACATGAGCGTTTGACATGGAGAATGACAGTTCTCTATCGTCCTTCCCGTCGAAACGCGTCGCCGAGGTCGCCTGATGTTCCATCGCTGGGGCTCGTTCGTCTACCGCCACCGGAGAATCGTGGCGCTGGCCGCGATCGCCCTCGCGCTGGCGTCGGTACCGCTCGCGGCACGGGCCAGCGGTGCGCTCAGCTCCGGCGGCTGGCTCGATCCGGGCTCCGAGGGCGCGCGGGTGAGCGACCGACTCGCGACCGAGTTCGGAGCGGGCCGAAGCAGCCTCGTCGTGCTGTTCACGGCGCCGGCCGGAATGCGCGCCGACGACCCGACGTTTCAAGGGCAGGTCGAGGCCGCGCTCGACGGGCTCCGCGCGGATCCGCGCGTGGCGAACGTCGTCGACTACACGACGACGCGGGCGCCGCGGTTCGTCTCCGTCGACGGCCGCTCGACGTACGCGGTCGCCGAGCTCGACCTCACCGACGAGCAGTCCGTCGGCGCGCTCGACGAGCTCCGAGCGACGATCGCCACGCCCCCCGGCGCGACCGTCCAGCTCACCGGCTACGGCCCGGTGACGAAGGACTCGGCCCATCAGTCCGAGGTCGACCTCCAGACCGCGGAGACCGTCTCGCTGCCGCTCGCCCTGCTCATCCTGATCGCGGTCTTCGCCTCGCTCGTCGCGGCGGGAATGCCGCTCCTCGTCGCCGGCCTCGCGATCCCGACCTCGCTCGGCGCGATCTACCTCGTCGCCCAGCAGACCGAGATGAGCATCTTCGTCCAGAGCATCGCGACGATGCTCGGGCTGGCCCTCGCGATCGACTACTCGCTCTTCCTCGTCAGCCGCTTCCGCGAGGAGCTCGCGGCCGGCCGGACCGTCGAGCAGGCGGTCGAACGCGCCGTCGCGACCTCGGGCAAGGCAGTCGCATTCTCGGCGACGGCGGTCGCGATCGGGCTCGGCGGCCTGCTCGTCCTCAAGGCGCCGGCGCTCGGCTCGATGGGCCTCGGCGGCGCAATCGTCGTCTTCTTCTCGGCCGTCTACGCCCTCACGTTCCTGCCGGCCGTCCTCGGGATGCTCGGCCCGCGCGTGAACGCGCTCAGCCTCGGCGGCCTCGTCGCCCGGATCCGCGGCGGCCGGCCGCTCGAGCGGACGCACCGCTGGGAGCGGATGGCCCGCGCGGTCATGCGCCGCCCCGTCCTCGTCCTCCTGCCGGTGCTCGCGCTCCTGCTCGGCCTCGGCACGCCGTTCCTCCACATCGAGCAGGGCGTCCCGGGCGCCTCGATCTACCCGCCCGGGCTCGAGAGCCGCGACGCCTACGTCACCCTGCGCGACGAGTTCCCGCCCGGCGAGACGACGCCGATCGTGGTCCTCGCCGACGTCGAGGGCGATCCGTTCGCGGCGGACAACGTTCGCCGCCTGGCCGACTACGCCGCGCGCCTGGCCGCCGTGCCGAACGTCGCCCGTGTCGAGAGCCCGTTCAGCGGCCTAACCGATCCCGCGAGCGGCACGCCGCTGACGACGGACCAGATCGTCGCGGCGTGGACGGCGCCCGCGGCCCAGCGCCCGCCGGCCTTCGCCGCGCTCGCCCAGGCCTACGTCCGCGGGTCGACGGTCCGGTTCGATGCGATCAGCCCGCTCGACCCGGCCCTGCCGGCCGCGACGTCGATGATCCCGACGATCCGATCACTTTCCGCGGGCGACGGGATCCGGACCGAGGTAGGCGGCTCGGCCGCCCTCGGCCACGACTTCCTGACCGCGCTCGAGGAGCGCCTGCCGCTCGTCGTGACAACCGTCCTCGTCGCGATGCTGGCGATCCTCTTCCTGCTGTTCGGTTCGGTCGTCCTGCCCGTCAAGGCGGTCGTCATGACGCTGCTCTCGATCTCGGCGAGCTTCGGCGCCCTCGTCTGGATCTTCCAGGACGGGAATCTCGCCGACCAGCTCGCCTTCGAACCACTCGGCTACACGATCGCCGGCAATCCGGTGATCATGTTCTGCGTCCTGTTCGGGCTGTCGATGGACTATGAGGTCCTGCTGCTGTCCCGCGTCCAGGAGGCGTGGCGCCGAACCGGCGACAACACGGCCTCGGTCGCCGAGGGGCTGGCCCGAACGGCCGGCGTCATCACCGGCGCCGCGCTCATCATGGTCACGGTTTTCGCGGCGTTCGCGCTCGCCCAGACGATCACGATCAAGAGCATCGGCGTGGGCATGGCGATCGCGGTCCTGGTCGACGCGACGGTCATCCGGGTCCTCCTCGTCCCGGCCACGATGCGGCTCCTCGGGCGCTGGAACTGGTGGGCGCCCGGCCCCCTGGGAAGGCTCGCCGACCGGCTCGGGTTCTCGCATGTCGAGGACGACGAGGAGCGAACCGGCGGGAACGGGTCAGGGGCCGGCACCGAGGCACCGCTGTCGCAGCCGGCCCAGGGTGCGCCGGCCGGTTAGAGTGACGCGATGACGTCACCCACCGACCCCGGACGCGCGCCCCGGCACGTCGAGGTCCGGGGCGGCAGCTGGAGCTGGTCCGGCCGCTGGGGCTGGGACGGCGAGGACCGCTCGACGAACGCCGCGGTCTGGTTCGGTCTCATCCTCGTGGGGCTCGGCCTCCTCTTCCTGGCGAACGAGCTCGTCCCGTTCGTCCGCCTCGCGTCGTCGCTCGTGTTCCTCGCGATCGGGGTCGGGCTGCTGCTGCTCTGGGGCGCGCGCCGGCGGACGGCGGCGCTCTACGCCGGGACGCTCATCACCGCCTTCGCGATCCCGGCGGTCCTGCGCGATCTCGGGGTCGTCGTCGGCAGCGGCTGGACGACCCTCGCGCTCGGGCTCGGGTTCCTGTTCATCGCCGCGATCCGCTATGCCGAGCGGGGCGGCTGGGGCTGGCAGGGCTGGGTGGGCCTCATCCTCGTTCTCGTCGGCGGCGCGTCGACGAGCGACGTCCTCGCCCAGCTCGGCTGGCCGGTCGTGCTCGTCGTCATCGGCCTGATCGTCATCGCCCGCGCGGCGACGAGCCCCCGACGATCTCGTCCCGGCGGCTGGTAGGCGCGCGGCGCGGACGGCCGCGGTGCGGCCTCAGCGGGCGGTGACCACCCCGACGACCGCCTCGATCGCCCGGGCGGTCCCGTCGGCGATCTCCACGAGCTCCTCGTCGGTGACGACGAACGGCGGCCCGAGGAGGAGCACGTCGCCGTCGACCCCGTCGGCATTGCCGGTGCCGCTGTAGAGGAGGAGCCCGGCCTCCCAGGCCGCGGCCAGGACGCGCTCGGCGACGCGCTCCGAACGCGGGAACGGCGCCCGCGACTCGAGGTCCTCGACGAGCTCGATGCCGACCATGAGGCCGCGCCCGCGGACCTCGCCGACGTGGGGCTCGCCGGCCAGCCGGTCGCGGAGGAGCCCGAGCAGGCGGCCACCCTTCGTCGCGCTCGCCTCGACGAGTGATTCCCGCTCGAGAATCGTCAGGACCTCGTTCGCGACCGCCGCGCCGACCGGGTGATGGCTGTACGTGAAGCCGTGGACGAACGGGCCGGCGCTGCGAACGACGTCGGCGATCTCGCCGGGCGCGGCGACGAACCCGAACGGCCAGTAGCCGGACGTCGCGCCCTTCGCGGCGACGAGGAGGTCCGGCCGAACGCCCCAGTGGTCGACCGCGAACCAGCGGCCCGTGCGCCCGAACCCGGTCATCACCTCGTCGGCGACGAGCAGGACGCCGTGCCGGCGACAGACGTCGGCGATCGCGGGCCAGTAGTCGTCCGGCGGGGCGACGGCGCCAAGGGTGGCGCCCACGATCGGCTCGGCCACGAACGCCGCGACCGTGCCCGGACCCGCCTGCTCGATCGCCCGCTCGAGCTCCCCCGCCAGCTCGTCCGCCGTCCCGAGCGCGTTCGCCCGCGGCTCCCCGGCCCGATACGGGTAGGCCGCGCTCACATGGCGGAACCGCCCGAGCCACTGCTCGTAGGGCCGGCGGAGCGGCCGGCGTCCCGACAGGTCGAGCGCGCCGAGGGTGTTGCCGTGGTAGCTCCCCCACCGCCCGAACACGATCCAGCGGTCGGGCTCGCCGCGGGCCAGGTGGTAGGCGCGGACGAGCTTGAGCGCCGACTCGATCGCCTCCGAACCGCCCGACACCGGGTAGATCCGGGCGTCGTCGAGCGGCAGACGCGGCGCGAGCCCGGCCGCGTACCGCTCCACGGCCTCGGACGTGAAGGCGCTGCCGTGGGCGTAGGCGACCGCGCCCGCCTGGGCGGCCATCGCCTCGGCGATCTCGCGGCGGCCGTGGCCGACGTTGACGACGATCGCGCCACCGGCGGCATCGAGGTAGGGCCTGCCCTCGGCATCCCAGATCGTGCTGCCCGCCGCGCGGACCGCGACCGGCGGCTCGTCTACGGCCGCGCGTCGGAGGACGTGGCTCCGGGAGGTCGGCACGGAGCGAGATTGTAGGCCCCCGGTTCCGCGCGAACCTCGGGGGATCGGACGGTGTACGGGCTACGGTTGACCGTGGAGGGCCGTCCGACGGAAGAGACCGAGCTGGTGACGCGTGCGCAGCGAGGTGACCTGGTGGCCTACGAGGAGCTCGTTCGCCGCCATCAGCAGCTCGCGGTGCGAACGGCGTACCTCGCCTCGGGTGGCGCCGACGACGCCGAGGATGCGGCCCAGGAGGCGTTCGTCAAGGCGTATCGCGCGCTCGAACGCTTCCGACCCGGGTCGCCGTTTCGGCCGTGGCTGCTCCGGATCGTCGCGAACGAGGCCCGGAACCGCAGACGCTCGGCGAGCCGCCGGACGGGGCTCGCCCTGCGTGCCGCCGAGGACCGCCGTGCTCCCGATGCGGCCCCGTCGCCGGAGGCGGCGGTCCTCGACCACGAGGCCCGGACGGCGCTGCTTCGCGCGGTGGAGTCGCTCGGCGCCGACGAGCGCGACGTCGTCACCGCCCGCTACCTCCTCGACCTCCCGGAGGCGGACGCCGCGGAGATGCTCGGGATCCCCCGCGGGACCGTGAAATCGCGGCTGGCGAGAGCGCTCGGCCACCTCCGCGAGCGCCTTGCCGAACCGGCCGCCGGCGGCAGCGAGGTGCGGCATGGCTGAGCCACGCCGGCTCGCGACGCTCGACGACGAGGGCCTGGAGGTCGCCCTCGGGGCGGTCGGACGGGCGATCGCCTACCCACGGGAACGCGACCTCGCGCCGCTCGTGTCGGCACGGCTGCGCGAGGCCGCGAGCGAGCGGCGCTTCCGCCGGACTCGGCTCCACCTCCCACGGATCCGGCTGGCCCTGCTTCTCGCCGCCGCGCTCCTGGTGCTGCTCGCCGCGGCAGTGGCAGCCGGCGTCCTGGGTCTGCCCGGAATCCGCATCCTCATCGGGTCGTCGGGACCCTCGCCGACGCCGGCGACCACCGTCCAGTCGCCGTCGGTTCGGTCGCCGTCGCCCGCGCCGTCCGCGCCGCCCGGTGGGTCGATCCTCGGCGGGTCGCTCGGTCTCGGCCGACCGGTCGAACCCGCCTCGCTCGACGCGATCGCCGGCCGTCACATCCCGCTCCCGGCGGCGCTCGGACGGCCTGCCTCGGCCTGGCTCGACACGAGCGTTGGCGTCCCGGTCGTGAGCCTCGTCTGGCCCGCCTCGGGCAGCATCCCCGAGAGCGGCCCGCTCGCGACGCGCGAGCCCGGGATCGGCGCGGTCCTCACCGAGATTCCGGCAACGGTCGACCGGCCGCTCCTCCAGAAGGTGCTCGGGCCCGACACGACGATCGAGGCCGCAGTGGTGAACGGCGAGCCCGGGTACTGGATCGCCGGCACGCCGCACGAGCTCCTCGTGCTCGGCCGCGACGGGTCGGTCGTCTCACTCGAAACGCGGCTCGCAGGCAACACCCTGCTGTGGACCGAAGGCGGCCAGACCTTCCGCCTCGAATCCGGGCTGACGCGCGACGCGGCGATCGCCGTCGCGGCCACGACCCGCTGACGCGGAACCGCCGGCGTCCCGCCGGTGTACGAGACCCGAACCCACTGCGCGGAGGAAAGGACCGATGGTCGGATGGCGCGTGACGACCTCGAGCGTCGCCCTCGCTGTCATCGTCGGAGCGTGTGGCGGTGCGCCCGCGACACCGAACGAGGCCGACGGATCGGCAGCCGCCGGGATCGCCTCGCTGCGACCGGTGCCCGCGCAGCAGGCGGCGACACCACGGCCGGCGGCGACGACGCGGCCGCCCGCGATCGCGCTCGTCCGGACGGGCGGCTCGAGTGCGCCGAGGATCGTTGCCGTCGATGCCCGCGCCGCACGGATCGTCGCCGACCTGCCCGATGGCCCGGTCGCGCCGGACGGTTCGGCGGTCTTCGCCATTCGCGGGATCGGCCCGGACACCGAGATCGCCGCGCTCACCGGCCCGACCTGGGCGGCGACGCGCTATCGAACGCTGCCGGGGCGGTGGGCCTGGCCGACGATGGGCGCCGACCTCACCCCGATCGGCCTCGACAGCGATGGGACGCATCTCGTGCTCGTCGCGCGGGATCGGCCTGGCGACCGGAGTCGGTTCGCGGTGCTGCCGGCGTCGCTCGACGCCGACCCGACCTACATCGACCTGGCCGGATCGTTCGACGTCGACGGCCTCGCCCCGGGCGGCGGCAGCCTCTACCTCGTCGAGCGGCGGGACGGCCGCGACTACGCGATCCGGTCGGTCGACGTCGCGAGCGGACGGCTGGCAACGGACCCCGTCGTCGACAAGCGCGAGGGCGACGAGGCGATGGTCGGGCAGGCGATCGGTCGAGTCGTCTCGAGCGGCTGGCTCCACACCCTTTACCGAGCCGAGGAACCCTTCCTTCATTCCCTGGACGCCGCGAACCGGTTCACGTTCTGCGTCGAGCTCGACCCGGTGATCGCGTCGTCATCGGAGCTGGCGTTGGCACTGACGCCGGACGGCGGCCTCGGCTGGATCGTCGACGTCGACGGCGCGAGGATCGAGCCGATCAACGCGGCCGAGGGCCTGGCGGGACCGGCGAAGGCCTTTCGGGGCGATGGCGGCCCGACCGGCGCGACCGGCGCGACGACGGCGATGGGGGCGACGCCGCGGTTCGATCCGTCGATCGAGCTCCACGGCGCGCTCCTCCTCGGGACGACGAGCGGCCTCGTCCGCCTCGACCCGGCGACGGCGGTGGCGAGGGTGCTGGCGCCCGGGCACGTGTCCGGGCTCGGCCGCGCCTCCTCCGGTGCCGTGGCCGTCGTCTTCTCCGATCGAAGCGTCCAGATCCTCGACCGCTAGGCGACCGCCGGGACGTTGCTCCCCAGGGAATGACTTGCGTCGGCTGATGTCGCCTCGGGCCCTGGGGGAGCAACGACCGACATCGACGACCATGCCGACGTGGTCACTCCTTGCCCCGACAGGCAACGGAACGACACACGGGCACGGCGAGCGTCCTTCGTCGCCTCCTCCGGCGACCGAGTCGACGCGTTCAGGCGCCGGCAGAGGTCGAGGCGGAAGGCGTGGGCGCGTCAGTCGCATCGGGCGTCGGCTGGGGTGTGGGATCGGGTGTGGGATCGGGCGTGGGGTCGGGCGTCGGCGCTGTCGTGGGGTCCGGAGTCGCTTCGACCGTTGGTTCCGGCGTCGGTTCGGGCGGGGTCGCGGTCGCTGCGGGGGTGGGCTGGCCGGTCGGCGTCGGCCCGTCGCTCGGCGCCGCATCCGAGGGTGTCGGCGTGGCGGTCGGGTTCGAGGGGCCGCCCGGGTCGCCCGGGTCGCCCGCCGTGGCGGTCGGGTCGACCGACGGCGTCGGGTCGGCGTCGGTCGGCGTGGCTGTCGCCCCTGGAGCCGCCCGCAGCCCCGCCTCGTCGGTCGCGGTTGTCTCGCAGTCGACGAACGTGTCCTTCGAGGTCCCGACGCAGCCGTCGGTGCCGTCGCCGCCGTCCAGCCGGTCCTTGCCGTTGCCGCCGTCCACGACGTCACCGTCGTCGCCGCCCACGAGGCGGTCGTCGCCGGGGCCGCCGAGCAGCACGTCCTTGCCGTTGCCGCCGGCGAGCACGTCGTCGCCGCGGCCGCCGACGAGACAGTCCTTGCCGTTGCCGCCGCGGATCGTGTCCTCCCCTCCGAGACCGAACACGAGCGCGCCGCCGTTGCCGGCATCGAGATCGTCGTTTCCGTCCGTCCCGACGATGACCTCCGCGAACTTCATGCCCGAACACGCGTCGGGAACCGGCGGGGCGCTGGCCGGGCCGGCCGCAGTGAAGACCTGAAGGACGCCGCCGTTGACCGCGAGAAAGGCGGCCGAACCGAGGCCGCCGGCGAGGACCGCCGTCAGCGCGACGGAAGCGGGCGCGATGCCTAGCGCCGTCCGAATGCGCATCTCACCCGCCCGGGGCTGCTGCCGGCTTCGCGGCCGGGTCCTCGGGATCCGTCGATGCCGCACGAACAGGCTTGTCCGCCGATCGGGATGTTCCGAGCAGGATGGCGAAGACGGCAAACCCCGCCGCCAGAGCCGCAAAGACGAAGGGACGGCGCGCCCACTCGAGGACTCGGGCCGCGCCCGGGATGACGATCGCGGCCTTGCCCGCGATGTCCTTGGGACGTGGCCGCCACGGATCGTCGCCCCGGTTGTTGTCGCCTCGAGTCTCGAAGCCGGTGGCGGCCGTGCCGCCGACGATGCGATGGATGACGAGCGCACCGCCTGTCGACTCTCGGTCGGGGGGATGGAATGCAACGAGATCGCCGAGGGCGTATGCGTCCGCCCGTCTAAGCACGACGAGATCACCCGTCGAGAGCAACGGTTCCATGCTCGTGCCGGACACCATCGCGTACGTCGCTGGGCCGCCGATGACGGTCGGTCCGAGGACCACATACCAGGCCAACGCCAGGCCGATGATGACGATTTCGCCGAGGTGAGCGCGGATCATGTGAGGCCTCGGGTGAGCGGTCCTCCTCGGGGTTGGGGCCCCGAGGAGGACGCAACCTTCTAGCTCGATGTCCCCTCGAGCCAGATCTTGATCCCGACAATGTTCTCGGCCGGCTCCCAGACGGGCGTGGTGTAGTCGGCCTGCTTGAGGTACAGCGTGTACTCGGTGTTCCGATCGCCGTTCGCGATGACGTCCGTGTAGCCGCTGGCGTACGGGTTGGTCCCGCTCGTGTAGAGGTACGTGCTGTTGTCGGCGGGGTCGCTGCTCGTGAGCTCGACCCGCCCGAGGATTCGGGCACCGTCACACGCGGGATTGACGCCCTTGATCTTCACGGACTCGACGCCCTCGTCCACCGGGTAGGTGTTCGTCGCCCAGGCCGAGACGTAGATCCCGTCGTCGTCGCAGACGAGCGTGTTGTCCGCGCCCGCCTGGATGACGCCGCCGTCGACGCTGAGCGCCGCCGCGGCGGCGAGCGCTGTGCCAAATACCATCGCTCCACCGAGGAGCGCGACGAGGAACCGCTTCACGGTTCATCCCTCCAATTGGCTGCTTCCTTCGCCGTGGGTGGCTGGGCCGCCACGTTCACGACGGATCGCCTGCCCCATGAAGTCCGTCGATGGGCTGGAACAGGCTTCGATGGGCTGCGGTGCGTGAGTGATCTGCTGGCCGCCTCCCCTCCTTTCGGCGGCGTGCGCGCACGCGAAGATGCAGATCGGGGCCGCGACGGGCCATGCTGAACCAGGGCGCGTTCACCGAAGGAACGGACGCCGCGGAAGGTGGTCGTCGAGGGCCGGTT
>DASTSC010000162.1:0-1290 GCA_035760905.1 Candidatus Limnocylindrales bacterium | reverse complement strand
GCGGGCGCTGCTTGCGGCGAGCCTCCGCCGCGTTCGCGAGGCAGGCGCGGCCTGTGCCGCGCTCGGCGTGGACACCGGCAACGAGAACCGGGCGCTCGACCTCTACGAGTCGCTCGGCTTCCGGATCGTCGCCGAGTTCCTCGAGCTGCACCGGTCGCTCTCGATGACCAAGGGCGGCGACCTCGCGGCGGTCGCCGCCGCCGGTCACGAAGGCGGGTTGCGATGACGACGATCACGAACGGACGCCCGGTGGCCGTGCCGTCCACGCCCGCGATCCCGGGCCTCGTCTTCCGGCACTGGGCGGGTGAGGCCGATCTCCCCGGAATGTTCGAGGCAAGCTCGGCCGCCAGGGCGGCTGACGGCGAGCTCGAGCCGACCACCCTCGAGGCGATGACGAACCGCTATCGCCACCTGGTCAACTGCGACCTCGACACCGACCTCGTGATCGCCGAGCTCGACGGCACGACCGTCGGCTACGCCCGGGTTGAATGGGCCGATTCGAACGACCGCCAGCGCTGGTACGAAGGCACGTGCCTCCTCCATCCGCGCGCGCGGCGTCGCGGCATTGGGACCGCACTGCTCGACTGGAGCGAGCGACGGCGTCGCGAGCTCCGCGCCGAGCACCGGCGGGCCGGCACGGCGCCGGACGCGCCGACGTATCTGACGACGTTCGTCTTCGATGGCGACGCGGGCGGCCACGCACTCCTGCTGGGCCACGGCTACGAGCCGATGCGCCGGTTCTTCGAGATGATCCGGCGCGGGCTCGACCGGGTCGACGACGTCCCGCTCCCCGCCGGCCTCGAGGTCCGCCCGATCGGGCGCGACGGCGGACTGCTCCGCCGGGTCTTCGACGCCGACGTCGAGGCGTTTCGCGACCACTTCGGCTGGGTCGACGGCTCGGAGACCGCGTTCGAGGAGGTCGTCGACGACCCGACGCTCGACCCCGACCTGTGGGTCGTGGCGTTCGACGGCGACGAGGTGGCCGGCGGGGTCCTCAACGGGTTCCATGGAACCGGCGACGAGCGCCAGGGATGGCTCGAGTCGGTGTTCACGCGACGCCCGTGGCGACGGCGCGGACTCGCCCGCGCGCTCATCGCACGGAGCCTCCGGCTTCTGCGGGATCGCGGCGTCGACGCCGCCTACCTCGGAGTCGACGCGACGAACCCGAACCAGGCGCTCCACCTGTACGAGTCGGCAGGTTTCGAGGTCGCCTCGAGCGCGACCGCGTACCGCAAGCCGCTCCCGGCGGCGGAGACGCCGCGGTGACCGCCGTCGACCTGGCCGCCGTCG
>DASTSC010000161.1:0-1867 GCA_035760905.1 Candidatus Limnocylindrales bacterium | reverse complement strand
CCGAGCGGCTCGGGCCGCTCGGCCGTTCCGCGGCCGACGTTCCGCCAGAGCCGAACGCGATCGTCCACGTTGACCTCGACGAGGTCGAGCAGCCCGTCGAGGTTGAGGTCCACGAGCGCGGCGCCGCGGGCCTTGGCGAAGTTGAGGATCCCGGCCCGGTCGGCCGCCTCCTCGAACGTGCCGTCGGGTCGTTGGAGGAGCAGGTCGCTCGGGTCGCGGGTGGCGAAGTCGGGCTGCGTGTCGACGTTGCCCTTGGCGATGAACAGGTCGGCCAGCCCGTCGTCGTTCACGTCGGCGAACTCGTCGTGCCAGGCGGTCGACGGGAGCGGGTCGCCGCCGGTGAACGGACGCGTCGCGTTCACGCCCCGCTTGAGCCCGATGTCGCCGTACGTCGGCACCGACGGCCCCGCGGTGAGCGTCTGGAGCCGGTTCGCGCCCTGCGACGTCAGGAACACCTCCGGGTAGCCGTCGCCGGTCAGGTCGTACGAGGCGATGCCCATGCCCTGGACCTGGACGGTCGCCCAGCCGTCGGCGGCCGTGTAGAGGCGGGGTACCGCCCCGGGCTCGATCCGCCAGAGCTGCTCCTCGCCGTCGCTCGGAAGGTAGTAGTGGAGGTCGTTGCTGATCCGCAGGTCGCGTCGCCCGGAGCGATCCCAGTCGCTGAACAGCATCGACAGCGCGCACCAGCTCGGGGTGAGGTCGAGCGCGGGGCCGTAGCGCGAACCGACCGGCCGGACGAGGACGTTGTCGTAGCAGAGGTGATGGGCGTCGGTGCTCGTCGGGTCGACGTAGTTCCCGAAGGCGAGCGTCGGCAGGCCCGCGCCCGCCTCCCACGTCGCGCTGAAGGCCATCGTCGGGGCGCTCCCGCCGTCGAAGCCCCACCGCTCGTTCGCGCGCTCGAACCGGCAGCCGCCGAGGCCGCGCAGGAGGACGTTCTCGCCGTCGCGGAGCACGACGAGGTCGCCGATCCCGTCGCCGTCGAGGTCGAGCGGGTACGCCCCGGTGACGCGCCGGAGGTCGGTGACCGGGCTCGCCACCGGCTCGAACCGCAACGGACCACCGACAGCGCTCACGTTTCGCACGAGCGCCGCCGGCCCCGCGCCGCCGGCGAGGTAGAGGTCGGGCCGCCCGTCGCCGTCACAGTCGAGGACCGCCACACCGCCTCCGACGCCGACGTCCTCGTCGCCCTCGTACGTGTGCACGAGCCCGGCTGCGGAGGCCTCGTCGACGAACGTCGGCGGACGTGGGCCGCCGACCTCGCCGAGCACGTCGAGGACCCCGTCGCGGATCGAGACGCCGACGGCCGCGACGGCGAGGAGCGCCACCCCGGCGAGGGCGATCACGAGCCGACGACGCGAGCGGACCATCTCGGCGGACGTCAGACCGAAATGGCCTCGTGACTCCGCGCCGCCGCCTCGACGAGCCGCTCGATGACGGCCACGTTCGCGACCGCGTCAGTCGGCGGCGTCGGCAGCGGGCGCCCGTCGAGCACCGCGGCCGCGAACGCCTCCGCCTCGGCGGTGTACGCGTCCGCCGGCGCGAACCTGAGCACCTCGGTCGCGGGTGCGACGGGCGGGTCGCCACCGGCCGTCAGGTGGACCTCGGTCGGGAGGCTCGGCGGGATGTTGAACGGGATGGGGACGGAGATCCGGCCATGCGTCCCGTACACGTGGACGCGCTGATCGGGCTCGGCCCGGATCGAGCAGCCGAACGTCGCGCTGCCGGCGTCGAACTCGAGCAGCCCGCTCGTGAGGACGTCGACGCCGGTCACCGGGTCGCGCTCGATCGACGCCTCGACCCGCCGGGGCTCGGCCCCGAAGAGCATCCGCGACAGGTTCACGCAGTAGCAGCCGACGTCGTAGAGCGC
>DASTSC010000160.1:0-4300 GCA_035760905.1 Candidatus Limnocylindrales bacterium | reverse complement strand
ACCACCGCGGCGGCGACGCCGGGTCCGCGAGACTCAACGCCCGAAAGGAGGCGAGTCGATGGTTCCCCTTCTGCTCTGGATCCTCGGCGTGCCGGGAGTGCTCATCCTGCTGCTCCTGCTGCTCGGGATCGTCCACATCTGACCGACGAGGCGCGCGCCTACGCCCGCGTCCGCACGGCCGGCGGCGAGTCCGATCATGCCCTCGTCCGGTCGGGCTTCGACGTTCGAGGCTCGATCCTCATCCCCGACATCCCGGCGATCAACGCCCACGCGATTGAGTCGGCCCTGGCGCGCTTGCTAGAATCGCTCCGGGCCCGTAGCTCAACGGTAGAGCAAGTGACTCTTAATCACTTGGTTCAGGGTTCGAATCCCTGCGGGCTCACCACCTACCCGTGTCGCATTCGCGACGCCGCCCCTGGGTTCCCAACGACACGATCGGCGACGCACGTTCGATCCGGGTGCGGTCGCGCGGTTGCCTGATCCGGGAGCCGGCCGGGCCCATCCTGTCGACACCGATCGGAACTCCCCACCGATCGCCGACATCGCCGACAGGAGGCCACCAAAATGCAGTCGACGTACGCAACGTACGAGCTGGCGAGCGCGCGGCAGCAGGACCTGCTCCGCGAGGCCAAGGCGGCCCGCCTGGCGGCCGAGGCCCGAGCCCGGTCCGACGAGGCGAAGCCCGCCGCGTGGGAGACGGCGATCGGTCGCGTCCGCCACGTCTTCTCGGTCTTCTCCGAGGTCCCGCGGAACCCGCGGGTCCGGCTCGCCGGCGAGAACGCCCGCGCCTGATCCGATCCGCGCCCCACCTACCACGACGCCCGCCGGCATCGCCGGCGGGCGTTCTGTCTGTTCGGCGTTCTGTCGCGGGTCCCGTAGGGGAACCGCGGTCAGCGGCGGACGCGACCCGCCGCGACGTGCTCCTTCCAGGGCGATGGATCGGACGGCAGGCGACCTTCGGACGCGCCCTCCCAGCCGCAGCTGCACTTCACCCACCGATCGCGGTGCTTGTATTCCGCGATCACGTGCGCCGGGGGCTCGCGCGGCGGAAGCTTCAGGTTCATCAACGACAATGATGACAGACGCGACGACCGTTCGCGCCGGCCACCGCCGGAGAGCGTGCTGTCGATTGAAACGTCAACGCTCATCGGTCACGCATCGCGAATCTGATCGAATCCGGTCACGTCGCCGCCTCCGCCGTGAGCGGCGCATCCCGCCTCGTCCGTGATCGGGCAGGTTCGTGCCATAGGCCACCGGCGGTGGCGTTGGCGGGGCTCGGCCGGGCTCACAGGGCCGACGCTGAATGGGCAGTCCTCGTCGCGAATCGGTTGAGCGCGGGCCGTTCGGCGCCGGCTCGACCGGCCGTCGCCGTGGTACCCTCCGGGCGTCCCTTTCGGCCGGTCCCGTGAGGCCGGCGAGTGGTCCAGAGAGACCGGGAAGGAGCGACGTCCTGATGATGCTGCGCGCCGCGACCGCGGTGCCCACGCCGCCGCGCGCCTCCCTGCCGCCGGGCGGGATCGTCGATCCACGCATCGGCTCCCTCGGACCCGCGCTGCTCGCGCTCGAGGACGGCACGGTGTTCCCGGGGACCGCGTGGGGAGCGCCCGATGCCGCCGGCGGCGACCTCGTCGTGAACACCGCACAGACCGGCTACCAGGAGGTCTGCACCGACCCCTCGTACGCCGGCCAGGTCGTCGTCATGACGTACCCGCTCATCGGCAACTACGGGCGCGTGCTCGACGACGACCAGTCGACGCGCCCGTGGCTCCGAGCGCTCGTCGTCGCCAACGCGACGGCGGCCGTCCTCGACGACGGCCGACAGCTCGCGACGCTGCTGCGCGAGCACGCCATACCCGCGATCGCCGGCGTCGACACGCGGGCGCTCGCTCGGCACCTCCGAACCCACGGCAGCCTGCGGGCGATCGTCACCGAGCCCGGCGCGACCGATCCCGACGCCGCGGTCGACCGGGCCCGCGCCGTCCCTCGCTGGGAGGACCAGGACTTCGTCGCCGCGGTCTCGCCGGCCGAGCGCCGGGACGTCGGTGCGCCGGACGAGGGCGGGCCGCTCGTCGCGGTCGTCGACCTCGGGCTCAAGTCGAACATCGTCCGCTCGCTCCGGGCGCGCGGCGCCCGCGTCCGGATCCTGCCGCACACGGCGACGGCGGCGGACGTCCTCGCCTCGGACGTCGCCGGGCTCGTCCTCTCGCCGGGCCCCGGGGATCCGGCGCGGCTCGGGCCGCAGGTCGCGCTCGCGCGCGCGGCGATCGACGACGGGCGCCCGCTCCTCGGCATCTGCCTCGGCCACCAGATCGTCGCTCGCGCGGGCGGCGCCGAGACCGGTCGTCTTCGCTTCGGCCACCACGGCGCCAACCACCCGGTCCGGGACGTCGATCGGGGCACGGTCCAGGTGACGGCCCAGAACCACGAGGTCCAGGTCGTCGGCGAGACGCTGCCCCGCGGCAGCGGCTTCTACGTGAGCCAGGTCAACCTCAACGACGGCTCGGTCGAGGGCCTCCGGCACCGCGAGCTCCCGATCGAGACCGTCCAGTACCACCCGGAGGGGGCGCCGGGCCCGCTCGACGCGCTCGTCGTGTTCGATCGGTTCGTCGCGGCGTGCGAGGCTCGCGGGTGAGCCTCGGCGAGCGGCTCGGGCCGGCGTCGGTCCTCATCCTCGGGTCCGGGCCGGTGGTGATCGGCCAGGCGGCCGAGTTCGACTACGCCGGAACCCAGGCCTGCCGCGCCCTCCGCAACGAAGGCGTTCGGACGGTCCTCGTGAACTCGAACCCGGCGACGATCATGACCGACCCGCAGGTCGCGGACGCCGTCTACCTCGAGCCGCTCACCGTCGACGCGGTCGCGGCGGTCATCGAGCGCGAACGCCCCGACGGGCTCCTCGCCGGCCTCGGTGGCCAGACCGCGCTCAACCTCGCGGTCGCGCTCTCGCGCGCCGGCGTCCTGGAGCGCTTCGACGTCCGGCTGCTTGGCACGCCGCTCGAGGCGATCGAGATGGCCGAGGACCGCGAGCGCTTCCGCGATCTCCTCGACCGAATCGGCCAGCCCTATGCGCCGTCGGCGATCGTCGAGGGCGAAACGCCCGCGAAGCGCGAGGAGGCCACGAACCGGGCGCTCGAGGAGATCGGGCTTCCCGCCATCATCCGTCCCGCCTTCACGCTCGGCGGGACCGGTGGCGGGATCGTCGAGACCGAGGTGGCCTATCGCGAGCGTGTCCGGGCCGGCCTGCGCGCGAGCCCGATCGGGCAGGTCATGGTCGAGCGCTGCCTCGTCGGCTGGCAGGAGATCGAGTACGAGGTGATGCGCGACGCCGACGACACGTGCATCGCGGTCTGCGGCATGGAGAACGTCGACCCGCTCGGCGTCCACACCGGCGACTCGATCGTTGTCGCGCCGATCCAGACGCTGCCGGACCCGGTCCACCAGCGCCTCCGGAGCGCGGCGCTCGCGATCATTCGGGCGCTCGGGGTCGAGGGCGGCTGCAACGTCCAGTTCGCGCTCTCGCCCGACTCGACCGAGTACGCCGTCATCGAGGTCAACCCGCGGGTCTCGCGCTCGAGTGCCCTCGCTTCGAAGGCGACCGGCTATCCGATCGCCCGGGTCGCCGCCCAGATCGCGGTCGGGCGGACCCTCGCCGAGATCCCGAACGTCGTGACCGGCACGACCGTCGCCGCGTTCGAGCCGGCGCTCGACTACGTCGTCGTCAAGCTGCCCCGCTTCCCGTTCGACAAGTTCCCGACCGCCGATCGCCTGCTCGGCAGCCAGATGAAGGCGACCGGCGAGGTGATGGCCATCGACCGGACGTTCGGCGCCGCGCTCAACAAGGCGCTCCGCGGGCTCGAGCAGGCCGGCGCCGGTCCGCTGGCCGAGGACGCGTCGTGGACCGCGACGCTCGACTACCTCGCGGCCGTCTACGCCGGGGACCCCGCCGCCGACGACGACGCCCCGATCAGGTGGCTGGACGAGAACGGCACGGCCTGCGAGTCGACGCGGTTCGCGCAGCGCTCGGCGGCCCCGATCGTCCTCCGCCGGTTCGTCGCGCCATCCGACTCACGGCTGTGGCGGCTCCTCGCGCTCCTGCGTCGCGGCCTCCCCGAGGCGGTCCTCCACGAGGCCACGGGGATCGCGCCGTGGTTCGTCGCCGAGATGGCCCGCAACGTCGCGATCGAGCGGGCGGTCCGGGAGGCAGGACCCGCGATCGCCGCCCCGGACGACGACGCCCGAAGCCTCCTCCTGACCGCGAAACGGGCGGCCTTCGGCGATGCCGAGCTCGCGACCCTCGCGGGCG
>DASTSC010000159.1:0-2776 GCA_035760905.1 Candidatus Limnocylindrales bacterium | reverse complement strand
CGAGCGCAAGATCACCGGCATCTCGCTCTACGAGAGCCAGCTCGACCGCCAGTTCGGCGGCCGCCGCCAGATGGCCGACGGGGTGCGCTCGTACGGGGCAGCGCTCGGCGAGGCCGCGGGCACGGGCGGCTTCAAGGAACGCTACTGGTCGACGACCCGCATCTGAGCCTACGGCGCGCGGACCGCGTCGGGCGAGAGCGGTGGTGACGGCGTTCCGAACGCGTGACGCAGCAGGAAGTACTCCGGCAGCGGGTGGTCGTCGGTGACGAGCGGGCCGGGCCCGGCGAACCCGCGGACCTGGTCGCCCGAGAGGCGCACGAGCGACGGGATGAGCGCCTCCCAGCCCCCGAGGTCGTGGCGGGGTGAATCGAAGGCCGAGCTGACGTCGGCGAGGACGCCCGGCCGCTCCAGGACCGATCGGATCGCCGCCGGATCGAGGGCGAGGGGCGCGTCCGAGCCGAGCATGTAGAAGCCGTTGCCGCCCGGCCCGATCCCGACGATGACGTTCGGATAGACCGCCGCGAACGTCCGGACATGGGCCCGGAACTCGTCGAGCGTCTGGCCGAACGGGACCCATTGCATCATCACGCCGCCGGGCGTGAGGCGATCGTGGGCCGCCCGGTAGAACTCGAGCGAGGAGATCACCGAGACGCCGGATGACTCGATCGGCGGGGGCGGGTCGACGACGACGATGTCGTACGTCCGATCGGTCAGCTCGACGTGGTTGCGCCCGTCGGCGATGATCACCCGCCCGTTCGGGTTCGCCAGCACCTCCTCGGCGTCGGCGTAGAACGCGGGAAACATCGCCGGGACCGACGGGACCAGCTCGACGACGTCCGTCTCGAGGCCTGCGATGAGCGCGGTCCGAAACGCGGTCCCCATCCCGAACGCGACCACGAGGGCGCGCCCGCTGTCCGGTCGAGCGATGAGCGGCAGGATCGGCATGAGATGGGCATCGATCGTCAGGACCGTCATCGACGTGCCGGTCACCCACAGCTGACGCCGCCCGCCGAGCTCGCCCGCTTGGACGGACGCGATCTCGTCCTCGGTCGAGGCGAAGACCCGCCCGCCGCGATTGACAACCGATCGGATCGCCGGGTCGAGCCACAGCGAGCCGGTCGCGAGGGTCGCAGCGACCGCAACCGCGACGAGCCCGGACGCGCCCCCGGCGAGCCAGCCGACCGTCGCGAGCCCCCGGTCGCGCAGGGCGATCGCCGCCAGGGCGATCGCCAGGCCGAGGTTGACGAGTACGAGCAGGGCGAGCGCCGCTGGCGAGCCGATCGCCGGGATGACGACGAACGGGACGAGGAAGGTGCCGACGATCGCACCCGCCGTGTTCACGGCCAGCAGCCCGCCGGCCTCGCCGCCGGCGTGCGCGGTCCCCGCCGGCAGCAGTGCCGAGGCAGCCGGGAACGTCAGGCCCATGACGAACGTTGCCGGGAGCACGACGAGCAGCACCGGCTGCGCGAAGCGTGACCAGAGCAGGTCGGGCTGGCTGGTCAGCGCGAGCGGTGGCCCCGGCGCGATACCGTCGATCGCCTCCATCCCGACGATCACGAACAGGGCGACGAGCACCTGCCCCACCGCGAGCAGCCCGATCGCCGAGCGAAGCCTGGACCGGACCAGGTTGAACGCGACCGCCCCGAGGGCGAGGCCGACGAGAAAGATCGTGAGGATCGTCGAGAAGACGTACGTCGAGTTGCCGGTGCCGCTCGCGAGAAGGCGGGTCCACAGCGTCTGATAGCCGAGCGAGGTGAGCCCGGACACGAACGCCACCCCGAGCGCCAGCCGCGGGTAGGCGGTGGTCGAGCGGGCGAGGGGCTCGAACCGCGACGCCACCTCCGCGCCGACTGAACGGCGCCGATCGAGCGCGAGCGCCGCGAGCCCGGCGATCCCCGAGCAGACCGCCCCGGCGATGACGCTCCCCGACAGCCCGAGCAGCTCGATGAGGACGAACCCGGCGAAGCCCGCGCCGAGGATCGCGCCGATCGTGTTCGCGGCGTAGAGGCGGCCGAAGGCGCGGCTCAGGTGCGCGTCGGAGGTCAGGTAGCGGGTGAGGGTCGGGAGCGTCGCGCCCATGAGGATCGTCGCCGGACCGAGCGCCAGCAGCGCGAGGCCGAAGCGGACGAGCGCGAGGAGGCTCGGCGCGGCCTCGAGCGCTCCGAAGACCCCCCGGTAGGCCTCCTTGATGAGGCCGAACGTGATCGGCGTGAGGAGGACGACGACGACGAGGGCCAGCTCGAGCAGACCGTACATCCGAAGTCGACGCTCGACCCGGTCGGCGACGCGCCCGCCGACGGCGCTCCCGATGGCCATCCCGCCGAAGAAGCCGGTCAGGATCGCCGATACCGCCTGGGTCGTGTTGCCGAACACGAGAACGAGCTCGCGCGCCCAGACGACCTCGTAGATCAGGCCTGCCGCGCCCGACAGGACGAAGATCCCGAGGATCGCGGCGGTCACGGAAGTGGGGGCCGGCGCCGCATGGCCGGCGATGATATCGGGCGCCGCTCAGGACTCGGCTTCCGCCTCGCGTCGCAGCTTGCGCTCCTGACGCAGGAGTGACCGATGGCAAAGCCGGGCGTACCGCAGGGGTTTGGCGGACGCATCCAACGCCGATGACATCGTCACGGTGCCATCCCCGGCGATGACGAGGCTCCCGCCCGAGAGCGGAAGAGTGGCCGTCCCGAGCGGGGCGCACCGGCGATCGAAGACGAACAAAGGCTCCTCGACGCGCGTCGCGAGATCGTGCCAGACGACGCCGGTCGTCCCGGCCGGA
>DASTSC010000158.1:0-2346 GCA_035760905.1 Candidatus Limnocylindrales bacterium | reverse complement strand
CCGGCGAGGTAGAGCGGCAGGTAGACGAGGTTGAGCGTTGCCGACCGGCGCTCGGGCGGGACCTCGGTCGCGAGCAGCCCGAAGACCATCGAGCCGGCGGTCGCAACCCCGGCCGCGAGCACGACCGAGAGGAGCGCGAGGAGAGCGAGTCCGGACGCGAACGGGATCGCCAGCAGGGCGAGACCGACCGCGCCGATCGCCGCCCGGAGCACGGGTCGGAAGCCGACTCGGTCACCCAGCCAGCCGCCCGCCGGCGCCACGAGGGCCCCGGCGAGGGCCGCCGTCCCGAGGACGAGCCCGATCGACGAGGCCAGCCCGGGCCCCGGACCGGCCAGCCGCTCGACGATGACCGGCAGGAACGGGCGGCTCATCCAGTTCGCGAGGAACACGACGGCGTAGATCGCGAAGATCGCCCGGACGTGCGGATTCGAGACGACCGACCGGACGGCTCCGAACGCGAGCCGGACGACGCGGCCCGACGGGACGACCTCGGGGCGGACCTCGCGGGTGCCGACGGCGACGAGGAGCCCGGTCCCGACCGACAGCGCCGCCGCGAGCGCGAAGACACCGGGGATGCCGACGCCAACGACGTCGATGAGCCAGCCGCCGAGGAGCGGCCCGACCGCGAAGCCGACCGCGTTCGAGGCCCCGAAGATCGCGATGACCGTCCCCAGCCGGCGCAACGGGCTGACGTCGCGGATCGCCGCGAGCATGACCCCGGTGTTGCCGAGCTGGAACCCGACGAGCAGGACCGGGAGCGCGAGCTGGGCGGGCGTCCGGACGATGGCGAGCCCCGCGAACACGACCGCCTCGACGAACGCGCTCCGGGCGACGACGGCCTTGCGCGAGTAGAGGTCGGCCCAGACGCCCCACAGCGGCACGAGCGGCAGCCCGATGAGGAACGGCAGCGCGCCGAACACGCCGACGAGCGTGAGCCGCTCCGCGTCCGACGCGCCGAGCTGGCGAAGGTACTCGGGCAGGAACGCGTAGAACTGGCTGACCCCGAGCGCCTCGACCATCGAGGTGATCCAGAAGACCGCGACGAGCCACGGCCAGTCGGATCGGCCGCTGCTCACGGCCTCGCGGGGCGGCTGGAGTGCGGTCTCGGACACGGGCTCCTCGGCTGCGACCGGCCCGAACCGGCGGTGCCGGGGCGTCCGTATCGGACCGTGCGGGGTTTCGGGAAGACGGTCATTATCGATGGCGATCGGAGGCGACGAATGACGCGACTGCTGACCCGGCTCATGGACGCTCAGAACGGGTGGGCGAAACCGCTCGGCGATGCCGTCCACGGGCTCCTCAACCGGATCTTCCAGTCGCCCCTGCGGCCGCTCAAGGATCTCCTCAACGGGACCTGGCTCGGCCACCCGATCCACGCGGCGATCACCGACATCCCGATCGGGGCGCTGACGGTCACCGTCATCCTCGACCTCGCGAACCAGCGGGCGGCGGCCGACATCGCGCTCGTCATCGGGATCCTGGCGATGCTCGCGGCGGCATTGGCGGGCTTCGCCGACTACACCGACACCGACGGGACCGCGCGCACGCGGGCGAGCCTCCACTCGACGCTGATGATCGTGGCTCTCGTCGTCTACCTCATCTCGCTCGCCCAGCGGGCCGGCGATCCCGTCGACCGAACCGTCCCCGTCGTCCTCTCGATCGTCGGCTACCTCATCCTGACCGCCGCCGCGTACGTCGGCGGCGACGTCGTCTATGCCCTCGGCAACATGGTCAGCCGTCACGCCTTCCGGGGATCGGGTCGGAAGTGGCTCGCGCTCGAGGTCGAGGGCGTGGCCGAGCCGGTGGATCTCGCCGCGCTGCCCGAGGGCGAGCCGGTGAAGGGCAAGGTCGGGATCAACGCGATCGTCCTCGTGCGGGTCGCCGGCGTCGTCCACGCGCTCCACGAGACGTGCGCCCACGCGGGCGGTCCGCTCGCCGAAGGTCGCGTGGTCGACGGCTGCATCGAGTGCCCGTGGCACCAGTCGCGGTTCCGGCTCCGCGACGGCGAGGTCTGCCAGGGCCCCGCGGTCTATGCCCAGCCGACGTACGAGGTCCGCCGATCGGAGTCCGGCGGCTGGGAGGCGCGCCGGGCGTCGTAGCCGGCGTGGATCCGGAGGAAGCCCTCGCCCTCGAGATCCCCGAACCGAGGCTCGCCCTCGAGGTCCCGGATCCGGGGGTCGTCCTCCTCGTCGGTCCCGCGGGCGCCGGCAAGTCGACGTTCGCCCGGAGGCACTTCGCCGGCGACGAGATCCTCTCGTCCGATGCGTTTCGCGCGCTCGTCTCGGGCGACGCGGCCGACCAGCGTGCGACCCGTCGCGCGTTCGCGATCCTCCACCGGGAACTGGT
>DASTSC010000157.1:0-12518 GCA_035760905.1 Candidatus Limnocylindrales bacterium | reverse complement strand
TCGTCGACTGAGGGCCCGCTCGAGGCGGGGCCGCCCGAGCGACGCGCCCGGCTGTCGTTCGTGCCACCGGACGAGCAACTGGACCGCGGATTCTCGCCGGGCGAGACAAGCGACCGGACCCGCGGTAGGAGCCGGCCCTTGCTGCGGTCGCTTGTGCCGTGGCACGAGAAACCCGGTGTGGGTTCTCGTGGGGCGAGACGGCCGACCGGGCCTGCCGCCGATGTCCGGCCGTTGCCGGTCGTTTGCGCCGCAGGACGAGACGTCCCCGCCCGCCCCGCGCCGCGCGGCCGCGCCGGACGAGACCCGCCTACGGTTCCAGCAGCTGCTCCAGCGATTCGACGATCTCGTCGGCCGCGGACACGTCGAGGCCGTCCATCTGGGGCACGGCGATGCACCAGACGCCGGCCGCTTTCGCCGCCGCGACGCCGGTCTCGGAGTCCTCGAGGGCGACCGCCTCCTCGGGCCGGACGCCAAGCCGTTCGCACGCGACTCGGTAGATGTCGCCGGCCGGCTTCGGGTGCTCGACGTCGTCGACCGTCACGACCGCGTCGAAGGCGTCCTCGAGGCCGGTCGCGGCGAGGGCGTGCTCGACGAGGGCGCGATCGGTGTTCGAGGCGATCCCGAGGGGAACGCGGCCGCGGAGCCGGTCGACGAGCTCGTGAGCGCCGCGCATCGGCGCGATCTGCGCGTACTCGGCCCAGACGAGGCCCATGAGCTCGGTCCGGAGCACGTCGATTCGGTCGGCCGGCCAGCCGATTCGCCGGGCGTACCAGACGAGGACCTCGTCGACGGACCGGCCGAGGCTCGCCCGCCGATCCTCCTCGGTCAGCTCCGCGCCGTGGGCCTCCATGAAACGGCGCTCGGCAGCCTCCCACGCCTTCTCGCTGTCGAGAAGCAACCCGTCCATGTCGAAGACGACGGCGCGGAACCGGCCGGGCAACGGAGGCGGCGCGCCCGTTGCCGGGCGCGCCGCCTGTTCCGCGGGGGGACGCGGCAGGCTCACTCGGGGGGCAGCTCCCGATACACGAGATCGACGTCGACGCCCTGGCCGCGGCGGAGCATCTTCGCCCCGTAGTACACGACCAGGCCGACCACGACGATCATGCCCATGAAGGCCGGGATCTGCCAGATGTTGCCCGCGTCGCCGGCCAGCGCGAGGGCCGGGAAGGCGAGCGTGAGCCACGTCAGGAAGAGCATCACGAGGATCGACAGGACGCTCACGATCTTGAGGACCGGGATGCCACCGACGTTCACGTTCGCCGGCGACGCCTGGTAGAGGTCCGGTCGCCGATCGGGGAAGACGAACGCCGCAACGCCGACGATCACCACGCAGACGACGCCGGCGAGGACGCCGAGCGCGAGCCACGTCGCGAAGTCGGTCGAGACGACGCTCCAGGCGAGCATGGCCGTCACGAGGCCCATGACCAGCAGGATCGCGGGCACGGGCGAGTGGGTCCGCTCGTTGACCTCGCTGAACTTCTCGGGCAGAAGCCGGTCGAAGGCCCACGCGAACACGGTCCGGATCGGCATGAACGTGTTGCCGACCATCGCCGGCAGACTCCAGAAGAGGAAGGAGCCGACGATGAGGATCGTGAGGATCGGGATGTTGTACACGAGCGACGCCATGAAGTGGTACCAGGGCCCGGTCGGGATCGCGTAGGCCGTGTTGCCGGCCGTGTTGACCGCGACCATGAAGTCGTAGCCGGTGACCTTGAACAGGAGCAGCACGCCGATCGCGATGAACACGACGTCCCAGATCAGCGCGCCGAACATGATGTTGAGCTGGCGGCCCCGGTTCGAGGCGGTCTTGAGCTCACCGGCGAGATAGACCGACCACCAGTTCCACATCATGAAGACCATGATCGCGAACACGGTCGGGAGGGTCGCGTTGAGGTCGCCGACGTTCGGCGCGGCACCCTGGGCATTCGCCCCGGCGATGACCGCCTGCGCGTCGCCGCCGCCGAACTTCGCGTTGAGCGAGTTGAAGTTGCTCGTGAAGTCGGCGTTGTTGCCCACGAGCAGGACGAGGAACGCGAGGAACGTGCCGATCGAGGCGATGATCCAGAACGTGTTCTGCCAGCGGAACGTCGTCCGCAGGCCCGAGATGTGGATCGCCGTCATCAGCACGATCATCGCGAGGCCGCCGACGAAGATCCAGAGGTTGTCGGTCTGGAAGCTCGTGCCCCAGCTCTGGAGCGTGTCGTTGTCGAAGATCACGCCGAGGGTCACGAGGACCGGTCCGAGCGCGAAGACCGGGAAGTAGCGCGCCCAGAAGGTCGCCCCGATCATCGCCGAGAGGGACGCGCCGAAGTTCGAGATCGTGGCGAGCGGCGGCGAGAGGATCCGGCTGACCCAGACGTAGTCACCGCCCGTCCGCGGCATCGACGACGCGAGGAGCGCCATCATGATCAGGACGGGCACGTTCAGGACGAACGAGATGATCGTCGCCCAGACGAGGTCCGCGCCCGGGAACGCGCTCAGGGCGAAGAACACGCCCCAGGCCAGCGTCGCCCCGACGGGCGCGGAGAACACCGCGTTGTAGATGACCGCGTCGAGCGCCGAGGCCTCGCGGACGAGCCCGGTGCTCTGGCGGACGAACAGCTGACTCCCGCCAGAGTCGGGGGTCATGGTCGCCATGCGAACCTCCCTGCCCCGCGCGGCCTCCACCGTGCGGATGCATCACTTGACAGCCCTGAGGGTGCCCGCCATAGTCGAACACAATCGAACACCGAAAGTCAACAGGTTGTGTTCGTCCCGGAGGGTTGGGGTGTCCGAAGGTGTCGGTCGACCGTCCCCGCAGCAGCGGTCGATCCACCCGGTCGATCGGCGGCACCGGATCCTCGAGCGCGTCGCGGCGGAGCAGACGATCCACGTCGGGGACCTCGCCCGCGAGCTCGGCGTGTCGGAGATGACGATCCGGCGGGACATCCGGCGCCTCGAGCGCGATGGCTTTCTCCGCCAGACCTACGGTGGCGCGACCGCCCACGTCACCCGCTCGTTCGACGTGTCGTTCAATGCCCGCGCCCTCGAGCATCCGCGGGAGAAGCGGCTCATCGGGATCCGCGCGGTCGAGGAGCTGGCGAACGCGGGGATCGCCTACCTCGGCATCGGCACGACGGCGGAGCAGGTGGCCCGCTACCTTCCGGCCCGGCCGTCGCTCCACGTCGTGACGCCCTCGCTGCCGATCGCGAGCCTCCTCGGGACGAGGCCGCTCCGGGTGACGGTGCTCGGGGGCACGGTCCTCCGGGACGAGCTCGACTGCATCGGCCCGATCGCGCTCCGGACGCTCGAGCGGTTCCGGTTCGACGTGGCGATCGTCGGGGCCGCCGGCCTCTCGGCAGGGTGGGGGATCACCGAGGTGACGGACGACGAGGCGGAGATCCAACGGACCGCGATCGAACGGTCGGCGCGACTCGTCGTCATCGCCGACGGCTCGAAGCTCGGGCGGGTCACGCCCGTCGTCGTCGCCCCAGCCGCGCGGATCGACCTGCTCGTGACCGATCCGAGCGCGCCCCCAGCCGAGCTCGAGGAGCTGCGACGGCTCGAGGTGGAGATCGTGGTTGCGGGGGCGGCCCGCGACCGCCGCCGCCCGGAGGTTCCGGGCCGCGTGGGGCGGCGCTCGCTCGCCGCCGCCCGCTGACGGAGAAAGGATTCGACATGGCCGGACTCGAGCGCATCTTCGGGACGCCGAAGCCCGTCATCGCGATGCTCCACTTCCCCGGCCTGCCCGGCCGCCCGTGGCACGACCGCGCGGCCGGCCGGCAGCACCTCGTCGACGTCGTCGGCCGCGACCTCGGGGTCCTCCAGGACGCCGGCGTCGACGGCGTCCTCTTCTGCAACGAGGCCGACATTCCCTACCAGCTCGCGGTCGGGCCCGAGATCCCGGCGGCGATGGCAGCCGTGATCGGTGAGTTCCGACGGGATGTTCGCATCCCCTTCGGGGTGAACGTCCTGTGGGACGCCACGGCCAGCCTCGCGCTGGCCCGCGCGACCGGCGCGGCCTTCATCCGGGAGGTCCTGACCGGGGTCTACGAGAGCGACGTCGGGATGATCGAGCCGCGGATCGGCGAGATCGCCGGCTACCGGACGGCGATCGGTGCCGACGACGTCCTCCTCTTCGACAACATCCAGCCGGAGTTCGCGAGTGCCGTCGGCTCCCGCTCGATCGCCGACCGGGCCCGCGGGGCGGCGTTCCTCGGCGTCGACGCGATCCTCATCTCGGGGGCCGCGGCCGGCGTCCAGTTCGACATGGGCCACCTGCGCGCGGCGAAGGAGGCGGCGGGCGACGTCCCGGTCGTCGCGAACACGGGCGTCCGGGCCGAGCGGATCGCCGAGATCTTCAGCGTGGCCGACGCCGCGATCGTCGGCACGAGCCTGAAGGTCGACGGCGTCACCTGGAACGCGGTCGACCCCGACCGCGCCGCCCGGCTCATGGACGCCGCTCGCGCCGCGCGCTCGGCAGCCACGCCGGCCTGATCACGCGACCGACATGGCGAAACGAACGAGGCTCTACTTCGTCACGGACCTCCACGGTTCCTCGAAGTGCTTTCGCAAGTTCCTCAACGGCGGGCCGATCTACAAGGCCGACGTCATGGTCCTGGGTGCCGATCTCGCCGGCAAGGCGATCCAGACGATCGTCCGCGCGCCCGGCGGCCGCTGGCGGTGCACGTTCATCGGGACCGACTACGACGTCGCCGACGGCGAGGAGCTCACGACGCTCGAGCGGCTCATCGAGGACCACGGCTACTACCCGCTGCGCGTCGAGCCCGGCGAGTTCGAGCAGCTCCGGGCCGAGGGCCGGGTGGACGACGTCTTCCTCGGGCTCATGCGCGCCCGGCTCACGTCCTGGCTCCAGATGGCCGACGAGCGGCTGCGGCCGACCGGCATCCCGCTCTACTTCATGCTCGGGAACGACGATCCCGTCGAGCTCGGCGAGGTCCTCGACCGGGCGCCGTACGGGACGCACGCCGAGGGACGGATCCTCCCGCTCGACGACGAGCACGAGCTCGTGAGCTGGGGCTACTCGAACATCACGCCCTGGCACAGCCATCGCGAGCAGACCGAGGAGCAGCTCGACGACTCGATCCGGGAGATCGTCGCGGGTCTCGCCGACCCGCGCCGCGCCGTCTTCAACCTCCACGTCCCGCCGCACGGGTCCGGGCTCGACGACGCGCCGGTCCTCGACGAGAACCTGCGGGTGGTCCAGGTCCTCGGACAGGTCAAGTTCGCGCCGGCGGGCTCGACCGCGGTCCGCTCGATCGAGGAGGAGGTCCAGCCGCTGCTCGGACTCCACGGCCACATCCACGAGGCGACCGGGATCCGCCGGATCGGTCGGACGATCGCGGTCAACCCCGGCAGCGACTACTCGACGGGCACGCTCAACGGCGCGCTCGTGACGCTCGAGCGCGACAAGGTGACGGCCCACCAGCTGGTCCGGGGATGAGCCAGCGGGGGGTGGGTGGAGGCGGCGACGACTGGCGAGACGTTCTCGTCGCCGTCGACGTCGGGACGTCGGGAGCCAGGGCTGCGGCCTTCGACCTCGACGGGCGGCGGCGGCTCGAGGTCCGTCGCGCCTTCCCGACGACGTCCCCCCGACCGGGCTGGGCCGAGCAGGACGCCAGCGCCTGGCGCTCCGCGTCGCTGTCGGCGCTCGGCGAGCTCGTGGCCCGGATCGGGACGCGCCGCCGGGTCCACGCCATCGGCCTGACCGGGCAATGCCCCTCGGTCGTGCTCGTCGACGGCGCCCACCGGCCGATCCGACCCGCGCTCATCTACCGCGACAACCGCGCGGTCGAGGAGTCGGCCGAGGTGCGGGCGCGGTTCGGGGAACGGGCGATCCACGAGCTCACGGGCCATCTCCCGGCCGCGTTCCACATCCTGCCGAAGCTGCTCTGGGTCCGCCGTCACGACGCCGCCGCGTTCGAGCGGACCGCCCTCGTGCTCCAGCCACGCGACTGGATCGCGCTCGCGCTGAGCGGACAGGTGGCGACCGACGGGACCCACGCCGCGGCGACGCTCCTCTACGACGTCCCGGCGCGCCGCTGGTCCGACGAGCTGATCGGGGCGTTCGACCTCGATCAGGCGCTGCTGCCGCCGATCCTCCCGTCAGCCGCGGTCGTCGGGGGGCTCCTGCCGTCGGTCGTCCGACGGCTCGGCCTGCCGGGGTCCACGCCGGTCGTCCTCGGCGGCGCCGACAGCCAGGCCTGCGCCTTCGGCGCGGGTGTCGTCGGCCACGGGCCGGTCAGCGAGATGGCCGGCTCGTCGACGTGCCTCAACGCCGTCGTGGACGCTGTGCTGCCGGTCCTCGCCGTGACCCACTATCCGCACGTCGTCGGCCCATCGCTGACCACCGAGACCGGGATCAACACGACCGGAGCGGCGGTCGCCTGGCTGGCCGACCGTCTCTATGGCGGCCGGTCGGGACGCGCCCGAAGCGCGGACTTCGCCAGGCTCGACGCCGAGGCGGCGGTGGTGCCGGCCGGGGCGGACGGAGTCCTCTCGCTCGCGGTCCTCGGCGACGGGGAGCGGACGGATCCCGATCTTCGCGGCGCGCTCGTCGGCCTCTCGCTCCGGCATGGCAGGGCCGAGCTCGCCCGGGCCATGCTCGAGGGCGCGGCGTTCGAGATCCGCGATCAGCTCCGCCTGCTGGCCGAGGGCGGCGCCCCCGCCACGGAGCTGCGCGTGTCCGGCGGGGACACGCGCCTCGGGACCTGGAACAGGATCAAGGCCGACGTGATCGGCCTGCCGGTCCGGACCGTGCCCGGCGACGCGGCGGTGACCGGGGTGGCGATGCTCGCCGGCCTGGGCGTCGGCGTCTACGCGTCCGCCGAGGAGGCGATCCAGCGCTGCGTCCACCCCGAGCCGACGATCGAGCCGGACGCCCGCGCCGCGCGCGCGTACGACGAGCTCTTCGGCGCCTGGCGCGAGCTCGCCGCCTCGCCGGTCGTTCGCCGGGAGGGACCAACATGAGGCCGACGCTCGGGATCAACACCTGCTTCGCCGTCAAGCGCTGGCCTCGTCCGGAGGACTGGGCCCCGATCGTCCGCGATCGGCTCGGGCTGGCGCTCGTCCAGCACTCGCTCGACCTCGTCGATCCCGCCGCGCCGCTCGACGCGTCGGCCGCGGCCGTTCGTACCGCCGTCGCCGAGGCCGGCCTCGACGTCCACTCGACGTTCACCGGGCTCGCGGCGTACTCCGCGAACCTCCTGCTCGACCCGGACGAGGCGGCGCGGGAGCGGGCGACGCGCTGGTTCGAGACCGTGATCGACCTGACCGCCCGCGTCGGCGGCCTCGCGACGGGCGGCCACGTCGGGGCGTTCTCGGTGCCCGACTGGACGGCGCCGGCCCGACGGCAGGCCCTGTGGCAGGACCTCGAATCGCGTCTCTCCCGGCTCGCCGCAAAGGCGCGGTCGAGCGGGCTCGACTACCTCGTCGTCGAGAACCTCGCGGCCGCCCGCGAGCCGTCGACGATCGCCGGGTTCGAGGAGCTGCTGGCCGACGGCGACGACACCCGCGTCCCGATCCGTCTCTGCCTCGACGTCGGCCACATGTGCGTCCCCGGCACGACCGGCGACGATCGCGACCCGTACGCCTGGCTGCGGCGGTTCGCGACACGCGCGCCGATGGTCCAGCTCCAGCAGAGCGACGCCGAGGGCGACCACCACTGGCCGTTCACGCCGGAGCGGAATCTCGAGGGCCGGATCGACGCCGACCACGTGCTCGACGCGCTCGAGGACGGCGGCGCCGACGACGTCGCGCTCATCCTCGAGGTGATCCCGCCCTTCGAGCAGGACGACGAGGCGGTGCTCGAGGACCTCGTCGCGTCGGTCGACTACTGGCGGGCGGCGCTCGCGCGGCGGGGCTTCGGAGAGGCGGGCTGATCGGCTCGGGCTAGTGTCGGACCTCCTCGGGCGTCTCGTACCAGCGGACGCGCTCGCCGACACGGGCCCGGGCGCGCCAGCCGAGGGTCTTCGGGGCGGCCTCGATCGCGTCGGCGACCGCCTCGACCTGCGCCGCCAGCGGCCGGGGGGCGCTCGCGAGCTCGGACGCGAGCACCGCAACCCGTTCGAGGTTCCGCTCCACGGTGTGGCCGAGCCCCCAGTCGGCGCCGGTGAGCGCGGCGATCCGGTCGAGGTCGACGGCCTCGGACGAGGGCGTGCCGCGGCCGCGGACGAGGTCGTGGTCGACGAGGACGGCCGCCGCGTCGGCGAGGTCCTTGCGCTCGATCTCCCAGACCTGGAGCTTCATCAGCAGGAGATCGGCGAGGTCGACCGTCGGCCCGGAGGTCGTGAGGCGTCCGCGGAACGGGATCGTGTGCGACATCCGGAGCTCGTCGAGGAGCACGTCGATGGTCCAGCCTCCGCCGTTGCGAGCGAAGTTGAGCCGCTGCGCGCCGTGGATCGCGTTGAACAGGCGCTCGGGCGCGTAGCCGTGCGCCTCGAGGAACGAGCGAACCGCCGGCACCGAGCGCGAATCCGCGGCGAGGTCGACGTCGGGGTACGACCGCGCGATGGGCGGCCGCCGGGCGGTGGGGGACGTGGCCCAGATCGCGAGGCCGCCGATGAGCCGGAGGGGAATGCCCGCGGCGACGGCGTCGTCGCCGAGGCGAATCGCCTCGGTCGCGATGTCGTCGGCGCCCTCCGTGGTCACGATCGCCGATTCTATCCGCGAGGATGGGCGGCGCGGGACCGTGCCTCGGGAGCCGGCGTGACCGCCGTTCGTCACGACGGGAAGGGCCGTTCGGTAGGTCGTCCCGTCGCGGCGCGCCGATATACTCGCTATCCAGGCTGCATAAATCCTATTCATTCCGCCCACGACCGAAGGAGCCCGCCGTGACGACTGCCGTCTCGCCGATCTCGTCCGCCAGCCGCCCCGTGCCCGACCTCGTGACCGAGATCCCGGGTCCGAAGGCGCGGGCGGCGGTCGCGTTCGACGAGGCCTGGACATCGCCCAGCCTTCCGCGCGCCTACCCGATCGTGGCGGCGCGGGGCGAGGGCTCAACGATCGAGGACGTCGACGGCAACCTCTTCCTCGACTTCGCGGCCGGGATCGCGGTGAACTCGACCGGCCACGGCCATCCCGACGTCGTCGAGGCGGTCCGCCGCCAGGCCGGAGAGCTGATCCACTACTCCGCCTCGGACTTCTACGTCCCGATCTACGCCGAGCTCTGTCGCGAGCTCGCCCGGATCGCGCCGATCGACGGTTCGGCGCGGGCGTACCTCGGCAACAGCGGCGCGGAGGTCGTCGAGGCGGCGATGAAGCTCGCCCGTCACGCGACCGGTCGGCCCTACATCGTCGGCTTCCTCGGCGGGTTCCACGGTCGGACGTATGGCGCCGTCACCCTCACCGCGTCGAAGGCGAAGTACCACGCCGGCTTCGGGCCGATGCTGCCCGGCATCTTCCACGCGCCGTACGGCCACGTCGCCGACCTGCGCTGGTTCGACGAGGTCCTGTTCGACAAGCTCGCACCGGCCGACGAGGTCGCCGCGGTCGTCGTCGAGCCGATCCAGGGCGAGGGCGGCTACATCGTCCCCGAGGACGGGTTCCTCGAGGGCCTCCGGGAGCTGACCGCGCGCCACGGGATCCTCCTCATCGCCGACGAGGTCCAATCCGGCGCCGGCCGGACGGGCCGGATGTGGGCCGTCGACCACTGGGGCGTGAAGCCCGACATCCTGCTGACCGCCAAGGGGATCGCCTCGGGCATGCCGGTTGCCGGGATGGTCGCCCGCGCCGAGCTGCTCGAATCCTGGTCGACCGGCGCGCACGGCTCCACGTACGGCGGCAACCCCGTCGCCTGCGCGGCCGCCCTCGCGACGATCCGGCTGCTCGAGGACGGCCTCGTCGCGAACGCGGCAGTCCGCGGCGAGCAGGCGATGGTCGGGCTGCGCTCGATCATGGCCCATCATCCGGGAGTCGTCGTCGACGTTCGCGGCAGGGGTCTCATGATCGGCGTCGAGTTCGACACGCCCGATCGCGCCGAGGAGGTCCAGTGGGCGGCGTTCCAGCGCGGCCTCCTCGTCCTCGAGTGCGGCCGCAAGACGATCCGGATGGCGCCGCCACTCGTCGTGACCGAAGCGGAGGTGGACACCGCGATCCGGATCTTCCGGGCGGCCGTCGACGACGCGACGCTCGAACCGACCGAGCTGGCGCGCGAGGCGGCCGAGGCCGGCGCGATGAACGAGCCCGAGGCGGCAGGCTAGCCGACGAGCGTCAGATGGCGCGCATTCGGTTGTTCCGCGGCTCGTGCGTGACCTCGGCGAGGCCGAGCGCCTCGAGCAGCGGCGGCAGGTACATCCCGAACCGGCCGCGGTAGCCCTTCCGGAGGCCATACCAGCCGCCGACGGGGTTGTCCGTCGACCGCCCCCAGGCCTCGACCGAACCGTCGGGCGCCGGCTTCTGCTCGTCCGCTGCGCCGAGCGGGACCCAGCCGGCCTGCGCCTTCAGCCAGGCGTGGAGGTCGTCGATCGCCCGGAGCTGGTACTTCAGCTGGGTCGAGCCGACCTGGCAGACGAGCGCCGGCGGGTCCGCGTTCTCGTCGCGCCACATCCGGTACTCCGACGTGCCCGGCGGCGTCCTCAGGATCCACGGATCGCCGCTCGTGCCCGTGCCGGTGGCCATCGCCTGCCCCTCCCCCACGCCGTCGACGCCGAATGAGGCGGACGGTAACGGAAACGGTGAGGCGCCTGTCGGATTCGAACCGATGGCGCTGGCGGGCCGATTGCCTCCGAACGTGGGACCAGGCCCACAAGCATGACGCGATTTGGGCCGCCGAACGTGCCGAGGGGCCGAAAGCGCCACGAACCGGGCCGAGTCGTGGGATATGCCCACATCGGGAGCCGGGATCGCGAGCGGGCTGCAATGCGTGACCGGCTAGGGTGGCCGGGTGACGCAGGTGACGGAAGTCCGATGAGCGTGGTCCTCGTCGTCAGCCGGCGCGCCACGGAAGGCGGCATCGTCTCGCTGCTCGGTGCACTCCGGCTCGAGATCGGACGGCTCGGCTCGGCCGCCGAGAAGGAGGGCGAGGCCCCCGCGCGGGCGATCGCGATCGCCAGCCGGGACGAGCTCGAGCGCGAGCTGCGCGACGCCGATCCGAACGATCTCACGGTCACCTACGCCACCGACGAGGCCGGCGCGCTCGAGGCCGCGCTCGAGCGATCGATTGCCGCGGGCGGACGGCAGCTGCTCGTGGTGCCGCTCGCCGTCGCTGTCCAGGAGCCGGCTCCACCGGCGCGCCTCGACGAGCTCGATCGTCGCGTCGCGGCCATCCGCGCCGGCCACCCCGACGGGGTCGAGGTCGTCTACGTCGGACCGCCCTGGGACGACCCGCCGATGCTCGAGGCCGTCATCCGGCTCCTCGGCGCGGGAGCCGAGCCCGGTGACACGGAGCTCGTGGCGGAGCTCGTCGCGCGGGCCTTCGCGGGCGACTGGGACCGCTATGCCGCGTTCCTCGCGACGCTCCGGTCCGCGCTCCCGGCCGACACCCGGATCGTCGTCCGCGGCAGCGGCGTCCAGGGCGAGAGCTACCGCTCGGGCGAGCCGTTCGACGCCCGCGGCCCGGGGACGAGCGACCTCGACCTGGTCCTGCTCGGCGACGCGGCGATGGCGCTCTGGCGGACCGACGCGTTCTACCTCCCGAACGTGAACACGATGCCGCTCGACGACAAGGCCCGCTGGGTCGCACCCGACCTCGAGCCGACCCGGGTCGCGGCGCAGGAGATCGCCGGTCGGCCTGTCGCGATCCAGGCGATGGCGCCCTGGTTCCTCGAGCTTCGCTCGGCCCTCCAGGGCACGTCGTTCCTCGTGGTGGACGGCTAGGCCGTGCGGCTGCTGAGCTACAACATCCGGTTCGGCGGGCGGCGGCGGCGCGACCTTCTCGCCGACGTCATCGGCCACCTCGAGCCCGACGTCGTGATCCTCCAGGAGGCGACCGAGCCCGACGTCGTCGACTGGCTCGCGGCACGGACCGGGCTCCCGAGCGCCGTCCGCCGGCCCGACTGGTCGGTCGCGGCGCTGAGCCGGCTCCCGCTCACGGTTCGCGCCTGGCACCAGCCCCGGCCGGGCCGCGGCTTCCTCGAGATCGACAGCCCGGAATCGCCGGTTCGGATCTTCGGCGTACACCTGACCGCCGGCCTCACCGCCCGCGGCGAGCGGATCCGGATGCGGGAGGCCGAGAAGCTCGTGGCCTTCCTCGGAACGCCGACGAAGCCGTCGGTCGCGGTCGGCGACTTCAACTCGATCGCGCCGGGCGACCGGGTCGTCGTCCGCCAGTGGCCGCTCTGGATCCGGCTGCTGCTCCGGGTCGACGGCGGCATCCGGACGGAGGCCATGGCGAGCCTCGTCGGCAGCGGCCTGACTGACGTCTTCCGGCACCTTCACCCGGCCGAGCCCGGCTACACGCTTCCGGCTCGCGGCCCGAGCGTCCGGCTCGACTACCTGCTCGCAGGCTCCGCGGCGGTCCCGCTCGTGACCGCCTGCGCGCCGGTCGGGGAGGCCGACGTCCCGATCGTCGCCCGGGCGTC
>DASTSC010000156.1:0-5383 GCA_035760905.1 Candidatus Limnocylindrales bacterium | reverse complement strand
GGCGTGGTCGTCGTCGTGTCCGACTTCCGCGGCCCGCGCGACTGGCGCGGCCGGCTGGCGGAGTGCGCCGCCCGTCACGAGACGATCGCGGTCGAGATCCGCGACCCGCGCGAGGACGACCTGCCCGACGTCGGCGAGCTGACCCTCGTCGACGGGGAGACCGGGCGCGAGGTTCGCGTCGACACGTCGTCGGCGCGCTTGCGAACCCGCTTCCGGAGCGCCGCCGCCGCCGAGCGCGAGGACCTCTCGAGGGACCTCCGACGCCTCGGCGTCAGGCACGTCGTGCTCTCGACGGCGGGCGACTGGCTGCTCGCCCTCGCCCGGCAGCTCGTCCCGCGGAGCCCGGCCGCGTGACGTTCGCCTCCCCCGAGCTCCTCCTCGCGCTCGCGGCCGTGCCGCTGGCCCTCGCGGCCTACCTCCTCGTCCAGCGCCGCCGGCGGCGGTACGCCGTCCGGTTCACGAACGTCGATCTGCTGGCCAACCTCGCGCCACGATCGCCCGGCTGGCGGCGTCACGTCCCGCCGGCCTGCTACCTGCTCGCGATCGCGGCGCTCGGTCTCGCGCTCGCCCGGCCGTCGATGACGCTGCCGGTCCCGCGCGAGGAGGCCACGGTCATGCTGGCGATCGACACCTCGGGCTCGATGCGCGCGGACGACGTGGCGCCGACGCGGCTCGCGGCCGCGGAGCAGGCGGCGGCGTCGTTCGTGGACGACCTGCCGGACAGGTTCCAGGTGGGACTCGTGGCGTTCTCCTCGAACGCCCGGATCGTCGTCGCGCCGACCACCGACCGGGCCGTGATCCACGCCGGGCTCGGCTCGCTCGTCGCCGACGGCGGGACCGCGATCGGCGACGCGATCGAGGCCGCGCTCATCGCCGTCGGCCGGTCGACCGCACGGGGCGGGGGGTCGGGCAACCAGCCGCTCGCGGCCCCGGCGCCGCCATCGCCGACCCCGCTCGGCGACGCGGCATGGCCGGGCGACGGTCGGAGCCGCCCGCCGACGGCCGCGACGGTCCTCCTCTCGGACGGCGACAGCACGTCCGGCACGCCGCCGCCGATCGCGGCCGACGAGGCGGCCGCGGCCGGGGTACCCGTCTACACGATCGCGCTCGGGACGGCGGCCGGGACCGTCGACCTGCCCGACGACTACGGGCGAATCGTGCGCGTGAGCGTCCCGCCCGACCCCGACACGCTGACCGACATCGCGAAGCGGACCGGGGCGCGCTTCTTCGACGCGCCGACGAGCACGGATCTCTCGCAGGTCTACGAGACGCTGGGCTCGAAGATCGGCTACACCGTCGAGCAGCAGGACGTCAGCCAGCTGTTCGCGGCCGCCGCGCTCGTGCTCGTGATCCTCGGCGGTGGGCTCGCCGCGCTCTGGTTCAACCGGATCCCGTGACGTGCCGCCGGCCGTGCCGTATGCTCGGCAGGCCACCCACTCGAGGAACACGAGACCGAATGACGCCTCGCGTCTGCCCGTCCCACCGCGACCGCCGCGGCTCCACGTCCGGAGCGACCTGCGCGTGTCCGCGGCGAGTGCCGACGGGAGAGGCGAGCGGCCCGCGCGCCTAGGTCCTTCCCGGCGGCCTCGCGACCATCCCCCACGACGGTTGCGCGCGCCCGCCGTCCGGCGGCAGCGCGCACCCGCCACGGCCTTCCGTCCCCGAGGTTCGCCCCCGTGTCTTCCTCACTCGATTCCCTCACGCCGCCCGCCCGTCTCGTCGACCCGCGCGGTCAACGTTTCGGCGCCGGCCTGTCCGTCGTCGTCCTCGCGATCGCATTCGTCGCCGATGCGCCGCCGATCGTCGCGCTCGTCACGCTCGCGCTCGCCGTCAGCGCGGCCTTCGGGACACGCTGGTTCGCCTTCGGCCGTCCCTGGCCCGTCCTCCGGCGGGCCCTCCGGCTCGGCCCGGCCGAGCCCGAGCACGAGTACCCGCCGCGCTTCGCCCAGGCCCTCGGCACGACCTTCCTCTCGATCGGCCTCGTCGGTTTCGCGACGGTCGGCGAACCCCTCGCCTGGCTGCCGGTCGCGGCCGTGGCCGGGCTCCAGGCCGTCCTCGCCCTGACCGGCTTCTGCCTCGGCTGCCGGCTCTACTTCCTGCGCTGGTTCGTGCCGGGCCTCTTCGCCCGCTTCGCGAGCCGGGGTGCGCCGCGGCGGGTGGGCGGGCGTTTGTCGGCGCCGGGCGCATAGCGGAGACTGGCGCGATGGAGATCGCGCCATCGATCCGCCGACTCGGCGGCGGCACCGTCAACTCGTACCTCCTCGAGGAATCCGGCGAGGTGACGATCGTCGACGCCGCGATGCCTGGCTTCTGGGACGACCTGCTCGCCGAGCTCCTGGCGATGGGTCGGACGCTCGGCGACGTTCGGGCGGTTGTCCTGACCCACGGCCACAGCGACCACATCGGCTTCGCCGAGCGGGCCCGACGCGAGGCGTCGGTGCCGGTCGAGATCCACGAGCTCGACGCCGCGCTCGCCCGCGGCGAGGTACCCAACCCGTCGAAGGGGTACGGGCCGGTCCGGGCCCGGCCGCTCCTCTCGTTCCTGCTCCTCGGGGTACGCAACGGCGGGCTGCGTCGGCCGACGGTTGCGGAGGTCGCGACGTTCGGTGACGGGGCGACGCTCGACGTGCCGGGCTCGCCGCGCGTCGTCCACGTCCCGGGCCACACGCCCGGGAGCGTCGCGCTCCACGTGCCCGCGCACCGAGCCCTGTTCGCCGGCGACGCGCTCGCGACGTATGCGGTCACGACGGGCCGCGAGGGGCCGCAGGTCGCGCCCTTCACGGCCGACGAGCCGGCCGCGCTCGCCTCGCTCGACCGCCTGGCCGGGCTCGACGCCGCGCTCGTGCTGCCCGGCCACGGCGCGCCATGGACCGGCGGGATCGACGAGGCGATCCGGCTCGTGCGGCGGCGGGCCGAGAACCCGTCCCTGTGAGGGTTTCGAGTCCTGCTGTCTCGACTCGTGCTGTATCGGCTCCCGCTTGACCCGCGGCGGATGCTGGTGACGTGGACGCCTCGGCGCTGGCGATCGGAGCGGCCCTCGTGATCGGCGGTGGGCTCGCCACGATCGCGATCGGCACCCGGTTCGGCGCCCGCCTCCGGGGCTCGTTCGGCTCAGGCTTCGTCGGGTTCCGCGGGGACGGCTGGCCGCCCGGCGTGCAGGAGGACGACGACGCCCGCTGGCGCTGGGCGAGATCCTCCCTGCCGCCAGCCAAACGGTCGTGGCTCGAGTCGTCCCGACCGGTCCCACCGACGGCGCCGCAGCGCCACTGAGTGTCGCTCACGCGGGTGCCCCCGCGGCCGCGAGGCCGCGGGGGCGCTCGCTGCCGAAGCGCGCTCGCTGCCGGATCTGCGCACCTTGAGCCCGCAGGTTCCACTGGGAACGCACGAATCGGGACTGGAGAGGGGACAAGGCCCGTCAGCCCAGGCGATTCGCGCATGACGTGAAGGCGGACGTGCGGGAGATCGTCGACCGGGCCACTCTTGCGGCCCGCCCAGTCGCGGATTTGCCACTCGGGGTGGCGGTCCGCACAGTAAGGGTGAGCGCCGCCGGAAGGGTGAGCGCCGCCGGAAGGGCGAGCCCCCTGGGACGGGCGAGCGCGGGACGGGCGAGCGCCATGGCGGCACCGCCAACGGTCGTCGCGGCCATCCGCGTCTGCGCGCCTTATGCGATCGGTTTCCGGTGGGACCGTAATGAATGGGGCAGCGCCTCGATCAAGAGGGCTCGGTCGGGGCGATTCGTGCATGTCGGCGACGCGTTCGTGCGTGAGCCGGTCGACGCGGCCGGCCTTGCCGCCCGCCTGTCCCAGAGGGTGCTGCTGGGAGCGGAATCAGTCGCGACAAGGTGAGCACGCGTGGGCGCTCAATGCGACAACGCGTGGCCCGGGCTCGGACCGGACCCGGGCTCGGACCGGACCCGGGCTCGGATCCCGGGCCCCGGGACTCTGACCAGGGCCGGAGCCGAGGCTCGGACCCCGGCCCGGACTCCGACCAGGGCCGGACCCGGGCTCGGACCCCGGCCCGGACTCCGACCGGGGCCGGACCCGGACTACGGCTCGGGCTCGGACTCCGGCGTCGGACGGAGGTGGACCGGCTCGCCCGGGCGGCCCCGGATGCGCAGGTTGAGCACCTCCACGAAGACCGAGAAGCCCATCGCGAAGTAGAGGTACTCCTTCGGGATGTGGAGGCCGAAGCCGTCGGCGACGAGCGACATCCCGATGAGGAGCAGGAAGCTGAGCGCGAGCATCTTCACGGTCGGGTGGCGGCCGACGAACGTGGCGATCGGCCCGGACGCGACGAGCATGACGAGGACCGCGATGACGATCGCGGCGACCATGACCGGGATCTCCCTCGCCATCCCGACCGCGGTGATGACCGAATCGAGCGAGAAGACGATGTCGAGCAGGAGGATCTGGACGATCACGCTGGCGAACGAGGCGACGCGGCGGGACGTCTCCCCGCCCGCTTCCGTGCCGCCCTCGAGGGATTCGTGGATCTCGACGGTCGACTTGCCGAGCAGGAACAGCCCCCCGGCGATGAGGACGAGGTCGCGCCCGGAGAACTCCTGGCCGAGGAGCGTCACGAGCGGTGCCGTGAGGGCGGCGATCGCCGCGAGCGTGAGGAGGAGCAGGATCCGGGTGCCCATCGCGAGGCCGAGGCCGACCGTTCGGGCCCGGTCCTGCTGGCCGCGCGGCAGCTTCTGCGTCAGGACCGAGATGAAGACGACGTTGTCGACGCCGAGCACGATCTCGAGCGCGGTCAGGGTGACGAGAGCGGTCAGATTCTCGGGGTTCGTCAGGAGGTCCACCGCGGGAGTCTGCCTGACGAGGCGTGGCCGCGCCCGGCCAGTCGGAGGCCCCGGCCGCGGGATGCGGCCGGGGCCCTGAACGGCGGGAGGCGGTCAGTCGACCACGATCCCGAAGGGTGCGCCGGGAATGCCGCCGACCGAGCCGAGATCGGTCAGCGTTCCGCCGTCATTGGAGAGGATCCCGATCGCGCGAGCGCCCGCCTCGACCACGTACAGGTACGCGTCGTCGGGGGAGAGGGCCGCGTCGAAGGCGGCCTGCCCGCTCCCCGACAGGTCGGTCGTCGACCCGAGGGTGAGCCGGCCGCTCGCCGCGATCGCGTAGCTCGAGACCGAGCCGCTCGCGGTGTTGACGGCGAACAGCGTCGATCCGTCGTGGGTGATCGCGACCCAGCACGGCGCCGTCTGATCGTCGGCGAACGGCGAGCCGGCGATCGGGCTGAGCGTCGCGTCGCCGGCGACCTCGTACGCGGACACGCTGCCTGCGCCCGGGCCGTCGTGGGCGTTCGAGACGAACAGCTGCGACGTGTTCGTCGGCCGGAAGGCGCTCCCGAACGGCCCGATTCGCTGGGCCGGGAAGGG
>DASTSC010000155.1:0-4575 GCA_035760905.1 Candidatus Limnocylindrales bacterium | reverse complement strand
GGCCGCGTTCGCCGCGGCCCAGGTCTCATCCCAGGTCTGAGCCTTCGACAGTTCGAGGATCCGAGCGTTTCGCGCGTCAACCGCGATCTCGTGCGGAACGTAGGAACGAGCGGCGATGTCGAGCAGCTGTACGCGGGCCTCGGCCATCCACGCGGTGAGATGGGCAACGAGGTCCTTCACGCTCCAATCCGGATCGCGGAAGTACCCGGGGGCACGTCGTTCGTTGTCGGTGAGCGACTCCACGAGCGCCGAGATGGCCATCCACCGGGCCCGCTCGACTTCGACTTCGGCCGCGAAGGCCTCCGCCGCATGCCATGTGATCGTTGGCGATCCGACACCCTCGTCCACGTCAGCGCCTCGCTCTTGTCCTGAAGTCGACCGGATGCCGTGATCGCCGCGCCACCGAAGCGCCGGCCCACGCCGCTCCGAGCGGGTGCCACCGGTCCACACCCGCGGCTTTGCGGCGTCGCGTGGCCCGGGAGACACAGCCTCGCCCCGGAGGTCGACTCCGGCAACCCCGCTACCGGCGGCATTCGACGGCCTGCCAGCCCCCGTTCAACCTACCTTCGGGGCGTAGACTCCCGAGATCCTCTTTGTTGTCGATGGCAATGCAATCGAACTCAACAATCGCGGTGGCGGTCGATAGCGAGACACTCTTGCGTGTCATCGCCACCGCCGCCGACGCGCTGTATGTCGTCGATCGCGAAGGCTTCGTCCGCTTTCTGAACCCTGCCGCTGCCGGGATCCTCGGCTACGTCGACCCCGCCGACCTTGTGGGACGGCCAAGTCACACAACGATTCACTACAAGCACGCGGACGGCTCGGCATTTCCGGTCGAGGATTGCCCAATGCTTCGCGTCCGGACCACCGGAGAGACGCTCCATGTCGAGGAGGACTGGTTCGTCCGGCGAGACGGGAGTCTCGTGCCCGTGGCCTATAGCTCCGCGCCGTTTCCGGACGGTGACGGGTGGGGCACGGTCATCACCTTCCGTGACCTGACGGAGCGTCGCAGGCTCGACGAGGCGGCCCGACGCGAGGCGCTGGAACGCGCTCATGCGGAAGAGGTCCGGAGATCCCGGCGGCGGATCGCGGAGGCCTCGGACGCGGCGCGAAAGCGAATCGAACGCAATATCCACGATGGAGCGCAGCAACGCCTCATTGCCGTCAGCCTCCGTCTGGAGGAGGCACGAGCGGCGGCACGGGACGACCCCGATTCAACGACGGCGGTGATCGACAGCGCCCGTCGACAGCTCCGCTTGGCCCTCGAGGAGTTGCGTGAGCTGGCCCGCGGAATTCACCCCACCGTGCTCACCACCCGAGGCCTGGGCCCAGCCGTGCGCTCGATGGCCCGCCGCAGCTCGGTCCCCGTGGATCTCGACCTCCGTCTCCAAGGCGACCGGCGTCTTCCCTTGGCGGTCGAGGCGTGCGCGTATTTTGTCATCGCCGAAGCGCTCACCAACGTCCAGCGCCATGCCCGTGCCTCGCAGGTGACGATCCGGCTCGAGGAATCAGCCGAATCCGTCTCGTTCTCGATCGTCGACGACGGCGTGGGTGGAGCGAGTATCGGGCCCGGCAGCGGTCTCTCGGGAGCGCGCGACCGGGTGGATGCCGCCGGGGGGACGCTCGTGGTCGATAGCCCCACGGCCGGGCCGACCGTCATCACCGCCAGCCTGCCCATTGCGGTGCCGGTCACCGGTTGATGGAGCCTTCCGCGCCCAATGCGCTGCGCGTCGTGCTCGCAGACGACTCCGCCCTCATTCGCGAGGGCGTTGCCCGCTTGCTCGGAGCCGCGGGAATGGAGGTCGTGGCCGAGACCCACGACACCGTCGGTCTGCTCGCTGCCGTCCAGCGGGAGCATCCTGATGTCGCCATCGTCGACATCCGGATGCCGCCGACGTTTGCGCTCGAGGGCCTGGAGGCGGCCCATCGCATCCGTGCGAACCAGCCGTCGACGGCCGTGCTCCTCCTGTCCACGTACGTCGTGGTCGAGGACGCCATGGATCTGCTGTCATCGTCGTCGGGCGGAGTGGGCTACCTGCTCAAGGACAACGTGTCCAACGCGGACGAGTTCGTGGCGGCGGTGCGACGTGTGGCCGCCGGCGGGACAGCCATTGACTCATCCCTCGTCACAGAGCTGTTCAGCCGACAGCGCCGCCTCGACCCCCTCGCGCAACTGACCCCTCGCGAACGAGACGTCCTCGCGCTCATGGCCCAGGGTCGATCCAACGCCGGCATCGCCGGCGAGCTCTGGGTGACCGAAGGATCCGTCGAGAAGTACGTGAAGAGCGTCCTCGGGAAGCTGGGGATCGAACCGGATCACCACGATCATCGGCGCGTCCTCGCCGTTCTGACGTACCTCGAGAACCGGTAGCCGTCGTCACTGCGGATCCTCGATCTCGCCGAATTGGGGGGCTAGCAGGCATGCCGGGGGCGCGCTAGCCGGGTGGCTGTCGGCCGGTCGGCGGCCCACGCTCGGGGCGACAGTCATGCCCGCCTCCACAGGCTCAGGACGCCCGACGGAGACGGTGCACCCGGGGTCCCAAGGAGGTTCGCTCGTGAAGATCGTCGTCATCGGCGACACCGGGCTCATCGGCTCGAAGGTCGTCACCAACCTCACCGAGCTCGGACACGAGGCGGTTCCCGCCTCACCACGCTCGGGCGTCAACACGATCACCGGCGAGGGCCTCGAGGATGCCCTCACGGGCGCGTCGGTCGTGGTCGACGTCTCGAACTCGCCCACCTTCGAGTACCTCAGGGCCCTCGAGTTCTTCGCGACCTCGGCGCGCCACCTCGTGTCCGCCGAACGGTCGGCCAGCGTCGGCCACCACGTCGTCCTCTCCGTCGTCGGCACGGAGGAGCTCTCCGGGGGCGGCGACCTCACGGCGACGACGGCCGGCTACTTCCTGGCGAAGCTCGTCGAGGAAGCGCTCGTCCGGACGTCGGGCATCCCGTACTCGATCGTCCACGCGACCCAGTTCTTCGAGTTCCTCGGCGCGATCGCCGACGTGTCGACGCACGGCGAGATCGTGCGGCTCCCCCCGGTCGCCTTCCAGCCGATGGCGGCGGCGGACGTCGCGCGGGCCGTGGCCCGTGTCGCGGCCGGCGAGCCGGCGAACGGTCTCGTCGAGGTGGCCGGGCCCGAGACGTTCGAGCTCGATCAGGCCGTCGAGCAGGCACTCATGGCGCGTCACGACCCGCGCGAGGTCGTGCGGGACGCCTCGGCCACCTACTACGGCATCAGGGTCGGCGAGCGATCGCTCGTCCCGCGGCACAGCACCTGGCTCGGCGAGACCCGCCTCGAGGACTGGCTCCGCGACGCGGTCCCCGTCGGCGCCGCCTAGCACCACGTTCATGCCCAACCGGGCCCTGCTCCGCCCGGCGGCTCAAGCGCAAGGAGAAGGTCAGATCATGAACGAGAAGTCGCTTCGGCCGAACGCGCTGGTCGCGTCCGCTCCGCGTCCTGCAACGTCACACGGCGCGATCGCCATCGCGGCCGCCATCGCCCTGCTGCTCCTCTCGATGCTCCCGGCGACCGCACTGGCGAAGCATGCGCTCGCCGCCGGCGACCGTCCGACGATCGTCCTCGTCCACGGCGCGTGGGCCGGGCCATCCGGCTGGGACCAGGTCGTCGCGATGCTCCACAAGGACGGCTACGCGACTGCCACCCCGACCCTCGACGAAGCCACGCTCACCGGCGACGTCGCCACGGTGCGAGCCTCGCTCGATGCCATCCCCGGCAAGAAGATCCTCGTCGCCCACTCCTACGGCGGGATGGTCATCTCGAACGCCGGCTACGGCCGCTCCGACATCCTCGGGCTCGTGTACACGGCCGGCCTCATGCCGGAGGAGGGCCAGACCGCGTTCTCCGTGCAGGACGGCTGGAAGCAGACCGACGCGATCAACCACCTGATCTTCGACCCGTATCCGTTCGCGTACATCGACCCCGCGTTCTTCCCGCAGATCTTCTGCCAGGACCTGAGTCCCAAGAAGGCAGCCGTGCTCAACGCGGCGCAACGGCCCGCGGGATTGGGCGCACTGACGGAGCCGTCCGGGCCGGTCGCGTGGCACGACCTTCCGGTGTGGTACGCGATCTCGGGCCAGGACCGCGTGATCGATCCGGCGCTCCAGGCCTTCCTCGCCGCGCGCGCAGACGCAACGACCGTCCGCTTCGACGACGCGAGCCACGCTGGCGGGTTCACCCACTACGCGAGCCGCTTCGTGAAGCTCATCGAGCAGGCCGTCGCCGCGACCGCCGGCTGACACCGAGCTTCCACCACGACGCGCCGGCGGGCCTGGGGGCTCGCCGGCGCCGACCCCACCATCCACCGGCAAACGACCAGCCGAAGGAGCGTTCTCGATGAACACGACATCAGCCAGGCCCGAGTCGCCGACGACGCGCACGGTGCCCGCAGTCTCAAGAACCTCTGCGACCCGGATCAGCGCACGAGAGGTCGCCCAGGTCGACCGTGCGAACGCGACGACGGCGACGCCCGTCGTCTTCATCCACGGCCTGTGGCTCCTGCCCTCGAGCTGGGACCCCTGGGCGGCCCGCTTCGAGGAGGCCGGCTACGTCGC
>DASTSC010000154.1:0-16679 GCA_035760905.1 Candidatus Limnocylindrales bacterium | reverse complement strand
ATCCTGCAGCTCCTGGCGCGCTACTTCGCCAACACGAACGAGACCGACGCCCAGCTCGCGACCCTCGCCGACGTGGCGGTCGGGCTCATGGCGACCGTCGTGATGCCGCTCGGCGGGCTCGTCACGCGGCTGCCCGTCGGTGCCGAGCATCCCGGGCTGACGGCCGGCCCGAGCTTCGAGCTCTTCTACGGCGTCGACATCCTGCTTCCGCATCGCGACGCGGCGTGGCTGGTCCTCGAGGAGCGGATGCGGGTCCTCGCGGATCTCGGGACGCGCTGCAAGTCGATGTGCGTGCCGCAGCACCTGCCGACGCTCGAGAAGGTGACCGGCTCGATCGGGGAGCTGGCCGATCGGCTCGCGGCGGCGCGCTAGTCCGAAGGGGATTCTCAGTCGCCCGCGTACGCTCGCTCGAGCGCGGCGACGTCGAGCTTGCCCATCGCCAGCATCGCCTTCATCGCCCGCTCGGAGGCGGCCGGATCCGGGCCGTTGACGAGCTCGTAGAGGCGCGCCGGCACGATCTGCCATGACAGCCCGAAGCGGTCCTTGAGCCAGCCGCATGGGCCCGGCTCCCCGCCGTCGGCCGTGAGTGCCTCCCAGTACCGATCGACCTCGGTTTGGTCGGCGCAGTCGACGACGAACGAGATCGCCTCGCTGAACGTGAAGTCGGGACCGCCGTTGATGCCGACGAAGCGCTGGCCGTTGATCCGGAAGTCGACCGTCAGGACCATCCCCTTCGGGCCGCTCGGCGTCTCGGCGCTCGACCGGGCGACGACGTCGACGTGGCTGTCCGGGAAGATCGACGTGTAGAACGTCGCGGCCTCTTCGGCCTGGCCGTTGAACCAGAGGCAGGGAGCGATCGGGCGCATCGGGGTCCTCCTGTCGTCGCCGCCGGCTTCGGGCCGACCGTCACGAGTCAAGACGACGCAGTCGCGGTCGACTCATCGGCCCACGGACGAGTTGGGCGGCGGCGAACGGGGGTCGATCAGGCGGTCGATCAGGCGGGCGTCAGCTCGAACACCGCGGTCCGGCCCGCGGCCTCGACCGGTCGATCGAGATCGACGCCGTCGATCAGGCGGATGAACGTCACGCCACCCCGGAGGCCGCGCGCATACGATCCGATGACGTCGCGGAAGAACCCGACCCGCTCGTCGTGGTCGAGCTCCCGGGCACGCACCGTCTCCTCCCGGCCGCGGAACGAGATCGTCGCCTCGCCGGCGGCGCGGAGGTTGCGGACCCAGTTCACGTCGCCCCACGGGCACCAGACCCATCGCCGGCCATCGACGTTGAGGATCGCCACGGCGACGGTGCGAGGCTGGCCGCTGACGCGGCCGCGGATCGTGATGAGCCCGTTCGGTCCGAGGGGGACGCCGCGGGCGACGAGGAGCTTGAGGAATGCGCTGAAGAGCGCGACATGCCGGGGCACGCGTGCCGTGGCCGGCCTTCCGCCGCGTATCGAGGCGACGCCATTGGTCATGGGTGAGGCTCCTTTCTGGGTGGCTTCTCAGTACCGGGACCCGCGTCGCGGTCCGAACGTGACAGCGAGCGGCGAGCCTCAGGAGGCGATCTCGGTCAGATCGAGGCGAGCGAGCCGGTCCGGGTCGGCGAGCACGTCGATCCGAACGATCCGGCCGGCCCGCACGGTGAGCGCGAGGACGGCGAACGGGGTGCCGTCGGGCGCCCAGGCGACGCCGCCCGGAATGCCGTTGACGAGGACCTTCGTCGCGGTCTCGGCGAACCGACGGAACGACATCGCCTGCGCGGCCACGGCCTCGGCGCCGCGGGTCTCCGAGACGAGGTTCGGCCGGGCCGCGCCGCCGTCGGACCGGGCGACGACGTCCGGGTCGAGAACCGAGAGGAGGCGCTCGAAATCACCCTCGCGCGCGGCGGCGAGAAAGGCATCGACGACGGCCCACTGCGACTCGAGGTCGGCATCGGGAACGGGAGCGCCCCGGACGCGGCGGCGCGCCCGGCTCGCCAGCTGTCGCGTCGCCGTCGGCGTCCGGCCGACGATCGGGGCGATCGCGTCGAACGGAACCGCGAAGACGTCGTGGAGGACGAAGGCGACGCGTTCGGCAGGCGCGAGCTGATCGAGGACGACGAGCATCGCGAGCCCGACGGCGTCCCCGAGCAGCGCCTCCTGCTCGGGCTCCATCGCGTCGCTGGGACCGACGATCGGGTCCGGCAGCCGGACGTCGAGCGACGATTCGCGCCTCGTCTTCCGGGCCCGCAGCATGTTCAGGCAGACCCGGGCCACGATCGTGGTCAGCCACGCCCGGAGGTTGTCGACGTCGCCCGCGCCGGCGCGACTGACCCGCAGCCACGCGTCCTGGAGCGCGTCGTCAGCCTCGGCGGAGGAGCCGAGCATCCGGTAGGCCATCGCCCGGAGCCGTGATCGGTTCTCCTCGAACCGATCGGCAAGCCACTGTTCGTCGGTCATCTCGAATCACGTCCTCCCGCGGGCGGCTGACACGGGATTGACCCCGCTCAGCCGATGGGCGTGACAGGACGACTGGAATGATCGCCGATCTCGTCGATCGGGCCGCGAACGGGCAGGCTGCGGCCGTTACCGCTGGTCGCGGACCTTACGGCTGGTCCGCTACGGCAGGTCGCGGCCTCGGGCGGACTGCCGGCGCTGGCTCCGACGGATGCTGACGGCGAGCAGAGCGGTCCACGCCGCGCCGAAGATCGCCCACGCCAGGACCGGATCGGCCATGCCCGCTCCCCTCCGTCAGGCCGGGCGGCCGTCCCTCCCGGCGGGACGGCCGCGATCTCCGCACGCCCTCGGCACGACGTGGAAGTCCCCCGGCGGCCCGAAATCTGCGCTCGCCTCAGGTCCGCCGCAATGCGGCGTTGTGCGTATGGGAGCCAGGGCCTCTCGCGCGAATCAGCCGCTCGTCGAGAGGCTGATCGTCCAGCCGGCTCGACCGCGCGATCCGCGGGCGAGGCTCGTCGGCCAGCGTTCCGCGAGCAGCGTCGCGAGCTCGTCGGGATCGGCCGGGTCGGCGCCGTGCTCGAGCAGGTGGCGGACGGCCTCGCCCCGGACCCGCTTGGCGACGACGTCGCCGACGCGCCGGCGGCCGGAGCCCTGGGCGACGTGGAGGATCACCGTTCGGTCGTCGAGTCGGGTCGGCCTCCCGATCGCGACGTAGGACGGCGATCGCGCCTCGATGACGAGCTCGCCTGCCGTGGCAGCGGCGGCAAGGACGTCCGGGAGCAGGGTCCGCCAGGCCGGTTCGAGTCGGCCCATCCCGACGAGGGCCGAGCAGACGTCGAGCCGGTAGGGCGGTATCCGGTCGTGCAGGCGGAGCGCGCCCCAGAGCGCCGAGGTCACGATGACGCTCTGGCGCGCTCGGCGCGCCGCCGGCTCGGGCAGCGTCGTCGCGTCGAGGCCCAGGTGGAGCGGCCCCGCGTAGACCTCGGCCGCCGGCATCGTCGGCAGCTCGCGGAGCCACGTGTTCCGGGCCACGTCCTCGGCCTTCGTCGGGGTGACCCGGAGCCGCGCGAAGGCGTCCGGCCCCGCGCTCGTCTCGATGAGCGCGTCGAGGATCCGGGAGCGGAGCTCGGTGAGCTCGGGGAACGACAGGCTTTCGAGGTCGACCGGCCGGCCGCCGCCCGGCGGTGGGCGCTTCGTCTCCGACGGCGGGAGGATGATCAGCATGCTCCGCGCCCGTGCGTGCGGGTCGTCATCACGCAAGTCTGCCGGCCGACGCGGCGGAAGGCGCCGCCCCGGCGTACGAACGCCGTCAGGCTGCGAGCGCGAGCAGGGTCGCGATGAGGTCGGCCCGGCCGAACGGCTTGCCGAGGAAGGCGTCGGCGCCCGTTGCCAGGGCAGTCGCACGCTCCGCGGGCAGGACGCTGGCACTGACGATGACGGTCCGGGGCCGCTCCGCCGCGGGCCGCCGCCCCAGCTCGGCGGCGAGGTCGAGGCCGCTCCCGTCGGGCAGCCGCACGTCGACGAGCGCGACGTCGATCTCGCAGTCGTCGAGGGCCGCCCGACCCTCGCCGAGGGTTCCGGCCTCGATGAGCTCGATCGGCGGCAGACCCGAGCCGTCGGTGCGGGCGAGGATCGCCCGGACGAGGGCGCGGTTGGCGGGCTCGTCCTCGATGAGCAGGATCCGCATCGAACCTCGGTCGCTCACGCCGCGCCGAGCTCCGGCCGGATCCGGAGGAGCCACTCCCGGAGGCCCGACTGGGCTTCTGCCCCCTTGCTCACGACCGCGAGCACGTTTCCGTTGAGCCGCTCCTTGTCGGCGTTCGTCAGGTCGTGCGAGGTCAGGATGATGATCGGGACGCCCCGCGTCGCTGGCTCCGCCTTGAGGGCCGCGACGACGCCGAAGCCGTCGACGTCGGGCATCACGAGGTCGCAGATCACGAGGTCCGGCCGCTCGCTCCGTGCCAGGCGGATCGCGGTCGATCCGCCGTCGGCCCGGAGGACCTCGAACCCGGCCGGCGTCAGGGCGGCCTCGACCGCGTCGAGGGTGGCGGGATCGTCGTCGACGGCGAGGATCCGCGAGCGCTCGGCGGAGCGGGGCAGGAGCCTCGCCAGCGTCCCGAGCAGCGCGTCCCGGTCGATCGGCTTGATCAGATAGTCGACCGCGCCGAGGGCGAGACCGATCTCCTTCTCCTCGACGACCGTGACGATCACGACGGGCACGGCGCGCAGCGCCCCGTCCGCCTTGAGCCGTCGCAGCACCTCCCAGCCGTCGATCCCCGGGAGGAGGACGTCGAGCAGGATCGCGTCGGGAACCCGCTCGCGCGCCGCGCCGATCGCCGTCTCGCCGTCGGCCGCGACAGTCACGGCGTAGCCCTCCGGCTCGAGGTACGCGCGCAGGAGCCGGACCGCGCTCGGGTCGTCCTCCACGACGAGGATCGAGCGGCGCGGCGTCGTGCCGGGCGTCGCGCCCACTGCGGTCGCGCCCGCGCCGGCGACGATGGCTGCGTTCAGGCTCGTGCTGGTGCCTCCGTCCGCCGGCCGTGTCGGCGCGAGCGGGAGGACGACCGCGAATCGGCTCCCCTTCCCGACGGCCGATTCGACCGAGATCCGACCGCCGTGGGCCTCGACCAGCCGTCGCGTCAGGGCGAGGCCGAGGCCGGTTCCGTCGGTCCGCTGGGCGCCGCTGCCGACCTGCCGGAACTCCTCGAACACGGCCTGCTGGTCCTCGGGGGCGATCCCGATGCCGGAGTCGACGACCGCCAGCTCGTAGGCGTCGCCCGCCGGGCGGCCTTCGACGACGATCCGGCCGCCGTCGGGGGTGAACTTGATCGCGTTCGAGAGCAGGTTGTAGAGGACCTGTCGCACCCGTCCGCGGTCCGCCAGGACGGTCACCGACGGCGGCAGCGTGACCTCGACGGTCTGATGCTTGCGATCCGCGAGTGGCTTGAGGCCGGCGACCGACTCGACCGCCGCGGCCTGGAGGTCGACCGCTCCGCGATCGAGCTCGAGCCGGCCCGCCTCGACCTTGGCCAGGTCGAGGACGTCGTTGACGAGCTCCACGAGGTGGCTGCCACCGCGGTGAATGTGCTCGACCCACTCGAGCGGGACCGTGACGCTCCCCTCGCCGTCCGACGGCTCGTGCCGCATCAGGTCGCTGAAGCCGATGATCGCGTTGAGGGGCGTTCGCAGCTCGTGGCTCATGCTCGCGAGGAAGTCGCTCTTGGCCTGGCTCGCGGATCGCAGCGCCTCGACGGTGGTCGCGAGCTTGGCCGCCAGCTGCTCGTGCGCCGCGAGCGCCTCTCGGCGCTCGACGAGGCTGGCCGCCTGCCGCCCGAGCGCCGTGAGCAGGTCCCGGTCCTCGTCCGCGAACAGCGTGCGGGTCGACGAGAGCAGCACGACCGCGCGGGGTCGACCGCTGCCGCCGAGCCCGATCAGGCGGACGATCCGGGCGCCGACCGCCGCCGCCGCTCGGCCCAGGAGAGGATCGAACGAGCCGTCGGCCGCCTCGATCGCGTGCTCGGCGGCGGTCTCGACGACTGCCGGCTCCACCGCGACGGGCTTGCCGACATACCCGGAGTCGACGCCGTCGACGGCGACGACGCGCGCGCTCCGCGGTTCGCCCTCGAGGATCATCGCGGCCGACGCGCCGGTGGACGTCCGCGCGATCGCCAGCAGGGCCCGCCAGACGTCGGCCGCCTCGCCGTCCGTGCTGCCGATGAGCGAGCGCAGCCCGCCGAACGCGGTCTGGGCCTGCCACGCCCGGCGCAGCATCGGCGGAGGAGCGAACGCGACGAGGTAGGCGATCGCGGAGAGGAGCGCGAGCGCTCCGGCCGCGACGGATGCAGGGCCGCGGGCGAAGCTGCTGGCGCTGCCGATGCCGGCGACCACGACGATGAGCGCGAGCATCGCCGTGGCGGCCGCGGCGAGCAGGAGGCGGGCCGCGGCCGCTCCGGCACGGTGCCTGGATGCCGCGGCGAGGAGACCGGCGGCGACCAGCTCGGTCAGGACGAAGACGGCGAGCGCCGCACCAACGAGCGCCGGTGGCAGGCTCGCCCGAGGGATCAGCGCGAGCGGCACGGCGGTCACGAGCCAGGCAGCGGCCGCGACCGGCACCACGAGCGACGAGATCCGACGGACGCGACCGGCCAGGCGAAGCGTCGCGACCGGTTGCCCGAGGAGGGCGATGACGACGACCGCCTCGACGATCGGCGGCGGCGTGCCGAACACGGCCGTGACCACGCCGATGACGAAGATCGCCGCCATCGCGGCGAACACGATCACGACGTCGAGGGCCACGGGGTCGCGGCTGCTCCACCAGGTCCGAACCGCCGCGAGGAACACGAGCCCGAAGAGCGCCACAACGGCGAGGCCGACGACGTTCATCGCAGCAGAACCGAGATTCAGGCCGTCGTGGCGCCGACGGATCGATCGCGGGCCGCGCCCGGCACGGGACGTTGCTCGGACGGCATCTCGAAGGTCTCGGTCTCCGCGCCGGCCGCCAGCGGGCTCTCGGTGATCTCGTCGAGGAAGAGGCGGACGAGCTCGGGATCGAACTGCCTCCCGGCGGCACGAGTCAGCTCGTCGACCGCGACCCCGAACTCGAGCGCGGCGCGGTACGGACGCTCGTGGGTCATCGCGTCGAACGAGTCGACGATCCCCACGATCCGGGCGCCGAGCGGCGACGCCGCCCCGACGAGCCCGTCCGGGTAGCCCTGCCCGTCCCACCGTTCGTGGTGGTGGCGGATGATCGGGCCGAACGAGGCAAACGACTCGAGCGGGGCGCAGATTCGCTCCCCGATCTCCGGGTGGCGCCGCACGAGCGCCCACTCGTCCTCGGTGAGCGGCGCGGGCTTCGTGAGGATCGCGTCGGGGACGCCGATCTTGCCGACGTCGTGGAGCAGGGCGCCGTAGGCGAGCGCATCGAGCTCCACCGGTCCGATGCCGAGTCGCGCGCCGAGCCGAGCCCCCATCCCGGCGAGTCGCTGGCAGTGTCGCTCGGTCGTCACGTCCTTCGCCTCGACGGCGTTCGCGAGCGCCGTCACGATCGCGTGGGCGGCCTCCATCCCGACGAGCGCCCGGCGGAGCCGGAGCGCCGTCCGGATCCGGGCCACGAGCTCCGGCTCCGCGAAGGGCTTGGTGATGAAGTCGTCGGCGCCGGCGTCGAGGCCCTGGACGACGTCGCTCGTCGATGTCCGCCCGGTCAGCAACAGGACCGGCAGCGTCGCGTCCCGTCGATCCTCGCGGATCCGCCGCGTCACCTCGTAGCCGTCCAGGCCGGGCAGGCCGACGTCGAGGAGGACGAGGTCGGGCCGCTCGCGGCCCACGGCGTCGAGCGCCGTGAGGCCGTCCTCGGAATGGATGACCGCGTAGCCCTCCCGCCGCAGGATGTACCCGAGCAGGGCGCGGTTCGACGGGTCGTCCTCGACGACGAGGATCGTCGGACGTCCAGATCCCCCACCGACGGTTGTGCGGATCGGCTCGGTCATGGGCTCCGGGGTGCCGGCTGCGACGGTTGTCAACTGCCATTCAATCGCCATCCGGCGTGGATGGGCATCGCCCGAAAGCACCACTGCGGATGGGACCTCGCCCGGGGTACTGGGCGGCCGCGGGATCGGCGGACGCGGCGCGCCCGGAGAGCCGATCTCGCCCTGGCCCCACCGCCGACGGCTCTTGACGATCGGCGTGTTGCCGGCGAAGGTGCGAAACCGATGAACCGCGGACGTCCGAGCGTGCTGGTGGGCACCCCGCTGACATGGCTCCCGATCCTCCTGTCGGTTGCCGCCCTCGGACTCGTCGCCGGGTACGTCGTCGGCCATCCGGTGTCGGCAGCGACGGGCGACGAGGGCGCACCGGCGCGGATCTTCCAGGCGCTCCTGCTCGCGGACGGGATCGGGATCATTGCGTTCGGGGCACGATGGATCCCCCGTGCACCGAAGTCGGCGGCGGCGATCGTGGCGCTCCAGGTCGGCCTGGCCGCGGTCCCGGTGATGCTCGTGCTCGTGCTCGAGTCCGCGGTCTGATCGGCGACCGCCCGGCCCGCGTTCGCACGTAGACTGCCCGGCGATGACCGTCCGCGCCTTCTACGACCGCTGGCCCCAGTACAACGCCCGATTGAGCCAGCAGATCGCCCGGCTCGGCCCCGCGGAGCTGGCCCTTCGGCCGGAATCCGGCCACTGGCCGATCTGGGCCATCGTCGGCCACGTCGCCGGTACCCGGGTCTACTGGCTGTGCCACGTCCTCGGGGAGGCGGGGATGGAAACCACGCCGTTCGCCGACCCGGAGCAGGGCTGGGAGGACGACCTCGCCAATCCGCGCGGCGCCGACGAGCTCGTCGACGCGCTCGGGGCGACGTTCGCGATCGTCGAGACGGCGCTCGATCGCTGGACGCCGGAGATGCTCGGCGTGGAGTTCGAACGGCCCTACGGTGACGAGCGGCAGGTCCACACGCGCGCCTCCGTCCTCCAGCGCCTCCTCACCCACGAGGCGTACCACGACGGGGAGATCTCGCTCATCCTCGGCCTCCACGGCATCGAGGCGATCGACCTCTGGCACCAGCTGCGCTAGCGGCAGACGCGAGGGACGCCGGTGAGCTTCGACGTGAGCGCGGACGCCTACGACCGGTTCATGGGTGCGTGGTCCCGGCGGCTTGCGCCGGCGATGGCTGACCTGGCGCTCGTGCGGCCGGGCGATCGGGTCCTCGACGTCGGCTGCGGTCCGGGAGCGCTGACGGAGGAGCTCGTCCGTCGGGTCGGCGCGAGCGCCGTCGCGGCCGTCGATCCAGCCGCTTCCTTCGTCGCGGCGGTCCGCGCGCGACTGCCGGGTGTCGACGTTCGAACCGCGACGGCCGAGGCGCTGCCGTTCGGGAACGGCGTGTTTGCGGCGGCGCTCGCGCAGCTCGTCGTCCACTTCATGGCCGATCCCGTCGGCGGTATCGCCGAGATGGCACGCGTGACCGCGCCGGGCGGGACGTGTGCCGCCGCGGTCTGGGACTTCGCGGGCGGCAACGGCCCGCTCGGCCCGTTCTGGGAGGCCGCGCAGGAGCTCGACCCCGGGGCGCCCGGCGAGGCGGGCCTGCCGGGTGCCCACCAGGGTGCTCTCGTCGAGCTGTTCGAGGCCGCCGGGCTGCACGAGGTCCGCGAGGCGACGATCTCGGCCACCCGGACGTTTCGATCGTTCGAGGAGTGGTGGGCGCCCTTCGAGGTCGGCGCGGGCGCGGCGAGGCGCTATCTCGGCGGGCTCGACGATGAACGACGCGCGGCGCTGCGCGAACGCTGTCGGGCGATGCTGCCCAGTGGTCCGCTCGAGCTCACGGCGTCGGCGTGGGTGGCGCGGGGGACAGCCTGACGCGCCGGCTGACGCCGCGCGAGCTCAACCGAGCCACGCTGGCGCGCCAGCTGCTCCTCGAACGGGCGCGTCTGCCCGTCGTCGACGGGGTCCGCCGGGCCGTCGCGCTCCAGGCGCAGGAGCCGCCGTCGCCGTATCTCGCGCTGTGGAATCGCTTGGCGGACTTCGATCCGGCCGACCTCGACGCCGCGTTCGCGAACCAGCAGGTCGTCAAGGCGACGCTGATGCGGGTCACGCTCCACGCCGTGGCCGGTTCCGACTACCCGGCCTTCCACGAGGCGATGCAGCCGACGCTTCGCGGTGCCCGCCTCCACGATCGCCGTTTCCGGCGCTCCGGGTTCACCCCCGAGGAGGCCGACGCGCTGCTGCCGGACGTGGTCGGGTTCGCCGGATCGCCGCGGTCGAGCGCCGAGGCCGAGGGTTGGCTCGACGATCGCCTCGGCGAGACCCCCAAGCCCGGCCTCTGGTGGGCGTTCCGCCAGTATGGGCCGATCGTCCAGCACCCCACCGGCGGCCCGTGGGCGTTCGGGCCGCGGCCGGCCTACGTCGCCGCCGCCCAGCAGCAGCGGCCCGGAGAGCAGACGGCCTCGATCGGTTGGCTCGCCCGTCGCTACCTCGAAGGCTTCGGCCCCGCGTCGCTCGCCGACATCGGCCAGTTCACGATGCTCGGCCGACCGCTGATCCGCGACGCGCTCGCCGCGATCGAGGACGACCTCGTCCGGCTCGAGGCCGCCGACGGCAGCGTCCTGTGGGACGTCCCGCGCGCGATCCTCCCGGCCGAGGACGCGCCGGCCCCGCCGCGGCTGCTGCCGATGTGGGACAGCGTCCTCCTCGCCTACGCGGATCGGAGTCGTCTCGTCCCGCCCGAGTACCGCCGCCGCGTTTCGCAGAGCAACGGCGATCTTCTGCCGACGATCCTCGTCGACGGGTACGTGGCAGGCGTCTGGCGTCCGGTCGAGGACGGCATCGTGGTGAGCGCGTTCCACCGGCTCGACGACGACGCCTGGGACGGCCTCGCGACCGAGGCCAGCGCGCTCGATGGCTTCCTGTCGAGTCGCGACCGCCGCATCTACACCCGCTACGACCGCTGGTTCGCCGAGGTCCGACCGGCCGAGGTCCGAACGCTCGGGCGCTAGCTCGGCCCTGCGGTCGGTCCGCCTGCTGCCCCGGCCGAATGGCCCGCGCCGGCGTGAGCGATGCGGGCGAACTCGCGCCACAGCAGCGTGACGAGCACGGCGGACCCGATGAACCCGAACCAGAACGGAGCGGTGATCCCGTAGGCCCGGGCGAGCAGGCCTCCGAGCGGGGTGCCGACGACGATTCCGGCGACGATCGCGACCCGGTAGACACCCGTGACGCGCCCGAGGAGCTCATCGGGGACGGCTCGCTGCCGAACGACGACCGCCGTCGTGCCCCAGACGAAGGAATGGGCGCCGAACACCACGAGGGTCCCGAGGGCAACCACCGGCGACGTCGTGATCGCGAGGACGAGGTGGGTCCCCGTTTCGATGACCAGGCCGCCCCGCATGATGTCGGCGAGGGCGAACCGCCGCTCGAGCCAGCCGTAGCCGAGGACGCCGAAGACCCCGCCGACGGCGACGGCCGTCGTGAGCAGGCCGAACCCGATCTCGTTCATGCCGAGCCGCTCGGGTGCGTAGAGGACGAGGACCGACCAGGCAGCCCCGAACGTGACGTTGAAGGTCACGATCGTGAGCGCGAGCGTCCGCAGCGGCGGGTGGCCGAGGAGCCAGCGGACGCCCTCGCTCATGTCGGCTCGCCAGCTCGACGGAGTCCTGACCGCCCGCATGCTGACGACGATCCGCGAGACGAGGACCGCCCCGAGCAGGAAGGCGAGCGCGTTCACGGCGAACGGCAGCCACATCCCGAGGACGAACAGGAACGCGCCGAGCGGCGGCATGAGCAGCTGGTTCGTGAGGAGCAGCCCGCCCTGCATCCGCGCGTTCGCCGCGCCGAGGTCGGCCGACGAGACGAGGTTCGGCACGAGCGTGCTGCTGGCGGCGTCGGCGAACGTCTCCGCGGTCCCGAGCAGGAACAGCGCCCCGAGCACGATGCTGATGTTCACGCTGCCGCTGACGACCGTCGCGACGAGGACGGCGAGGACGACCGCGCGACCGAGGTTCGCGGCGACGACCTGGCGCTGTCGATCGAACCGATCGGCGGCTGCCCCCGCCACCACCCCGAAGATCAGCGCCGGCAGGTACTCCATGAGGATCGCCAGCGAGACGAGGAACGGGTCGCGCGTCTGCGATGCGACGAGGAGCGGTCCCGCCGACACCACGACGCCGTCGCCGGCGTTGTTGACCACCGTCGCCGCGAGGAGCCAGCGAAAACCGCTCCCGAGGCGGGCGGGCGCGAGCCGCTCGGCGATGGGCGTGAACGGGAGACGCACGAGCGCGGACGATACCCGGCGGACGGCGCCGGTGGACGACGATCAGTCCTCGAGGACCCAGCGATCCTCGCGCAGGATCGGGATGACGTTGCCGTCGGCCGTGATGCCGTCGACGTCCACCTCCGGCCCGCCGATCGTGACGTCCGTGTGGACCGCGGAATCGTTGAGGCCGGCGGCGAGCCGCTCGTCACGGGGCGCCTCGGTCAGCTCGGGCAGCGCCTCGCTGTACGCCTCGCCCCAGGCGATGTGCGGCCCGACATTCTCGTCGAAGAGCATGTGCCGGAAGACGATCCCGGCGCGGGCGACGCCGGACGTCGCGCCGTCGACGAGCGACACCTCGCCGAGATAGCGGGCCTGCTCGTCGGTGTCGAGCTGGGCGAGCACGAGCTCGAGGCCGCGGTCGGCGGCCGCGTCGGCGATCCGGCCGCCGGCGAACGTGAGCCGCAGCCCGTCGACGATGCCGCCGGCGCCGAGCGCCACCGGCCGGGTCACCGCGACGTGGCCCTCGACCCGGCGGAAATCGGGGCTCGTGAAGACCTCCTCCGTCGGGATGTTCGGCAGGAACTCGAGGCCCGTCGGCGTCTTCGCCGAGCCGCCGAGCCAGACCGAGCCCGGGATCAGCCCGACCGTCAGGTCGGTTCCCGGCCCGACGAAGCGAACGGCGTCGAGCCCGCGCGCGGTGAGGGCGTCGCGGCGCGCGTGAAGCCGGGCGAGATCGCGCCGCCAGGCTGCGACGGGATCGGGCTCGTCGAGCCGCATCGCGATTGCCACCGCGTCCCAGAGCCGGTCGAGATCGGGCTCGCCGAAGGCGAGCCGCGCCCACGTCGCGGTTGGAACCACACCCACGGTCCACGGCATCCGGCCGTTCGTCATCGCGTCCATGTAGGCGTGGCTGAGGTCGGCCCGCCGGGCGACGACGAGGCGCGGGTCGAGCCCATCGAAGAGCGACGGATCGGTCACGGTGTCGAGCGAGATGTTCGCGGCGCCCCGAGCCCGGAGCTCGGCGACCATGTCGAGCTCGAAGGGATACGTCGACGTCAGCGCATCGGCCGCGCCGTGCGCGATCGCCGACCGCCGGAGGAGCGGGTCGGCGAGCTCGACGAGGACGCGTCTCGCTCCCGCAGCGTAGGCCCGGTCCGTGATCGCTCGCGCGACCTCAATGCCGTCGACGTCGGCCGAGAGCCGGACGTCCTGACCCGGCTGGACGTTCACGCCGAGACGGACGATCAGGTCGGCGAAGGCGCCGATTCGTCGCGGGAGGACATCTGGCTCGGCAGTGCTGGTCACTCCCCCACCCCACCTGCATCCGGCGCGTTCCGGCGAGAATGCTCGCGCAGTGTGCATCCTTGGAGGTCTCCGCGTGCGACGATTCCGCGGTTCCGCCCGCCTCGTCCGGGCATGAGCGCGCTTCGACCCCGTCCGCCGGAGCGGCTCGATCGCGCCGGCTACCTGCTCGACATCGACGAGCGGTTCGATTCGGACGGGCTCGACGGCGAACTGTGGCTGCCGTGGTACCTGCCGCACTGGAGCTCCCGGACGGCCGCCGCCGCCCGGTACGACCTCCGCGCCGGGCTCCGTCTGCGGATCGATGCCGACCAGGCGCCATGGAACCCTGAGCTCGACCCGGGCGTGCGCGTCTCCTCGCTCCAGACGGGCCAGTTCTCGGGCCCGGTCGGGAGCTCGGTCGGCCAGCATCGCTTCCGGCCCGGCCTGGCGGTTCGCGAGGGCCAGGCCGTCGCTGCCCTGTACACGCCTCACCGCGGGCTCGTCGAGGTCGCGCTGCGGGCGACCGACGACCCGGCGGCGATGGTCGCCCTCTGGCTGATCGGCTACGAGGACCGACCCGAGCGCTCGGCCGAGATCTGCATCTGCGAGATCTTCGGCCGCGACGTCGATCGGGATCGTGCGCTCGTCGGGGTCGGCATCCATCCGTTCGGCGACGCGACGCTCGTCGACGACTTCGCGCGGATCCACCTGCCGATCGACGCCCGCGAGACGCACCAGTACGCAGCCGTCTGGACCTCGGACCAGGTCGCGTTCTACGTCGACGAGAGGCTCGTGAAGGTCGTGGACGAGTCGCCCGACTACCCGATGCAGGTGATGCTCAGCCTGTTCGCCTTCGACGACGCCACGGGCGGCGCGGGAACGTTCCCGAAGTCGGCCCGCGTGGACTGGTTCCGCGCCTGGCGGCCGATTGCAGGCTCGCCGTAACGCGGCCCGCGTCGCTCCCGGCGCACGCCACCATGGCTCGGGCTCACGCTCGCGGCGGAGGTGATCCGATGCCCGAACGGGAGACCTGGGACGACGAGCACACCGACGGGTCGAGGCGCGGACGGACGGCCGGCGAGGATCCGGGAGCGTACATCGGCCACGAGCCCGAGCGGGCGACCGAGACGATCCCCGGCGGCCTCGAGAAACGTGACGAACGGGTCGCGGCCGGTTCCACCCGTCCGGGTGCTGACGTGGCCGACACGTCGTCGGGCTGGACGCCGCCGCCCGAGGGTCACCGCGAGGAGGAGGCGGCGAACGACGACCGCGCCCGGGAGGCCGGCGACAGGACCTGAGCGGACGACCCTCGCCCTCCGGCAGGGTCGCACCATCGCAGACGTCGGCGGTGACCGTACCATCCGCCAGTGCGTCACGGGTTGCGGATCGAGGAGGGACACATGGGCCGGCTCATCTACCTGATGAACGTGTCGCTCGACGGGTACGTCAACACGCCCGACGGTTCGGTCGACTGGCCGCTCATCGACGATGAGCTCCACGGCTGGTTCAACGAGGAGTCGCGGGGCCACGCGGCCTCGATCTACGGCCGCCGGCTCTACGAGGTGATGGCGGCCTACTGGCCGACCGCGGAGTCGGATCCTGCCGCCACGCCCGTCATGCTCGAATTCGCCCGGATCTGGAACGCGACGCCCAGGATCGTCTTCTCGCGAACGCTGCCGGAGGTCCGCTGGAACAGCCGCCTCGCCGCCGGCGACGTGACCGAGGAGCTGAGGCGGATCCGGGCGGAGCACGACGGCGACATCGAGGTCGGTGGCCCGACGCTTGCCGCGGAGTTCATCCGGCGCGGCCTCGTCGACGAGTACCGCCTCGTCGTCCATCCCGTCGTCCTCGGCGGCGGGACGCCCTACTTTCCGGCGCTCGACCACCCGATCCGGCTCAGGCCGACCGAGACCCGCGAGTTCGCGTCCGGCGCCGTCCTCCGGGCCTACGTCCCGGCGTAGGCGGCGCTCCCGGGTGGGCTTCGATCTCGATCGGTTCGTTCGGGCCCAGGCCGCCGTCTACCCCGAGGTCGTCGCGGAGCTCCGGGCGGGCCGGAAGACAGGTCACTGGATCTGGTTCATCTTTCCCCAGCTCGACGGCCTCGGCCGGAGCGAGAGGTCACGGTTCTTCGCGATCGATTCGCTCGACGAGGCTCGCGCGTACCTCGCCCATCCGATCCTCGGGCCGCGCCTCGTCGAGTGCGCGCGCCTCGTCACGGACGTCGTCGACCGGAGCGCTCCCGAGATCCTCGGCCCGATCGATGCCGTCAAGCTCCGATCGTCGATGACCCTCTTCGCGCGGGCGGCGCCGCACGAACCCGTCTTCGGCGCCGTCCTCGACCGGTTCTACGACGGCCGGCCGGATCCGGCGACGGAGGCGCTCCTCGAGTGAGGGCAGGCGGCGTCGCGACGGCCGGCCGATGTCGGCCCTACCCTCACAGGATGCGCATTCCCGACATCCATTTCGCGCCACACGACGTTCGACGCGCGTGACTCGTCGCGGCCTCATCCTGTTTGGCCTGATGTCCCTCATCTGGGGCATCCCGTACCTGTTCATCCGGGTCGCCGTCGCGGAGGTCTCGCCGGCCACGCTCGTCTTCTGGCGGACGGCGATCGGCACGGCGATCCTCCTGCCGATCGCCCTGGTGCGGGTCGATCTCCGCGAGGTCCTGCGTCACTGGCGCTGGGTCGCCGCCTTCGCCATCGTCGAGATCGCGATCCCGTGGGTTCTCCTCGGGTCGGCCGAGCAGCGGATCTCGAGCTCGCTCGCCGGCCTGCTCATCGCCGGTGTCCCGCTCGTCGGCACGGCGATCGCCCTCGGCACGGGATCCGCCGACCGGCTCGGGCCCGGGGCGATCGGCGGCCTCCTCGTCGGTCTCGTCGGCGTCGCCGCGATCGTCGGCGGCGACTTCCGGGCCGACGACGTCACCGCCCTTCTCGCCGTCGGAGGCGTGGTCGTGGGGTACGCGCTCGGGCCGGCGATCCTGTCACGGCGCCTCGCCGGGGTGTCGTCGCTCGGCGTGATGGCACTGTCGCTCGGCCTGACCGCCCTCGTCTACGCCCCGATCGCCGCGGTCCAGTGGCCGGCCTCGGCGCCGTCCGTCGAGGCGATCGCGGCGATCATCATCCTCGGCACGATCTGCACGGCGGCCGCGTTCCTTCTCTTCGCCGACCTCATCGGCGAGATCGGGCCGATCCGGGCGACGGTCATCACCTACGTCAACCC
>DASTSC010000153.1:0-14992 GCA_035760905.1 Candidatus Limnocylindrales bacterium | reverse complement strand
TCGTCGAGACGGAGGACGTCCATCTCGACCGGGAGCGCGCGTCGCCCCATCGACTCGATCTCGGCGACCACGTCGTCGGCGGTGCCGGCCCGTCGAAGCCCGAGCGCAATGTCGGCGCCGGCATTCGCGAGGGCGAGCGCGAGCGAGCGTCCGATCCCGCGGGCCGCGCCGGTGACGAGCGCGGTCCGGTCCTCGAGGTCGAAGCGTGGGAACTCCGGCATCCGAGCCTCCTTCGACGACCCTCCCGGCGGGCCCGGGCGCACGCCCCGGTCGCACCTCGGAGGCGTATCGCCGTCCCTCGCATCGCGCAAGTGCGATCGGTCCGGATGTTCGGCCCCATCGAACGCGGCGCGGAAGCCTCTACGGCGCGGCCGACTCCCTCACCGGCCCGAGCTCGGCCTCGATCGCGAGGACCTTCCGCAGCCGCCGGACGTGGCGGGGCTCGCCGCTGAACGTCGCCGCGAGGAACGCTTTCGAGCACTCGACCGCAGGCTCCACCCCGATGACCCGGGCGCCGAGCGTGAGGACGTTCATGTCGTCGTGCTCGACGCCCTGGTGCGCGGAGTAGGTGTCGTGGCAGACCGCGGCCCGGACCCCGGCGATCTTGCTCGCCGCGATCGAGGCGCCGACGCCGGAGCCGCAGACGAGGATCCCGCGGTCGGCCTGGCCGTCGCGGACCGCGAGCCCGAGCGCCCGGGCGAAGTCCGGGTAGTCGTCATTCGGGTCCGAGCCATCGCCCCCGAGGTCGATGAGCTCGTGCTCCCCAGCGAGATCCGAGCCGAGGCGCTGAAGCAGCACCGCCTTGAGCGGCGCGCCCGCGTGATCGGCCGAGAAGGCCACGCGCACGCGACTAGTCGTGCCCCGGATCGGTGGAACCCGTTCGGTTCGTGCCCGAGCCGTCCTCGTCGAGCGTCGGGTGCGAGCCCGCCCGCCCATGCTCGATCGGCGGCGAGGCCACCCGGCCGTGGAACCCGTCGCGAACGACCTTCCGCGCGACGTCCGCGACGTGCCCGTCGGTGAAGCCGAGATGCTCGAAGATCGCCTTCGCCGGCGCCGACGCGCCGAAGTGGTCGAGCCCGACGATCGCGCCCTCGTCGCCGACCCAGCGCTCCCAGCCGAGCGGCACGCCGACCTCGACCGAGACCCGCTTCCGGACCGCCGGCGGCAGGATCTGATCGCGGTACGACTGCTCCTGGGCCTCGAAGCGCTCCCAGCAGGGCAGGCTCACCACGCGGGTCGCGATCCCGTCGGCCTCGAGCCTCTCGGCGGCGGCGACGCACAGCTGCAACTCCGACCCGGTCCCGATGAGGATGAGGTCGAGATCGCCCGCCCCGCGTGAGCCTTCGCACAGGACGTAGCCGCCCCGGCGGACGCCGTCCCAGGCCTTCTCCGCGGTGCCCGCGAGCGTCGGCAGCTTCTGGCGCGTGAGCGAAAGGCCGACCGGGCCGCGCGCGCCGAGCTCGTCCTCGCCGGCGCCCCCCCGCTCGACCGCGAGGGCCCATGCCGCGAGCGCCTCGTTCGGGTCGCCCGGCCGGACGAACCACAGGTTCGGCATCGCCCGGAGCGCGGCGTAGTGCTCGATCGGCTGGTGCGTCGGGCCGTCCTCGCCGAGCCCGACCGAGTCGTGCGTCCACACGTAGATCACGTGGAGGCCGGCGAGGGCGGCGAGGCGGACCGAGCCGCGCATGTAGTCGCTGAAGTTGAGGAACGTCGCGGCGTACGGGAGCAGGCCGCCGTGGTAGGCGATGCCATTCGCGATGCCGCCCATGCCGTGCTCGCGGACACCGAACCGCAGGTTCCGGCCAGGCTCGTCGGCCTCGAAGTCGCCGGCGCCCTTGACGTCGGTGAGGTTCGACTCCGACAGATCAGCCGAGCCGCCGAAGAGCTCGGGGAGGACCGGAGCGAGGGCCTGGATCGCCGCCTGGCTCGACTGGCGGGTCGCGAGCTCCTCGCCGACCGCGACGGTCTTCGCCCGAAGCGCATTCGCCCAGTCCTCGGGCAGCCGCCGTTCGACCCGGCGCCGGAGCTCCGCGGCGAGATCGGGATGCTCGCGTTCGTAGGCGGCGAACCGATCGTTCCAGCGGCGGACGAGCTCCTCGCCCTTCGGCACCGCCTCCCGGAAGCGGTCGAGGGCCTCCTTCGGCTCCGCGAAGTGGACGTCCGGATCCCAGCCGTAGGCCTCCTTGACGAGCCTCACCTCGTCCTCGCCGAGCGGCTGGCCGTGGGCCTTCTGGGTGTCCTGCCGGTTCGGGCTGCCATAGCCGATGTGGGTGCGGACGGCGATGAGCGATGGCCGCGCGTCCGCCCGGGCCCGGTCGATCGCGGCGGCGATCGCCTCGATGTCGTTGCCGTCATCGACGCGCTGGGTGTGCCAGTGGTACGCGTCGAAGCGCGCCAGGACGTCCTCGCTCCAGGCCCAGTCGGTCGGCCCGTCGAGCTGGACGTGGTTGTCGTCGTAGAGGAAGACGAGCTTGCCGAGGCGGAGGTGGCCGGCGAGCGAGGCGGCCTCGGCGCTGATCCCCTCCTGGAGGTCGCCGTCGGAGCAGATCGAGTACGTCCAGTGGTCGACGATCGCGTGGTCGGGACGGTTGAACTCCGCGGCCAGGCGGCGCTCGGCGATGGCCATGCCGACCGCGTTCGCGAAGCCCTGGCCGAGCGGTCCCGTCGTCGCCTCGACGCCGGGCGTCAGGCCGTACTCGGGGTGACCCGGCGTGATCGAGCCCCACTGCCGGAACTGCTCGAGGTCCTCGAGCGAGACGTCGTAGCCGGTCAGGTGGAGGAGCGAGTAAAGGAGCATGCTCGCGTGCCCGGCCGAGAGGACGAACCGGTCCCGATCGAACCAGTCGGGATGGGTCGGCGCGTGGCGGAGGTAGCGCGTCCAGAGGACGTAGGCCATCGGCGCGGCGCCCATCGGCGCTCCCGGGTGTCCGGAGTTCGCCTTCTGGACGCCGTCGATCGACAGCGTTCGGATCGTGTCGATGGCGAGGCGGTCGATGGGCTCCGCGGCGATCGTCATGCGCTTCGTGCTCCGGCGGGGGTCGCGGCAATTCTAGGTCGGCGCCGGGAAACGTCCCGGCGATGAGTGCCGCCGGCGTGCGATCCTCGCCGCGATGCCCTCGCTTCGCCCGCCTCGTCCGGTCGGGGCACGCCGATCCGCTCCCGGTCCGTCGATCGTGGTCCTCGGCGACCTCGCCCTCGACGTGGTCGTGGCGCCGGATCGAGGTTTGGCCGACGGAACCGACGTTCCGGGCCGCGTTTCCCTCCGCCAGGGCGGCTCGGCGGCGACGACCGCCCGGGTCGCCGCTGCGCTCGGGGCGCGCGTCACGCTCGTCACGTCGGTCGGCCGCGACCCGGTGGGACGGTCGCTCGTCGCGGACCTGGCCGGTGCCGGCGTGGCGGTCCGGGCCTTCCATCCCTCGGGACTGCCGACCGCGCGGATCGGGGTGATCGTGGCCGACGGCGAGCGCTCGTTCGTCGCCGAGCGGGGAGCGGCCGACGCGCTGCCGCCCGACCATCTCGAGACCGCCTGGTTCGCCCGCGCGGACGCGCTCCACGTGCCCGCGTACTCCCTCCTCGGCCGGCCGCTCGGCGCGGCGGCGGCGCGGGCGATCGAGCTGACCCGCCGGGCGGGTGGCGTCGTCTCGCTCGATCTCGCCTCCTCCGGGCCGCTCGCGGGTGTTGGCCGCCGCGCCGCGACGCGCCTCGTTCGATCGGCGGCGCCCGACCTCATCCTCGCGACCGCGGCCGAGGCGCGCGTCCTGGTCGGGGATGCCGACCCCGACGGCCTGCTCGAGCTGGCGCCGGTCGTCGTCGTCAAGCGCGGCAGCGACGGCGCCACCGTCTTCGCCCGCCGGGACGTGGCCGCGGCGCCGGTGATCCGGTTCGACGTCGCGACACGGCCGATCCGGGCCGCCGACCCGACCGGCGGCGGCGATGCGTTCGACGCCGGATTCCTCGTCGCCTGGCTCGGGGTGCCGGCCGCGAGCCGGCGATCGGTCGCCGCGCTCCGCCGGGGCGCCGTCGCCGGCAACGCGGCGGCCGTCCGATACCTGGTCGCGAAACGGCGAGAGCTCGTGCTCCGATGACGCCTTCAGCCTCGCTCCGCGACCGCCTGGCCGTCGCGCCCGAGGTCGTGGATGCCCTGGCGGCCGGCACCGGGGCCGTGGCCCTCGAGTCGACCCTCATCAGCCACGGGCTCCCGTATCCATCGAACGTCGAGGTCGCGCGGGCCGCCGAGGCAGCGGTCCGCGAGACCGGCGCCGTGCCCGCGACCGTGGCGATTCGCGATGGGCGACTCCTCGTCGGGCTGGACGACGGGGTGCTCGAGGAGCTGGCGACCGCGGCAGCCGGATCCGTCCGCAAGGCGTCGCGTCCGACGCTCGCGGCCGCGCTCGCCGGCGGCGGCCTCGCCGCCACGACCGTCTCGGCGACGATGATCGCCGCCCACGCCGCGGGTATCCGCGTCTTCGCGACCGGTGGGGTCGGCGGCGTCCACCGCGGCGCCTTCGGCGGGGTCGGCGGCGTCCACCGCGGCGCCTTCGGCGGGAGCGGCCCGACCTCTGCGCGGACCTCGGGCCGGTCGACCCTCGACGTCAGCTCGGACCTCGAGGAGCTGGCCCGCACCCCGGTCGCGGTCGTCTGCGCCGGACCGAAGGCGATCCTCGACGTGCCGGCGACGATCGAATGGCTCGAGACGCGCGGGGTGCCGGTCGTGACGATCGGCCAGGACGAGGTGCCGGGGTTCTACGCGCGCCGGAGCGGCGTCCGGTCGCCCGAATCTGTCGGGGACGTGGCCGGCGCGGCGGTGCTCGCGGCGACGCATCTCGGCCTCGGCCTGGGCTCGGGGCTCCTCGTCTGCGTGCCGGTCCCGGCCGCCGACACGCTCGACGAGGCCGGGGCGTCGCAGGCGGTCGAACGGGCCGTCGCGGACGCGGACGCCGCGGGCGTCGCCGGCCCGGAGCTGACGCCCTGGCTCCTCGCGCGGATCGCCGAGCTCACCGAGGGCCGGTCCGTCCGCGCGAACACTGCCCTCATCGTCAACGACGCCCGGGTGGCGGGGCAGCTCGCCGTGGCCCTGGGATCGCGATCGGACTGAGAGTCACCGGGCGAGGCTCGGGGGACGTCGGAGCCTCGTGCCTTTCCCGAGCCTCGTGCGTGCCGGAGCGCCGCGCGTTTCCCGAGCCTCGTGCGTGCCGGAGCCTGGCGCGTTTCCCGAGCCTCGTGCGTTTCCGGAGCCTCGCGCGTTTCCAATGAGATAGCCGCGGATCTCGGGATCCGCGGTCCGCCGACAGTCCGAGAGACCCGCGAATCCAGCCACGTTGCCGCTTCGTGACGGTCGCCTCGCTCTCCGATGCAAACGCACGCATCACGGGCGTCCGCTGCGCCCCGATCGCGCCCGATCGCGCCAACGTGATTGGAAACCTGTGTGCGTCGCGTCCGGCGCACGCTCGGCAGCTCCGACCGTTGGCCGGCAGGGCTGGCAGGGGACGATCTCGAGGCCCGCATGTCGGTGCGTTGCCCCCAGGCGCAGGAGCGACACCGAGGCCGTCCGTTCGGTGTTCATCGTGACCCTCGGAGGAGATGAGGGGACATGCGCTGACCCGGATCGTCCCCTCGGAGGGGATGCCGCGGCACGCGAGGTGATGCCGCGGCACGCGAGGGGATCCCGCGGCACGCGAGGCGATGCCGCGGCGCGCGCCGGAAGGCCGCCCGGAAGACCGCCCGGGCGTTCGATCGTCGTCGACCGGTCGTTCGATGGTCATATTCCGTGACCGCTGCTACAATCCCGGCCCTTCCGCAGGCCACCGAAGCCCTCCGAGGACCAGATGTCCGCCCCTGCGAGCGCGCTCGCGATCGAGACGCGCGCCCTCCGGCGCGTCTACCGCGCCAAGCCCAAGAACGTCGTCGCCCTCGACGGCGTCGACCTCGCCGTCGAACCCGGCGAGTTCTTCGGGCTGCTCGGCCCGAACGGCGCCGGGAAGACCACGCTGATCAAGATCCTCACGACGCTGCTCCTGCCGACGAGCGGCGAGGTCCGGGTCTTCGGCTTCGACGTCGAGCGCCAGACGAAGCAGATCCGGCGGTTCATGAACATGGTCGCCGGCGGCGAGCAGTCCGGCTACGGGATCCTCACCTGCCGCGAGCAGCTCTGGATGTTCAGCCAGTTCTACGGACTGTCCGGCCGCGACGGCTGGCGCCGTGTCGACGAGCTCATCGAGGCCGTCGGACTCGGGGAGCAGGCGGGTCAGCGGGTGAGCACGCTGTCGACCGGCCAGCGCCAGAAGATGAACTTCGCCCGCGGTCTCCTCAACGACCCATGGATCTTCTTCCTCGACGAGCCGACGCTCGGCCTCGACGTCTCGGCCGCCCGGGCGGTCCGCGAGCTCGTGCTCGACTGGAAGGCGGCGGTACCGGGCCGGACCGTGCTGCTCACGACCCACTACATGGCCGAGGCGGACGAGCTGTGCGAGCGGATCGCGATCGTCGATCACGGTCGCGTCCTCGCGATCGGCACGCCGGCCGAGCTCAAGCGGCGGGTCCAGCGCGAATCGATCTTCCGCCTCGTGCTCGACCGGCTCGACAGCGGGGCCGCGGCGATCGCCCATCTGCCCGGGGTCCTGTCGGCCGTGCCCGCGGCCGGGGACGGCGGCGAGGGGCGCCAGCCGGTCGCGCTCGACCTCGCCCTCGACGACGACGCGGCCCTCGGCGGCGTGGTCGTGCGGCTCGGCGACCTCGGCTCGCACATCGTGGCCCTGGAGAAGTCGGAGCCGTCGCTCGAGGACGTCTTCGTCGAGCTCGTCGGGCGAGGGTTCGCAGACGAGGACGAGCCGGCGCGCCGAGCCGACGGCGGTCACGGTGACGGGCTCGACCACCGCGAGGAGGTCGCCTGATGACCGTCCCGGTGCGCGCCGCATCGGCCGCCGGCCGGTCCGCCCGCCCGGCGTTCGTCGGTCGAGTCACCAGCAGCCCGGCCGACGCGGCCGTGTGGTCGCGCCGGCAGGCGATCCTGACGGAGCTCCGCGCCGTCCGCGGTCGCGCCTACCCGCGGGTCCGGGCCGCCCTTCGCGAGAAGTCGTGGGTTCTCTTCGAGATCCTCCTGCCGTTCCTCGCGACGTCGGCGTTCGTGTTCGTCTACCGCGCGCTCCAGGCTCCCCCCGAGTACGTCGGATTCGTGGTCCTCGGCGGGGCGATGACCGCCTTCTGGCTCAACGTCGTCTGGATGATGGCCGCCCAGCTCTACTGGGAGCGCGACCAGGGCAACCTCGAGCTCTACTTCGCCGCGCCGATGAACCTCATGTCGGTCCTGTTCGGCATGGCCGTCGGCGGGCTGTTCATGAGCTCCACCCGGGCGGTCATCGTGCTCGCGATCGCGACGTACGTGTACGGCGTCACCTTCAGCGTCAGCGAGTGGGCGCTCCTGCTCGCAGTGTTCGTCCTCACGCTCGCAGCGCTCTACGGCCTCGGGATGATCCTCGCCAGCCTCTTCCTCATGTGGGGTCGCGAGGCCTGGCAGCTCACCCAGGCCCTCATGGAGCCGGTCTACTTCGTCTCGGGGCTCAACTTCCCGGTCGTCCGACTCGGGCTCCTCGGCGCGCTCGCCGTGGCCACGATCCCGCTCGCGGTCGGTCTCGATGCGATGCGCCAGCTCGCGTTCGGCGGGGCCGGCCCCACGAGCGGCCTCCTGCCGCCCGGTCTCGAGGCGCTCGTCCTCGTGGCGATGACGGTCGTCTTCCTCTCACTCGCCCGGTTCTTCCTCGCGACGCTCGAGCAGCGTGCCCGACGCGAGGGACGGCTGACGGTGCGCTGGCGATGACGGCCGCCTGGCGGAGCTTCAGCGCGGCCGCCCGAATCGGCTGGGCGGTCGACGCGAACTGGACGGACCCGTTCGTCTTTCTCGCGCTCGTGGTCGCCAAGCCGCTGAGCGCGGCGCTCATCCTCGTGGTCATGGTCCAGGTGATCAGCGGCGGCAACGCCGGCCCGCTCATCGCCTTCGTCGTCGTCGGCAGCGGCCTCTGGTCGATGGTCACCGCCGGGATCGCCGGGCTGCCGCTCTCCGTCCTCGACGACCGCGAGCGCTACCGGATGCTCAAGTACCTGTACGTGAGCCCGGCCGACTTCCTGCTGGTCCTCCTCGGGCGCGGAGTCGGTCGGATCCTCGTGGGCGCGGTCGGATCGGTGGTCACGCTGGCCGTCGGCATCGTCGTCCTCGGCATCCCCTTCGACCCCGGGCGCATCGACTGGCCGCTCTTCGTCTGGGGCGCCGGCTGGGGCTTCGTCATGGTCGTCGCGCTCAGCGTCGTCCTCGCGGCGGTCTGCCTCCAGGTCCGCCAGGAGGCCTGGTCCTACCCCGAGGCTGCGGCCGGCGCGCTCTTCCTCGTCACCGGCGCGGTCTTCCCGCTCGGCGTCCTGCCGGGGCCGCTCCAGGCCCTCGGGTTGATCACGCCCCTCACGTGGTGGATCGCCGCGGTCCGGACCGCGCTTTTCCCCGGGTCGCCCTCGTCGATCGGCGGCGAGGGGTCGCTCTTCGCGTCGCTCGCCGGCCATGTGGTTCCGACTTCGGCCGAGCTCGCGATCGCCTTGCTGGCCACCGGGGCCGTCGGTACACTCGCCTCGGTCGTCGTCTTCCGGCTCAGCGAGCGGCGCGCGAAGGACCGGGGGCTGATCGACCAGACGACGGGGTCCTGAACGCCGCCGCGACGCTGTTCGCCGGTGGAGGATCGATGCGGATCTACGAGGGGAGCCCGCGCCAGGACTTCGAGGAAGTCTTCCGCTCGATCGGCGCGTTCATCGATCAGCGCGGCATGCGCGAGATCATGCTCGTCGAGGCGCCCGACGGGTTCATCGTCCAGGGGCTCGTGACCGGCAGCGGCGACAGCGGGGCCTGGTCCGAGTCGATGGGCCAGCAGACCAAGGAGACGCTGACCTTCCTCGACGACGACATCGCCCGGTTCATGGAAGAGGCGGTCGCGCGGCGCGGGGCCGAACTCAACGACGCCGCCGGCGCGCCCGCGGGTTACTACGAGCAGGCGCTCCGCGTCATCGGCCGCTACATGGACGAGCAGAAGCCGCGCGACACGTTCTTCTTCGAGCAGGACGGCGCGTTCGTCGTCCGGCTCCTCATGACCGGCCAGATGGGCAGCCGGCATGTCCTCGCCGAATTCACTCGTGACGACATCGAGCAGATGGTCGGCCAGGGACCGGCGCTCCGCCACCCGCCGACACCCGCCCACGTGACGCCGGGCGGCCAGTAGCCGGCGGCCGGTTCTCGACCGCCCGGCAGCAAGGAGGTTCGGATGAAGGCGCTCAAGACGGTCGCCGTGGCCCTCGGGGTCACGCTCGCGGCGCTCATCGTCATCCCGCTCGTGGTGCTCGCGGGCCTGTTCGTCTGGCTCAAGCTGACCGAGGAGTCGGACGAGGAGTCACTCGACCTGGAGCAGGAGACGGCGTAGCCGGTTCAGACCGGCGTCCAAGCCGCACGAAGCGCGCCTCTCGCAAGAGGCGCGCTTCTTCGTTGCGCGGCGGTCTCGGCGCGGCCGTCTCGGCGCGGCGGTCTCGGCGCGGTGGTCGCCGCGCGCCCCGGCTCGGGCTCGGGCTACCCCGCCTGGGTTTCGGGCTACGTATCGAAGCCGCCCGGCGGCGAGGCGGACGCGCCCGCGTCCGACCATTCGGGCAGCCGGTCGATCGCCTCGGGCGGCAGATTGACCTCGATCCGCTCCGGCGCGATCGATACGACCGCGTCGCGCGGCACGAGGGCGGCCGGTCCTTGCTCGCGGTCGACGACGAGCCCGTGGAAGATGTCCTCGTTCTCGTCGGCCGCGACCTGCCGCAGCGTCCCCACTCGCGATCCGTCGGCGGCGTAGATCGGCGTGCCGGGTTCGGCTACGCGCCACGAGACCTCGGTTTCGGGCGCGGCCCCTGGTCGGTCGTTCATCGCCCAATTCTCGCGGTCCCGGCGATTCGACCATGTCCGCAGGCGAGCTCACGGCCGTTTCGTCGGCCGGTCAGCATCCGCGGTAAGTGGCGGGTGAGAGCCGGCGAAGGCACCGGGGCGAGAGTTCCGACATGGGAACAGTGGATCGTGCCCTGGCTCGTGGTGCTCGTCGCGCCGAGCGCTCGCTGGGCGATCTCGGACAGGAGTTCCGGCAGGCGCGACTGGAGTGTGGGCTGAGCCAACAGGAGGTGGCGGACGCGGCGCGGATGGACCGCGCCGACTACAGCAGGGTCGAGGCGGGGAAGCTGGCGCACCTCACGATCGGCCGCGCGTCGCGCATCGGAGCCGTGCTCGGCCTCGACGTCTCGGTGAAGGCGTATCCCGGCGCCTCTGCCGTTCGCGATGTTGCACAGGCGAGCCGCCTGCAGCGACTGATCGCGAATGTCGGACGGCCGCTGACGTGGCGCGCCGAGGTTCCCCTCCCGCGGACGACCGACCGCGTCGAGCTTCGCAGCCACGACCTCGTGCTCTTCGGCGACGGCGAGCGCACTGCGGTCGAGCACGAAGCAAAGCTCTACGACATCCAGGCGCAACTCCGGCGATTCGCGCTCAAGCAACGCGACGATCCGACGGAGCACTTCCTCCTCGTCGTAGCTGACACACGCGCCAATCGGCGCATCCTCAGAGGGTTCGCGGACAGGTTCGCGGACCTCCCCAGGCTCCGAACCTCGATGGTCCTCGCCACGCTGCGAGCGGGCCGACACCCACCGAGCGGGATCATCCTCCTCTGAGCCTTCTTGACCAGAGCCTTCTTCCCAGCGGAGCCGCTGCCACGCGCGCGCTGCGCCGGTCGCGCCGGCCCGCGGTCACCGGCGGACCCGCAGTTACGGGCCCACACCGCGACGCCGCTCCCGTCGCTGTGTGGGCATATCCCACCACTGAGCCCGAAATCGGCGTCGGACGCCACGTCCGGGGGCCGATCTGGTCCGGGCTGTGGTGCTCGAGCCACAAACCGACGCGTTCCAGCCGCTCGGATGACGAACCTCGTCTCAGTGGTGGGCATTTCCCACATAGCAGCGGGAGGGGGCGACGAAAGGGCGAGGTGCGACGAACAGCGGCGAGGGGCGACGAACGCGGCGAGGGGCGACGAACAGCGGCGAGTGGGTCCGAAGCACCAGCAAGGCGGCTCGGGATCGCGTCCGAGGAGTCCCCGCCGCGTTGCCCGCCGCCACCGCGATTCGGTAGCATTGGAAAAACCCCCGGAGGACCGACCCATGGCGAAGTATGTCTTTGTGACCGGAGGGGTGACCTCCTCGCTCGGCAAGGGCATCACCGCCGCTAGCATCGGCCGGCTCCTCAAGGCGCGCGGGCTCCGCGTCTCGATCCTCAAGCTCGATCCGTACATCAACGTGGACCCCGGGACGATGTCGCCGTACCAGCACGGCGAGGTGTTCGTCACCGACGACGGCGCGGAGACCGACCTCGACCTGGGCCACTACGAGCGGTTCATCGACGAGAACCTGACCCAGCTCAGCAATGTCACCACCGGCCGGATCTACCAGGCGGTCATCGCCAAGGAACGGCGTGGCGACTACCTCGGCGGCACCGTCCAGGTGATCCCCCACATCACGAACGAGATCAAGGAGCGGATCACCCGGGTCGCGCGGGACGGCGAGCCGGACGTCGTGATCGTCGAGGTCGGCGGGACCGTCGGCGACATCGAGAGCCTGCCCTTCCTCGAGGCGATCCGGCAGATGCGCAAGGACGTCGGCCGGGCGAACGTCCTCTACGTCCACGTCACGTTGCTGCCGGCGCTCGCCGCGACCGGCGAGCTCAAGACGAAGCCGACGCAGCACTCCGTCAAGGAGCTACGCGGGATCGGAATCCAGCCGGACGTCATCGTCCTCCGCTCGGATCAGGCGGTGAGCGACGAGATCCGCGAGAAGATCGCGCTCTTCACCGACGTCGCCCCCGACGCGGTCATCCCGGCCGAGACCGCCGACACGATCTACGAGGTGCCGCTCCAGTTCGAGGAGTCGGGGCTCGGGCGGCTGATCGTCCGCGAGCTCGCGCTCGGCGATCCCGAGGCCGAGCCGGACCTCGCCTCGTGGCGCGCCCTCGTCGAGCGGATCAAGGCCCCGAAGCCGGAGCTCGAGATCGGGCTCGTCGGCAAGTACATCGAGCTGCCCGACGCCTACCTGTCGGTGACCGAGGCGCTCAAGCACGCCGCCTGGGCGCATGGGGTGGACGCGAAGGTTCGGTGGGTCGATTCGGAGGCGCTCACGCCCGAGAACGTCGACGAGCGGCTCGATGGTGTCGCAGGCGTGCTCGTCCCGGGTGGCTTCGGCCATCGAGGGATCGAGGGCAAGGTCCTCGCCGCCCACTACGCCCGCGACCACCGCGTGCCCTACCTCGGCCTCTGCCTCGGCCTCCAGTGCGCCGTCATCGAGTTCGCCCGGCAGGTCCTCGGCACCGGGGACGCGAACTCGACCGAGTTCGACATGTTCACCGACAACCCCGTCATCGACTTCATGCCCGACCAGCGTGAGCTCGAGGACAAGGGTGGGACGATGCGGCTCGGGCTCTACCCGGCTCGCCTGACGCCGGGAACGAAGGCCGCCGGGGCGTACGGCCAGGAGGTCATCTACGAGCGCCACCGGCACCGCTTCGAGGTGAACAACCGCTATCGCCAGACGCTCGAGGCCGCGGGCATGCTCCTGTCGGGCCAGTCGCCCGACGGCCGCCTCGTCGAGATCGTCGAGCTCGCTGACCACCCCTGGTTCGTGGCCAGCCAGTTCCACCCCGAGTTCAAGTCGCGACCGGAGCGGCCGCACCCGCTCTTCGACGGCTTCGTTGGCGCCGCGATCGCCGAGGGGCGGGGACAGGGCGCCGGGATCGATCGGCGCACGGCGGGCGAGCGCGAGGAGGTCGGGGCCAGCTGACGGCGCACGCTCGCCGGACCGCGCGGCAGGCGCTCAGTCGGCCGCCGCTGACGAGCCCGCCCTCCCCACGTCCGAGATGCTCCGCAGCGTGCGGAGCGGCGCCGGGAGCAGGAAGAGCGTGGCCGCGAGGACGCCGAGCCCGGCGACGACGAGCGTCGCGTCGAGCCCGAGGGGCGTCGAGGCGAGAAGGCCACCTGCGAGCGCGCCGAACGGGGTGACGCTCCACATGACGAACCGCATCGTGGCGCTCATCCGGCCGTGCATCCGTTCCGGCGTGATCGACAGCCGAAGACCCACCTGGTTCACGTTGAACACGGTCCGGGCCACGCCGAGGAGGAACATCCCGGCGGCGAGGACGATCGCGGAGGCGACCGGAGCATTGGCGGTTCCGGCAATCGGGCCGAGGAGGAGCGTCGCCGGGACCGACAGCCGGGCGATGCCGGTGAGCACCTGCATCGACCAGACGGTGGTCCCGAGCCCGAAGGCTCGCGACGCGCGTGACGCGAGCAGCGACCCGACGAAGGCGCCCGGCCCCGCCGCCGCCACCACGAGCCCGATCGTCGCCGCGTCGAGCCCGAGGCGACGGGTGGCGAACAGCACGAACAGCGCCTCCATCATCCGACTGAAGAAGTTGTGGACGGCACCGCCGCGAACGAGCGCGGCGAGCGCCGGGACCGATGCCACGTAGCGGATGCCGGCCCGGATGTCGTCGGCGGCAGAGGGGCGCGTGGCCGCGGGAAGCGGTGGCGGCTCCTCCACGCGGATCGACCCGACGAGGGAGGCGGAGAAGAGGAACGAGGCGCCGTCGACGAGCAGCGCGAACGGCGCGCCGACGAGCTGGACGAGAAGCCCGCCGCGCCCCGGGCCCGCGACGAGGGCGATCGAGTTCGTCGCCTCGAGCGCGGCGTTCGCCTCGATGATCGCGTCGCGCCCCACGAGCGTCGGGACGAAGGACTGATATGCGACCATGAAGACGACGACCGTCGAGCCGAGCACGAACGCGACGACGTAGAGAAGCTCGATCCGCAGGACGCCGGCCCACGCGGCGAGGGGGATCGCGAGCACGGCGGCGGCGCTGATGAGGTCCAGCGCGACGAGAACCGGGCGCCGCCGCATCCGGTCCACCCAGACCCCGGCCACGAGCCCGAAGACGAGATACGGCAGGAACAGCGCCGCGGTCAGCAGGCCCATCTCGGAGGCCGACGCTCCGAGCACGAGGACGGCGGTCAGCGGCAGCGCGAGCTCGGTGACCTCGTTGCCGAGGAACGACACTCCCTCGCCGATCCAGAACCGGCGAAAGCCCGGGACGGCCCACAGCCCGCGGACGCCGAGCGGCAGGGTTGTCACCGGACGATCGTCGCAGGCGCGGCGCGATCGGGCGTCGCGACGACGGCCCAGGGGTCGCCGCCCGATCCCGCGTACGATTGACATCGCACCTGGAACGGAGGCCTCCTCGAATGAAGATCTTCCTCGACACTGCGGACATCGAAGAGATCCGCATCGCCGCCCGCTGGGGCGTGCTCGACGGCGTCACGACGAACCCGACGCTCTACGCCAAGGTCGGTGGCTCCTACGAGGACATCCTCAAGGAGATCTGCTCGATCACGAGCGGTCCCGTATCGGCCGAGGTCGTGGCCGAGGACGTCGAGGGAATGCTGAAGGAGGGGCGCGCGTTCGCCAAGCTCGCCCCTAACATCGTCGTCAAGGTCCCCATGAGCGAGGAAGGCCTCGAGGCGATGAGCCGCTTCGCCGAGGAGGGGATCAAGACGAACTGCACGCTCATCTTCTCCGCGAACCAGGGCCTGCTCGCCGCGAAGGCCGGCGCGAGCCTCCTGTCGCCGTTCGTGGGCCGGCTCGACGACATCAACGAGGACGGGATGACCGTCATCCGCGAGCTCGTCGACATCGTCGAGCTCCACGACCTCGACGCCGAGGTCCTCACCGCTTCGGTGCGCAACCCGCTCCACGTGACCCAGGCGGCGCTCGCCGGCTCGCACATCGCGACGATCCCGTTCAAGGTCCTCCAGCAGATGGTCCGCCACCCGCTCACGGACAAGGGCATCGTCCAGTTCCGCAGCGACTGGGACAAGGCCCGCAAGGCGGCCGCCGAGAAGAGCGG
>DASTSC010000152.1:0-3829 GCA_035760905.1 Candidatus Limnocylindrales bacterium | reverse complement strand
GACGTCGATCACCATGCCCTGGTGCCACGTGCAGACGAACTGCGTCGTGCCCTTCGGGACGGTGACCGAGACCGTCTTCACGTCGCCGGTCTTCATCGGGCCCGTGCTGACGTGGAGCGCCTCGCTCGTGAAGTTGTGGTTCGCCTGGCCCGGGTTGCTCAGCTCGATCTGGACGGGCGTCCCGGCGGGGACCGTCACCGACGCGGGCTCGAACGTGTTGTCGTTCATCGCCACCTTCGCCGCGGCGGAGGCAGCCGGACCATCCGTGACGTCGCCGGCGGCCGTTTCCCCGAGGCCGCCGCTCAGGGCGAACACCCACGCCCCGCCGACGACGAGCAGGACGACGACGACCGCGCCGACGATGAGCTTCCAATGGCGCATCCGCGCTTCCCTCCCGATTTCGCCCGGCACAGCCGCGACCCCTGACCAGACCCCGGCGGCTGGACCGGACCACCAACCTAGGAAGGGCCGGCCGGGGCGTCGTCCCCCGGAAGTGGCGTTCGGGGTGGGAATCCGGAGGCGGCGGGCAGGTCCGCCGAGCGATCAGCGCAGCCGGCGATACGTGCTTTCCGCGCGACGGGCGACACGCAGGACGATGACGAGGCGGCGAGGGTCGTCGACGGCGTAGATCACTCGCAGGTCGCCGACCCGGAGCCGCCAGAAGTCGCTCCCCTCGATCTTCGTCACGCCGCGCGGTCGGGGCTCACGAGCGAGCGCGAGGATCGGTCCGCGAAGTCGCGCCGCTTCGCCCCGAGGCAGGCGCCGGAGCTCGCGTTCGGCCGCCGGAGCGATCTCGACGCGCCAGGGCCGGCCGGTCACGTCGGCGAGCGGTCAGACCCGTAGGCGGCCTTCGTCTCGGCGGCGTGGCGTTCGAAGAACTCGGTGGCCGCGACCCCGCCGTCTCGCTCGTACTCCTCGAGGGCCGCGACCGCCGACGCCGCGTCCTCTTCGTCCTCCCGCCGCTCCAGCCAGCCACCGATCGCCTCCGCGACGACGTCGCGAATGCTCCGGTCAGCCCGGGCAGCCTCCACCTTCACCGCCCGGTAGAGTTCAGCATCGAGGTCGAGCGTGATCTTCACGCCGCCAGCATACCAGCGGGCTGTATTGCTTGCGAGCACGTAGACCCGGTGCTGCTCGGCACGAAACGGCCCCCGGTCGCGAGACCGAGGGCCGTCGCGTTGGCCACTGCGCCGCGCCCCCACGCGGCGACGACGCCAGGGAGAGCGAGCTATCGGGACCGCGTGCTCACGAAGATGTCGCCGTCGCGGCCGAAGTGGAGACGCGTGCCGTCCCACGACAGCGACGAGCGCGTCTCGTTGCCGCCGGTGTTCACGAGTCCGCCGAGGTTGACCGGCGCGGACCAGGCGTCCGCCGTCGAGGCCCGCCGAGCCGTGTACACGTCCTGGCCACCGAACCCACCCGGGCGGTTCGAGTTGAGGACGATCTCGAGGCCGTCCTTGCGGACGTTCGGCATGAAGTCGTGGACGCCGGTGTTGAGCTCGGCGACCGGCGATGCCGGCCCGAAGCTGCCGTCGGAGCGCTGACGGCTCATGTAGATGTCCTGGTCGCCCCCGACGTCGTAGCCGTCGCTCGAGAAGAAGAGGAACGTCCCCTGCGCCGTCTCGACGAGCGACGGGCCGAACTCACCGCCCGGGAAGTTCGGGCCCGTGCCGGTCGCGGCGCAGCCGAGGTTTCGGATCGACCAGCCGTGGGCGGGGTTCTTCCGGCCGAGGTAGATGTCGCCGCCACCGCAGCCACCGGGCCGGTTCGACACGAACAGGAGCGCCTTGCCCCGGAGCGGCGTCGGGCAGTAGTCGGCGAAGGCCGAGTTCACCGGCGTGCCGAGGTTCTCGGCCGGACCCCACGGCGCATCGACCGAGGAGCGGTGGAAGACCCAGATGTCGTTCGGGTCGGGGGTCGCCGTCCCACCGGCCCGGTTCGAGGCGATGTAGAGGCTGAGGTCGTCGGGCGACTCGATCGGGCAGCCCTCGGCCGCGGCCGTGTTCACGTCGGTTTCGGGAACGGCGAGCTCCCAGTCACCGAAGGACCGCGCGCTGACGGCGGAAGGGGCCGCCAGCAGCAGGACCGCGGCGATCGCCGCGATGGCGGCTGCGCGCCGCCGGGAGCGCGGATTCAGGGCATGCGAAACCAGGGCGGGGTGCATTCGGACCTCCTACAGGCTCAGCGGAGCGAGCGACGCCGCTCGCGCACTCGGGGATGCGGGAGGAGCGCTAGTGCGCCCGACGCTGCCAACTCTCGGCACCTTCGGCGGCCCAGGCCGGCCGCTGCGGCTCGCCCCCGTTCGGGTCGAGGAGGACGGCGCGCCCGTCGGGCCCCCCGCTCCGGATCACCGAATCGTCCGGCGCCCACTGCCATGACGCGAAGCCGGTCGCATCCACGAGCTCGGGCGAGCCGGCGATCGGTTGGCACGGCCCGCCGGCGGTCGGAGCCACGCACAGCCACTCGTGAAGACCGTCGGTCGCCACGCCGACGACGCGCGTCCCGTCGTTCGACAGGCGGCCGTAGCCCACGTCGAGGACGACCTCGTCGCCGGTCTCGACGTCGACGACCACGGTCACGTCGTCCCGCCCGGAGGGAGAGACCCGGTGGTAGGCGAAGCGCCGTCCGTCGGGGGTCCAGCCGACCGGTCGGAGGCCGAAGCTCTCGTCGTCGGCGACGTCGACCGCCGTCCCGGGCACCTCGGCCACCGTCCCGTCGTCGAGCGAGTACCGGACGAGCCTCGGCTGCTGCGCGGGTCCGCCGACGAAGAGCAGCTCGCGTCCGTCCGGCGGCCGCCAGTGGACCTCCAGGCCCAAATGGGGGACCGGCGGCCGCGTCGCGAGTCCGGTGCGCGTGTCGAAGAGCTGGAGGCCCGTGTCCGAGACGACCGCGATGGTGCGACCGTCCGGGGCCCAGGCGATGCCGTCCGGATCCGTGCCCGACAGGTGGGACGTCGACACCGACTGCACGACTCCCGCGGCATCGACGACGACGAGGGCCTCGTCGTGCCGCTCGCCGCGGATGAAGGCCAGCCTCTCCCCGTCGAGCGACCAGCGCGGAAAGTGATCGAGCTCAGGGCCGCCGACGAGCAGCCGCCGCTGGCCAGTTGCGGGATCGACGACGAGGATGTCGCCGCCCTTCTCGTACGCGACGAGCCCGTTCCCCGCCTGGCCGAACGGCGGGGGCAGCGAGGGCTGGCTGCCGACGATCGCGGCCGCCACGGCGAGGGCCAGCAGGCCGGCGACGACGACGAGGATCGCGAGCCGCCGCGCCGGCAGGGCGGCGGCAAGGCGCGCCCGGAGGCTCCGATTCATCGGCCGGGGCAGGAACGGCACGAACGTCCAGGCCGGCCGCTGCCGCATGTCCCGCGTCTCGAGGAGGATGTCCTCGACGAGCTCGGGGTCGCGCGGCGCGGGGACCTCGGCGAACCATCCGGCGATGTCGCGGTCGAGCTGCTCGAGCGTGATCATGCCGTCTGTCCTTCCGGCGTCCGCGCCGGCTCGGGCTCGGGTTCGGCCGGCCGTTCATGGGCCCGAAGCGCCGCCCGGAGCGCCGCGAGCGCCCGACCCAGTCGCGACTGCGCCGTCCCGAGCGGGATCCCGAGTGTGTCGGCGAGCGCCGGCACCGGCAGTCCGACGAAGTAGTGGAGGACGAGGACCGCCCGCTGGTCGGGCGAGAGGCGGGCGAGGCCGCGCTCGATCTCGTCGCGAACGGCGAACCCGTGCTGGTGGTCACCCTCGGCCGGCAGGATGAGCGGCTCGATCCGGATCTCGATCGGGCGTCGCCGCCGGCGTCGGATCGCGTCGAGGCAGGCGTTGACGGTCAGGCG
>DASTSC010000151.1:0-1707 GCA_035760905.1 Candidatus Limnocylindrales bacterium | reverse complement strand
GGCGCGCCGGTCGGCGACGATGAAGGCCGGACTCTAGATGCGTCACGAGGTCGGTGGGACATGAATGTTCCGGACGCGCGACTCAGGAGCAAGAACCTCGAGGATCCGGATTCGCTGCGCCCGCTCGGCCATGGGGTGGGGGTCTTCGTCGACCTCGGGCGCGGCTTCGTGATCGGTCGGGCGGTGCTCGAACCCGGCTGGCGATGGTCGATCGACGTGCAGCCGGTGGTCGGAACGTCGTCATGCCAGGTCCACCACCTCCAGCTGATCCTCGCCGGCCGTTTCGTGGTCCGGATGGACGACGGCGAAGAGCGCGAGTTCGGTCCGAGCGACGTGATCGACGTGCCGCCGGGTCACGATGCCTGGGTCGCCGGCGATGAGCCGCTCGTGATCGTGGACATGTCCGGCAACGTCTCCGACTTCGCACTGCCATCGCCGCGCGCGCGGACGCTGCTGACGATGCTGATGACGGACATCGTCGACTCGACCCAGACCGCCGCCCGCATCGGCGACGCCGCCTGGAAACAGCGGCTCGGGGATCACAACCGGACGGTGCGGTTCCAGATCGAACGGTTTGCGGGACGCGAGGTCGCAACAACCGGCGACGGCTTCCTCGCCGCGTTCGCGAGCGCCGAAGCGGCCGTTCGGGCCGCGATCTCGATCCGGAGTGCGGTCGCGGCCGTCGGTGTCCAGATCCGAGCCGGGGTGCACACGGGCGAGGTCGACGTGATCGACGGGGATCTCCGCGGGATCGCGGTCCACGAGGCGGCCCGCGTCATGGCTGCCGCTCCCGGCGGTTCGATCTACACGTCCGCGGTATCCCGCCTGCTGGCCGGCGGCAGCGGGATCCGGTTCGAGTCGGTCGGGGTCCACGCCCTCAAGGGCTTCGACGAGCCGGTCGAGCTCTTCGCGGTCGGAGAACCGGCCTAGGGCGGCTGGCGGGGACCGCGGAGTGTCAGTCGCCCTCGCGACGCTCCCGCGCGGCCTCGAGCTCCTCGACCGGGTCCGGCTCGGTCGCCTCCTGCTCGAGGAGCTGGTCGAAGGCGACCTGGTTCGGGGCCGCAGCGCGCCGCCCGCCGGCCCGCGGTCGTTCGGGGCCGCCCATCCGGCGGCGCGTCGTCACATCCACGCCCGCGCCGTCGGATTCGAGGGCCGGGTGCTCGACGAGGGCGACGACCCGGTTGGCCATGAAGCGACCGGTTCGAACGGGCGTGCCGCCGCGGGTGACCTCGGTCACCTCCACGACGCCGCGGGCGGTGGTGGTCTCGATCCGGCGCCCCGCGCGCGACGCGACGATCTCGTACGTCTGCACGCCCTGGCCGGTGTCGACCACGATCTCGACTCGATCGCCCTTCATCGCCCGGACGGTACTCCATCGCCCGGAACGCGTGGCGGCTCCGGCTGCGATCATCGGGCCGTGGACGACCGATCGATCCCGCTCGAAGCGATCCATGCCGCCCGCGAGCGCCACGGCGGTCGCCTCCATCGGACGCCGATCCTCAGCTCGGAGACCGCGGGCCGGGTCGTCGAGCGGGCGACCGGCCACCGGCTCGCGGACGGCCGGTTGCTCCTCAAGGCGGAGCATCTCCAGAAGACCGGCTCGTTCAAGCCGCGCGCCGCGCTCAACCGGCTCGCCGCGCTGACCGCGGAGGAGCGGGCGCGCGGCGCGGTGACGATGTCGGCCGGGAACGCCGGCCAGGCCTACGC